>JBBIQR010000092.1:8236-15834 GCA_037442245.1 Candidatus Solibacter sp. | reverse complement strand
CGCTTCCTGGCGGATCACTACGATTCCTTCGACAAAAAGATCGTCGCCGACGAGCGCACCTTATGCGGTCACATCGACTTGTCCACGCGCGGCTCGACGCCCTGGGAGCCGGAGTATGGTCCAGCCGGCGCCGTGCAGAACAAGGCCGCCGACGCCGCCATGACCGCCAAAATGACCATCACCGCCGCCCTCGGACACGCCTGCGGGCGCGACTTCAAAGCCGCCGCCCACCTCGCCAAACATCCCGAGTTCGCCTGGCAGAAGGACATCCTGCGCGACATGAAGGCCCGCCCCTGGACCACCTTCTCCGCGAGGTAACCCATGCGATTCCTCATCCTCTGTATCGCCCTGCTCGCCCCCCTGCTGCCCCTGGCTATGGTCTCCGCCCAACCGCCCCGCGACGACGACGCCATTCGTGCGCTCGTCCAGCACTACCTCGCGGCGCGCGACACCGGCGACCCCGCCGCCGTCGCCGCCCTCTTCACCGCCGCCGCCGATCAACTCGTCTCCACCGGCGAATGGCGGCGCGGACGCGACGCCATGGTCAAGGGCACCATCGCCAGCACCAAAGCCGGCGGACAGCGCACCCTCACCGTCGAATCGATCCGCTACATCCTGCCGGACGCCGCCGTTGCCGACGCGCGCTACGAACTCGCCGGCAGCGCCGGCACGCGCCGTATGTGGAGCACCTTTGTACTCGTCCGCGACTCCGGCTCCTGGAAGATCGCCGCCATCCGCAACATGCTGCCCGCTGCCCCCGCCGGCCGCTGACTCGCTTCTAGATCGATCGCGACGGCATCGCCACAATGTCGTCGATCTGTATCGCTTCCTTCACCACGAACGGCTCCCCGTACTTCACCCCGATCTGGTTGCCGTAGAACCGCGCCACGCTCGCCAGCCGGTCCCGGATCTCCTGCTCGTTCGGAAATAGCGCCGCGCCCTCGCCCGTCTCCCCGTACTGCGACGTGTAGCTCAACAGCGCCGCCATCCGCCGCTCGAACTGCGCGCTGATGTCCACGATGAAGCTCGGCCGCACGTCCGCATACCCGCTCGCATACAGAATCTTGAACGGACGGTGCGGCTCGCTATACTCGTCCAGTTTCCTGAGCCCCGCCAGAAAGCACGCCTCGTATCCCAGTTCCGCCGCCCGGTAATGGTCCGGATGGCGCGCTTGCCAGTACGGCAGGATCACCACCCGCGGCTTCAACTCGCGCAGCTTCGCCGCCAGCGTCATCCGCGCCATGATGCTGTTCTCCAGCCGCGCGTCCGGCATATACAGGTTGCCCCGGTACTTCAACCCCAGGTGCTTCCCTGCGGCTTCACTCTCCGCCACCCGCTGCTCCGGACTTCCCCGCGTTCCCATATCTCCCGCGGTCAGGTCCAGCACTCCCGTCCGGTACCCCGCGTCCGCCATCTTCAACACCGTGCCGCCGCACGTCTGTTCCACATCGTCGGGATGCGCCGCAATTGCTAAAACGTCCAGATTCATCTACGTGCCGCCAGTTTCTTCAGAAATTCCTTCATGTCCACCCGGTACTTGAACGCCTTCACGCCGTTGATCGCGATCACCGGCACTTCGTCATTGTAGCGTTGCCGCAATTCCTCCACGCCATCGATGTCCACTTCCTCGTACTCGAACGCCACCCGCTCCCGAGCCGCCAGCAACACCGCTTTGGCGTCGTCGCACAGGCAGCAGCCCTTGCGCGTAAATAGCGTGACGCGGATGGAGGCGGGCGGCGTCATCTACCAGTACAGATCCCGCCGCCGCGTGTACCGCGGACCCTTCGCCAGGATGAGGATCAGCAGCGCCCCGGCGGCGAATCCGCCCACGTGCGCGAAGAACGCCACGCCCCCCTGGCTCGCATGCGAGTACGCGATCGAGCCGACCCCGCTGAAAAACTGCGTCGCGAACCAGTACACCAGCATCAGCCACGCCGGCACTTCCAGCGTGGTGAAGAAAAAGATGATCGGCACCAGCGTCAGAATCCGCGAGTGAGGAAACTTCACCATGTACGCCCCCATCACCCCGGCGATGGCTCCGCTGGCGCCCACCATCGGCAGCCGCGGGTCCGTCGCCAGCAGCGTTTGCGCGACTCCCGCCACCGCCCCGCAAGCCAGGTAGAACCCCAGAAACTTCGCGTGCCCCAGAATGTCCTCGATGTTGTCGCCGAAGATCCACAGGAACCACATGTTCCCCAGCAGGTGCATCCATCCGCCGTGCAGGAACATCGAGGTCAGCACGTTCGCCCATGCGAAGTGCTCCGGCACCAGCCCGTACGCCGCCACGAACCCGTTGCGCGACCACGGGTCCAGCGACAGTTCGAAAAGAAACACCAGCGCGTTGATCGCGATCAGCGTCATCGTGACCACCGGCCGCGTGTAACTTGGCTGCGTATCGCGAAGCGGAAACATCTAGCGCTCCGCCGTGCGCGCTGCGAATTCCGGATGCGACCGCCGTTCCGCCCGCGCCATCAACCCGCGGATCTCGGCGACTCCCCGGATACCCCCGCGTGCCCCCAAAGCGGTGCAGTTCAGCGCCGCCATCGCATTCGAAAAGTCCAGCGCCGCTTCCGTCGGCATGCCTTCGAGCAAAGCATAACAGAAGGCCCCGTGGAACACGTCGCCCGCCCCCGTCGTATCCAGGCAGTTCACCACGTACGCCGGCGCGTAGTGGAACCGCCCCTGCTCGAGCGCCAGCGCGCCGTGCGCCCCCAGCGTCATCGCCGCCACCCGCATCCCGTATTCGCCCTGGATCGCCTCCAGCGCCTTGAACGGATCGCTCTCCCCCGTCCACGCCGCCGGAAATTCGCTCGACGCCACCAGGTAATCCACGTTCGGCAGCACCCGCTCAAACCCGTGATAAATCGTGTCCACGTCGATCGTCACCGGGATGCCGTGCCGCCGCGCGATCTCAGCCGCCCGCGCCACCGCCGGTGTATCGTGCCCGTCGATGTGCAGCAGCCGCGCGCACGTGATCATCTCCTCGCCGATTTCCTCCGGCCGCACCTTCAGGCAATCGTCCCGCCGCCAGAACACCGTGCGCTCGCCCGTCGAACGGTCGATCACGATGTAGGCCGATTGGTTCGGACACCCCTCCCGCACGAACACGTGGTCCAGGTTGATCCCCGTGCCCCGCAGGCTGTCGATCTGCACCCGCCCACGCTCATCGTCCCCCACCGCCCCCACATACTTCGTCCGCAAACCGAGCCGCGCGCACGCCACCATGGCGCTCGCCACCTGCCCCCCGGGGCTCAGCATTTCCTCGGCGAATGGCACCTTGCCCGCATACGCCGGGAAGTGCGGAACGATCAACAACGTGTCGGTGGCGTTCAGCCCGACACCCACCACATCGAATTGGATCATGAAACCCCATTGTATGAGGCGGCACACCCTTCGCGCGCGGCCCTTGCGCCGCCCCCCTGCGATTGGTAGTCTAAGTGAAAATCGTCACGATTTCGCAGGGTATCGGAGGATACGTTTGAAACTCGCCGCCGGTGTATTCGTTTTCGCCTCGCTTGCCTTGTCACTGGCCTCGGCCTCCACCGTGTATACTTCGCCGTCCTCCTTCACGCTGGCAACCGCAACCCCGGTAAACATTGGGTTCAGCGGAATTCTTACCTCGGGCCAACTCTTCGCAAGCGCCCCGTCCGTGACCGTCTCCGGCGTCACTTTCACTACCCCCGTAATCGGTACCCAGGTGAATGTGAATTCGGCGGGCTATTACGGTGTGGGCTACTCGTACCCGGCCGATTACATCGTCAACTCCTACAATCCCCTCAACACCGCCGGGAATAATCAGCTCCTGGTCTCCTTCGCCACGCCGGTCAAGGCCTTCGGCATCTACTACGGGGCCCAGACCGGGGGCATGACCGGAACCTTCACCCTCTCCGATGCCACCACGTTCCAGGATCCCAACCTTCCCGGACTCGGATTGCTCGGCTTCATCGGCTTCGTCTCATCCACCCCCATCACCTCGTTCTCCTACGCGGTGACGCAGGACGCCTGGATCGTCGAAAACCTGGTAACCGCGGCTCCGTTGGACGTCGCTCCGTCGCCCGTACCCGAGCCCGCCACTGCTTGGCTCACCCTCGCCGCCGCCGCCCTCCTCTTCCGCCGCGGGTTTTAAAGTAGCGCAGGCCTCCGGCCTGCCTTTGGATCAAACCTAAATCTCCCACGCTGAGATGAAACTGCCCGACTCCTTCGCGCCCCGCCGCATCGCCTTTCGCAAGCTCCACGAGAGCGGCTGCTTCGCCCTGCCCAATCCCTGGGACGCCGGCTCCGCCCGCTACCTCCGCCACCTCGGATTCCCCGCGCTCGCCACCACCAGTTCCGGCTTCGCCTTCTCCCGCGGTTTGCCGGACGCCGATTGGGCCGTGCCCCGCGATCTCATGCTCGCCCACATCGCCGAAATCGTCGCCGCCGGCGAACTGCCTGTCAACGCCGACTTCGAATCGGGCTACGCCCACGACCCCGAAAGTGTCGCCGAAAACGTCCGCCTCTGCGTGGACACCGGCGTCGCCGGATTGTCCATCGAGGACGCCACCGGCGACCCCGCCCATCCCCTCTACGACCTCTCCCTCGCCACCGCCCGCATTCGCGCCGCGCGCGCCGCCATCGACGCCACCGCCTCCGGCGTGCTCCTCACCGCCAGGGCGGAGTGCTACCTCACTGGTCATGCCGCGCCGCTCGAGGAATCCATCCGCCGCCTCCAGGCATACGCCGAAGCCGGGGCGGACGTCCTCTACGCGCCCGGTCCCGTGTCGCCCGGCGAAATCCGCACGATCGTCTCCGCCGTGTCGCCGAAGCCCGTGAACATCCTGATGAGCGGCCACACCGGACTGACCATGGCCGATCTCGCCGCACTCGGCGTGCGCCGCGTCAGCCTGGGATCGGCGCTCGCGCGCGCCGCGTGGACCGGCTTCATCCGCGCCGCCAAAGCAATCGCCGCCGACGGCACCTTCGCCGCTCTCGAAGGCGCGGTCCCCTTCGCGGATCTCAATCGATTCTTCCGCGACGATCTCAAGACCCGCCGGTAATAGTAGCGCAGGCCTCCCGGCCTGCCTTTGGCTCACCCCGCCGCGCGAAACCCGCCCCTCAGTCGAGCTGATACATCGCCATGCCGCTCAGCAGCTTCGGATAAAAATCGGTCGACTTCTGCGGCATCACGCCCCCGCCGAAACTCGTCTCCGCCACCTGCTTGACGCTCGTTGGCTTCAGCAGAAACGCGATCTGCGCCTTCCCCCCGCGCACCGCTTCCAACGCCGCGTCGATCCCCCGCACGTACCGGATGTGCTTCTCGTCCCGCACCGCTTCTTCGCTGATCCCCAGCGTCTGCCCCAGCAGCCGCTCGTGCAGCACCCGCACGTCGAGCTCGCCTTCGCTCCCGCGCAGCGTGAGCTGGTACAGCTTCGCCCCCGTCGCCGCGCCGATGATCGACCGCCCCGGCTCCGCCGCCCACGCCTCCTTCAGCTCGCCCGCCGTCGCGATCTCCTTCACCTCGAAATCGCGCGCCGCGGCCTCGGCGAAGTGCGCCGTATCCACTCCGTTCACCAGCCGGTGCGTCGCCAGAATCTGCAAGCCCGCGGAATCCATATTGAACAGCGCCCACATCATCCGCGACGCGCCCGGCAGTTCCGGATGATCGCGGTGGAACGCCAGCGCCGTCTCGTACCGGTGATGCCCGTCGGCGATCAGCAGCTTCTTGTCCGCCATCAACTCCTGAATCCGCTCCGCGCCCGCCACCTTCCACATGCGATGGATCGCACCGTATTCATCGGTTACTTCCGCGATCGGCGTCTGCGCGGCGGCTTCATCCAGCATCGCGTCGATGGCGCCCGCCGGGTCCGAGTACAGCAGGAAAATCGGCTCGAAGTGCGTGTGCGTGTGCTCGAGCAGCGAACGCCGGTCCTTCTTGGGACCCGATAGCGTCTGCTCGTGACGGAACACCACGCCCGCCGCGTACTCTTCCACCTGCCCCAGCGCGAGGAAGCCCTTGCGGACCAGCCGCTCTCCCGTATCCGGCACCACGAATTCCTGGTAGTACGCGAACATCCCCGGCTCCGCGTCGCGAACCCAGATGCCGCTCGCAATCCACTCGCGCATCGTGCGGGCGGCGCGTGTATACACGTTCTCCGTCTCGCTATCGCCGGGCTTGCGCTCGCCCAGAATCACCCGCACCAGGTTGTACGGACTCGCCGCCAGGTAGCGCGCCTGCATCTCCGGAGAGATCTTGTCGTACGGCTGCGTCGCCAGGTTCTGCATCGGCCCCGCGCCGGGCGCGTAGCGGTAAGGTTGGAAAGGAAATATTTTTGCCAAATTTCAATGTAGCAAAGGACCGGCGGCGAGATACAATTCCCTCGATGACACGAATGATACGAGCCGCTCTTCTCGCCCTCGGCGCGCTGTGCGCGGCCTTCCTTCCCGCGCGGGCCATGGACCGCAAGGCCGTCGAGTTCGGACGTCCCGGCGGACACCCGCTCCTGCTCGACCTGCACGTGCCCGATGGCGCCGGTCCGTTTCCCGCCGCCATCCTGGTTCACGGCGGCGGTTTCGATCAGGGCAGCCGCGACACCAACGTGCGTCCCCTCTTCCAGCCGCTCGAAGACGCCGGCTTCGCCTGGTTCAGTATCGACTACCGGATGGGCCCCGAGTTTCACCTGCCGCAGGCCATCGACGACGTGAACGCCGCCATCCGCTGGGTCAAGGGAAACGCGGCAACCTATCACGTGAACCCAAACCAGATCGTCCTCGCCGGAGAATCGGCCGGCGGTTACCTCGTCAACTACGTGGGCACGCATGACACGCCGGCCACCCGTCTCGCCGCGGTCGTCGATATCTACGGCGGCACCGACTACGAGGCCCTCGCCATCGAGCGCCGCGACCATCCCGAGCGCTTCAATATGGCGAGCATCAGCCGCCACATGGCCAACGGCGGCGGCATCCGCTTCTTCGGCGTCGATCAACTCGATGCCGCTGGCCTCGCCAAACTCCACCAGCTCTCGCCCTTGTTCGCGGTGCATCGCGGCATGCCGCCGTTCCTTTGCATCCACGGCAATAAGGACGATCAGGTGGCTTACACGCAGTCCCCCGCCATGTGCGCGGCGATGAAAAAGGTGGGCGCCGGCTGCGAGATCATCACCATCGAAGGCGGCGGCCACGGCATGGGCAACTGGAAGGCGCCGGACATGCAGCACTGGAAACCGGAAATGATCGCATGGCTCAAAAAGACGCTCAACCTCCGGTAAAAGGCAAAGCTCCCGGCAAACCCGGCGCCGCCAAACAACTCGCGCGCTTCCGCCGAGCCTGCGCCGCCATGCCGGTATGCACCGAGAAACTCTCGCACGGCGCGCCCACCTTCTTCGGTCCCAAACGCTCGTTCGCCATGTTTCTGGACAACCACCACGGCGACGGACACGTAGCCGCGTGGCTCGCCGCCGCCCCCGGCGTGCAGCAGGAGATGATCGCCGACGCGCCCGAGACGTACTTCCGTCCGCCCTACGTCGGCTGCCGCGGCTGGATCGGAGTCGAGGTGGCCCGCGTCGGCGACGGCGAACTCCTCGAACTCGTCCGCGCCGCCTGGGATTGCACCGCGCGAAAAG
>JBBIQR010000092.1:3440-8136 GCA_037442245.1 Candidatus Solibacter sp. | reverse complement strand
GACGGCGAACTCCTCGAACTCGTCCGCGCCGCCTGGGATTGCACCGCGCGAAAAGGCTAGTAGCGCAGGCCTCCCGGCCTGCCTTTGCATCAAACCGCACTCCCCCATCGCGTCAGCGCCTCAGTGCGGCACGATGCCAATCTCTTTCTCGACCCTCCCCCCATGCACCGCCGCCAGCACCGCACTCAGCCCCTCGCGATCCACCATCGCCGCCACCCGCGACGCCGCGGCGCGGTTCGCCGCCCGGGCGCGAGCTTCATCGCCGCGCTGCGCGATATCCTCGTCCCGCACCGCCTCCGAAGCCGCCGCCGCGCCGCCCGCCAGGTACTCCGCCAACCCTTCGCGGAACCATAGCGGCAGTCCTGCCGCCGCTTGCGATTCCACAAACACGTGCGCCAGTTCGTGCCGCAACGTCGACCCGAGCGTGCCCCGCGCGCGCAGCACCGCCGCCGGCTGCAGGTGGACGCGGCGTCCCGCGGTGTGCGCCGCCACCCATCCGGGTTCGCCCGTCGCGTCGCGAAACCCGGCCACATTCGGATAAACCCGCAGTTCGATTCCCTCGGGCTGCGCCCATCCGGTGCGCGCCGCCAGTTCGCGCGCCGCATGTTCGGCAGAGGCGAGCAGCGCGCCATCCTGCGCCGGCTGCGTGGTCCACAGCGCGATCGTTTCGCCCCCGAGCCGGCTCCACGGGATCGCCGGCGGCGCGAGCGCAACCGTCGTGCCCGGATAGTAGAACGCCAGAATCTCGCGCCACGGCCGCCCCTCCTGTCCCATGCGGTCCGCCCCGCGCTGGCACAGTCCCACCCCGTGACCCGCGCCCCGTCCGTCGAATTCGATCCGCCCGCCGGCGCCATGCGCGTCCCACAGATCGCCGCGGATGGTGGCGAAGCCGAGCGCCCGCCCGATCGCCAGGCGGAACGATCCCGCCGCCACCCGTACAACTTCTCCGCCGCCCGTCAGCGCCACTTCTCCCGCGCGCCCCGAGCCGGTGCGCCGCGCGATCGCCAGGCTCGAAAGGCCGCGCGGCGCCCGCAGTCCGGAGCGCACCAGCGCCGCCCCGATCTCTTCCGGAGCCGCGCTCCAATGCCACGGCGTGGCGCCGGCGCGCGTGCAATACGGGTCGGCGTGGCTCGGCAGATACGGCGCGTGCAGGTTCGGCCACAACGACGCGACGTCTTCGGTGACGCCGCCGCAGTCGCGCGAGTACACCGCGAAGGCCGGCGCGCCGCCATACCACAACACCTGTCCCACGGTGGCGCGCGCCGCCGCTTCGATCCGCGCATCCACCTGCGAAGGCTCGGCCCGCTGGCAATGCGTCGTGCCGCACAGATCGTAGCCTTGGTCCTTGTGCCGCCCCCGTCCGTAGAGCGCGTAGGTCCGCGCCGCGACCGCCATGGCCTTCAGCGCTTCGGGCGACGAGAGCGACCCGGCCTCCGCCACCACCACGGCAGCGACATAAGCTTCCAGCGGCATTTCCACCACCGTCGAATCGACAGCCGGCTTCAGCCGCACCCGCAGCATCGTCTCGGGATACGCGCCGCAGCTCAACACCAGGCACGCCGCCACCCCCGCCGCTGCTACCAGGCCTCGCGCCATGCCGCCTCCAGGATGCGGGCCGCGATGGGCGCCGCGTCGGCTCCGCCGGACAGGCCCTGCACCATCACCGCCACCACGTATTTCGGACGGGCGGCCGGCGCGAAGCCGGCGAACCACGCCAGGTGAGCGCCGCCCGAATCGCGCACGCTGCCCGTCTTGCCGGCCACCCGCAATCCGGCCACGCGCGCCCGCTGCGCCGTGCCGAACTCGACCGCGTCTTCCATCCCCCCGATAACCGGAGCCATCCACTCACGGGCGCCGTCCGCGGCCAGTCGCGTGTAGGCCATCGCCAGCGCCGCCGGCGTCACCAGCAGACCGGCCTCCCCCAGCGCTTGCAGGCGCGCGTCCGCGGGCACCAACTGCCCGGCGGCCTCCTCCCCGCTCCATCCGGTGCGCGAGAGCAGGCCGTACCGCGCGAACCCGCGCGCCAGTTCTCCCGCGGCGAAGCGCTCCGCGTAGTGCGCGGCGAAACAGTTGCAGGAGTACGCAATGGCGCTGCGGACGCGCATCGGCCGCAGGTCCGCGGGATGCGAGCACGTCAGGTTGCGTCCGGCGATTTCGAGCCGCCCAGGGCAGTGGAACTCCTCCGCGGGACGCAGCTTCCCGCTTTCGAGCAGCGCACCCAGAGTGAAGGGCTTCACCGTGGAACCGGGCGGCGCGGTCAGGCGCGTCGCCGTATCCAAACCGTGCGCCGCAATCAGCCGTCGAGTGGACGCGTCCACCACCAACGCCACCCCACGAGCGCCGCCGAGCAGCGCCGCAAGCCGCTCCGGCGCGCGTCCGGCGGCGGCGAGCAGCGACGGGATGAAGTGGCGCCGGAGCATGAGCAGGTTTCACCGCATCGCGCCGCGGGCGCGATAGAGCAACACTCCTAGCATATTCGTAACCACGACAACGGCGGTAATTTTCGCCGCATATTCCGCGCGGCTGACCACGTCGACTACCGGGTAGATCGCAATCGCCAATGAGACGAGGCTCGAACCGAGCCCTGCGGCGGCCACCGGCCGAAGCCATCGCGGCAGCCGCGGACGCAAGCCGCCGATCAGCGGCAGCGCGAATATCGCGGCGTACGCGATGGCGTAGTGCACCACGCTGGCGGCGACCAGCAGTTGGCTGGCCTCCTGATCGCCGGTCCCCACCAGGCTGAACACGATGAAGCCCATCACCAGCACCGCCACGAACCGGATCGAATTCACCGGCGTTCCCCGCCGCGGGTCGAGCCGCAGGAACCAGCGCGGTGCGATCTGGTCCCACGCCGCCGTCAGCGGCAGCCGCGTGACGCCGGTGAACAGCAGGCTGCCGCCCGCGACCGCCCGCGCCAGAATCAGGCCGATGGCGAACTGCGCGGCAAAGTTCCCCGTTCCACTGTTGCCCAGCGCCAGCCGGAACGTCTGCGGGATTGGTCCCACCACATTGATCGGAGCGCCCGCGGTAAACGCCAGCACGCTGCTCGTGCCCAGGACGAACATGGCGGCGATGACCGGCGCGGAGATCATCACGGACTGTCCGATGCTGCGGGCAGCGCTGCGGCACTCGCCGGCCAGGATGCCGATATACTCGAAGCCGCTCAACGCGCCCACTGTCATCTGGCCGAAGATCGCGACCGCGAACCAGTCGAGTTTCGGCACGGCGAGAGGCAACGGCTCGAACCGCGCGATGGACCCGCGGCGCAGCGCCCACAACGGCAAACCAAGCAGAATCGCGTAGGCCAGCAGAATGAGAATGCTGCCCGCGTTGTGCAGCCACTTGCCGATATCGAGGCCGCGCTGCGCAACCAGCGCGATCGCCAGGATCACCGCGCCGGTCAACCCGCACGTCGCCCACCCGCTTTTCGGCAGCCACGCCCACGCCGGTCCCAGCAGGTAAGCGAGATCGGTGGGAATCACGAAAATGATACTGCCGGTCGCGGCGACTGCATAAACCGCGAGGTTCCACGCCACCAGGAAACCAGGCATTTCGCCGAAGCCCGCGGTGGCCCAGCGGTAGGGTCCGCCTTCCAGCGGCAGCAGCCGGTTCACCTGGATCACAACCGCGGCCAGCGGCAGATAGAACAGCGCCATCGCCGCGAGCCAGAAGACCAGGTGGGCGCGCCCGAGCTTGGCGGCGATGCCCACCCAACTCGAGCCCACCACGCACAGAACCTGCGCCAGCACAAGGTCGAAGAGGCCCAGTTCGCGGTGCAGTCCGGCTTCCGGGTTGGCCGCGGCGCGGGGCACGATCCTCACAATCATGCCATAGCGGAGCGTTGTAAGCTGTGTGAATGTATCGCCTCGCACCGTTCCTGCTCTGCGCTGTGGCGCTGCCGCTGGCGTCGCAGTCGCCGGCGGATCTGATGGACGATCCCACGGTCCAGGCGGCGCTCGCAGCCGCGCGCACTCACGAGCCCGAAACCCTTGCCTTGCAGGCGCGCATCTGCGAAATCGCCGCGCCGCCTTTCCACGAGCAGGCGCGCGCCGCCGAGGTAAAGAAGCTGTTCGAGGATCTGCGACTCAAGGATGTGCGCATCGACCGCGCGGGCAACGTCATTGGCGTGCGTCCGGGGAAAGCGGCGCGTCCCAACGTAGTCTTCGCCGCGCACCTGGACACGGTGTTTCCCGAGGGCACTGATGTGCACGTGACCCGCGACGGCGACGTCATGAAAGCGCCGGGCATCGGCGATGATTGCCGCGGCCTTGCGGTGCTGCTGGCGATCGTACGCGCGCTGGACGAAGGCAAAGTCGAGACCCCGGGTGCCATCACGTTCGTCGCCGACGTGGGCGAGGAAGGGCTCGGCGATCTGCGCGGCATGAAGGAACTCTTCTTCGAAACGCTCAAGGGCGGAATCGACAAGTTCGTTTCCATCGACGGCACCGGACTCGGAATCACCAACACAGGCGTGGGCAGCAACCGCTACCGCGTCACGTTCCGCGGTCCCGGCGGCCATAGTTACGGAACCTTCGGGCTGGCCAATCCGATTCAAGCGATGGGAAGGGCGATCGCCAAAATCGACGCGACGCGCAGCTACGGCCAGACGGTCGAGCTTGCGGGTATCGACTACCGCGAGGCGCATCGCGCGGCCGAGGAAATCTGCGCGCGCACCGGCGCGCTGTTCGTTGACGCC
>JBBIQR010000092.1:0-3430 GCA_037442245.1 Candidatus Solibacter sp. | reverse complement strand
CATCGAGGTGCCGAAGCAGCCCAAGACCACCTTCAACGTGGGGCGCGTGGGCGGCGGCACCAGCGTGAACGCGATCCCCTACGAAGCCTGGATGGAGGTGGACATGCGGTCGAGCGATCCGGCGTCGTTGAAGGAACTCGACGCGCGGTTTCACACCGCGCTCTCCGAGGCGGCGGCCGAGGAGAACGCCCGCTGGAAAGCCGGCAAGGGGACGGTCACGGTATCGGCGGAACTCGTCGGGATGCGTCCCGCCGGACGGACCCCGCGCGATGCCGCGATCGTGCAGACGGCGTTCGGCGTAGGGCGCGCGCTACACCTCACCGACGGTCTCCGCGAGGGATCCACCGACGCGAACGTCCCCATGAACCTGGGGATTCCGGCGATCACGATTTCCGGCGGCGGCATCGGCACCGGAGCGCACGCGCTTACCGAAGCCTTCGACCCGCGCGACTCCTGGCGCGGCACCCAACGCGCCCTCCTGCTGGCCATCGCGCTGGCGCGTTGACCCGGTCAGGCGCGGAAGACGGGCTCCAGTTTCGCAATCTGTTTCGTGAGACCCGCGAGTTCGGCGTCGCTGAGGTTCGGCAGCGGAGCGGAAGCGAGTTCGAGCGCCAGATCGAAGATGCGCTCGTCGCCCGGCGGCACCGCGGCCGTGATCTCCTGGTTGAGCGTGAAGCGCAGTGCGAGGCGGGCCATTTCCTGGTCGTCGATCGGCTGATACCAGCACTTCGGATACTTGCGGTCGCCGGCAGCGATCTCCTTGGGCCACTGCCCGAAGGCGAGTGCCTTGAGCGCCATCCGCGCCATGCCTTTCGATTTCGCCTTGGCCAGAATCTGCGGACCGAAGCCGCCGTTCTGCCACGCGTTGGCGTTGACCGGGAAGAGCACGCTATCCAGAGCGAGCGCGTCCATCAGCCGCAGGGCGGCGGGGGCGTTGTGCGCGGAGAAGCCGAGGAAACGGGTCTTGCCCTCTTTCTTCGCGGCAAGAAAAGTTTCGGCTGCGCCGCCGGGGGCGAGAATTTTGTCGACGTCATCCATCGAGGCGACCGCGTGGAACTGATACAGATCGACGTGATCCGTGTGGAAGCGGCGCAGCGTCTGCTCCAGTTCCTCTCGCGCGCCCGCGGCGTCGCGCCGCGTGGTTTTCTCCGCGAGGAAGACCTTGCCGCGGTACGGACGCAGTGCCTCGCCAAGCTTGGTCTCGGCCTCTCCGTTGAAGTACGACGGGGCGCAATCGAAGTAGTTTACGCCGCGGTCGTAAGCGGCGGCCACGCGCCGCGAGGCTTCGTCCTGCGGCATGCCGCAGACCACGATGCCGCCCAGCGCGAGAATGGACAGCTCGATTCCTTCCTTATAAGGACGGCGGGGCAGGGGAGCCGGCGCGCCGAGTGCTCCCGTAGCGGTGAGCGCGGCTGCGCCGATGAATTGGCGGCGGTCCATGAATAGTTCCTCCATCGCCTATTTTAATGCGCGGCGAGGGCGGGATAGAATATGAGGCTTGGCAAGGAGGTTCGGGATGAAATTAGTGGCAGCCTTTGCCGTCGCAGCGGCGGCGATCAGCGCGCAGAGCAAGCCCGCGGCGCGGTGTTCGGATCTGCGGGCGCTGACGAACCTGGAAGTTTCCATCGGAGTCGCCACCGATATGGCCGCGACCGCCGAGGCTCCGGCGCACTGCCGCGTCTTCGGGCAGATCCTGCCGCAAGTCGGCTTTGAACTGCGGATGCCCGCGGACTGGAACGGCCGCTTCGTCATGGTGGGCAACGGCGGCTTCGCCGGCGAGGACACCGATAGCCCCGCGCGCCGCGCGCAGTACGGCCGCATCCTGCGGCGCGGTTACGCCGTCGCCGCGACCGATACCGGGCACTCGGGCGTTACCGATCCCGGAGGTACGTTCGCCGCCGACCGCCAGAAACTGCTCGATTACGCATTCCGTTCGCTGCACGTCACCGCGCAGACCGCCCGCATGCTGCTGCAAGCCTACTACGGAGCCGCGCCGGCCAGGAGCTACTTCGACGGATGCTCCACCGGCGGACGCCAGGGGCTGATTCTGGCGCAGCGCTTCCCGGACGATTTCGACGGCATCATCGTGGGCGCTCCCGTGCTGAACTTCACCGGCACCATCGTGCGCTACGTGCAGGTGGCCAAGGCGCTGCACGAAGCGCCGGTCACGCCGGCGCAACTGCCGCTGCTCGAGTCGAAGATATACGGGAAGTGCGACGCGGTGGATGGGATCCAGGACGGGATCATCGACGATCCGCGCAAGTGCGACTTCCAGCCCGCGCGCGATCTGCCGCGCTGCTCCGGCACGGACGGTGGCGCGGACTGCTTCACCGCCGCCCAGATTCGCACGCTCGAAACGATCTACGCGCCGGTGAACAGCCAGGGGAAACAGATTTTTCCCGGATGGCCGCTGAGCAGTGAAGGCCTGGCCGCGAACGGACGCAGCGGATGGGATCCGTGGACCATCCACGACGGCGGTCCTTCCCTTGGCACCTACTTCAGCGAGGGCTTCTTCCGGTATCTCGCGCCCGCCAAGCCGGACCCGAACTTCGACATCCTCACCTTCGATATCGAGAAGGACATGGGCAAGCTCGAAAACATCCACCAGATTCTGGACGCCACCGATACCGATCTCACGCGCTTCCGCGACCGCGGCGGGCGCATCTTCATGTACTTCGGGTGGGCGGACCCCGCGCTCAATCCGATGATGGGGGTGGAGTATTATCAGGCGGTGACCCGGCGGATGGGCGCGGGCACATCCGATTTCTTCCGCCTCTTCATGGTGCCGGGGATGCTGCATTGCGGCGGCGGTCCGGGGCCGGATCAGTTCGATTCGCTGGGCGCGCTCTCCGCGTGGGTGGAGAAGGGAACCGCGCCGGACGCCGTGCAGGTCAACAAGGTGCAGAGCGGCAAGGTGGTGCGGTCGCGCGTGCTCTGCGCCTATCCCGAGGCAGCCCGCTGGAAAGGGTCGGGATCGACCGACGACGCGGCGAACTTTACCTGCGTGAAGCCGTGACCCCGCGGCTGGTAAACTGAAAGATACCTCCCATATGGCCAAGGAAAAAGAACAGAAGCAGCCCATGGCGCCCATCGGCGCGTGGGCGCCGGCGGTGGCGCTGGGCTGGCTCATCCCCGGCGGCGGTCACTTTCTGCTGAAGCGCAACGGGCGCGGCGCGCTGCTAATGGCGAGCGTCGCCGGCATGTTCCTCTGCGGGCTGATGATGCAGGGCGCCATGTTCCAGCCGCAGAGCGGCGACCTGCTGACCACCCTGATCAACACCGGCGGCTTCGTCGGCGACGTGTGCAGCGGCATCTTGTACCTGCTGGCGGTGTGGTTTGGCTACAACGTGCCGGACCTGCCGGGGCACGTACACGATTACGGAACCAAGTTCCTGGTGACCGCGGGGCTTTTGAACCTGCTGGCGATGGT
>JBBIQR010000091.1:6021-15925 GCA_037442245.1 Candidatus Solibacter sp. | reverse complement strand
CCAGCGCCGACGTCTTCTACCTGGGCCACAAGCGGCAGATCGCCGACCTGGCTGACGCTCTGCGCACCGGCCGGCCGCCCCTTGTGGACGGGGCCGAGGGCCGCAAGCCGCTGGAGATCGTCCTGGCCATCTATGCCTCGGCTCGCTCCGGCCAGCCGGTGAGGCGGGCGAGCAGCCAGTGGCCGTGCACGGAGGAGTGCCAGTCGTAGCAGCCGTAGAAGGCGGGGGTGAGCTCGCGCGGCGGCTTCACATCGGCGTCGGAATTAAGCGCGTGCGCGATCTTGTTGGGGTACTCTTTGTGGACGCAATCGAGGGCGAGGGCGGCGAAGCGCGCGGCCTGGGTCTGATCGAAATCCTGGGCGGACATGGCGGTGGCGGCGAAGATCAAGGCTGTGAGGACGATTCGGGTCATGGGGTCCTTGGTCATTTTGGCGCGTATGGGCTGGCGGGGTTCCAGCGGGGGCGCCCGGAAGCGTTGGCGATTTCGCGGACGACGCGATCGAAGAAGAGGTTGAATCGCGCGGCGGCGGCGGGATCCCAGGGTTGCGCCAAATCGTCTTTGGGGCTGTGGTAGCGCTCCGCGTACCAGCGCCGGTACACGGTCTCCTCGGGGCTGCCCTTTTCGTAGCCGAAGATGAAGCCGACGGCGGGGACGCCGATGGACATGAAGCTCCAGTGGTCGCTGCGGCGGAGCAGGTTGCGTTCGGGCTCGAGGTCGGGGCGGATGCGAATGTCCATCGTGGCGCCGGCGCGGCGCACGATATCGCCGAGCGTGGAGTCGTCGAGCGCGAGGGTGGTGAGGATGTGCAGCGGAAAGATGGGCCGGAGCTGATCGAGGTTGACGTTGGCCACCAAGGCGGACTTGGGCAGGGTGGGGTGGGCCACATACCAGCGCGAGCCGAGCAGACCCTTTTCTTCGCCGGTAAAGACGGCGAACAGGAGGGAGCGTTTCAGGGAGGCCCCCGACTCCTTGAGGCGCTGGGCGAAATCGATCAGGGTGGCGACGTAGGCGGCATCGTCGAAGGCGCCGTTATATATGTTGTCGCCGTCCTTCCACGGCTCGCCGATGCCGTAGCCGTCGAGATGCGCGGAGACCACCACATACTCACCGGCAAGCGCGGGGTCGGAGCCGGGAAGGACGGCGAGGATGTTGTCACCGGCAAGTTCGCTGGACTCGAACGTCATCCGGGCGCGCAGCCGGACGGCGAGATCGAAGGTGGGGAGGGGCTGATTCGCCGCGGCGAGGGCGGCGAGTTCGCGGTAGGAGTGGCCGGAGCCGGCGAAGAGAGCGTCCGCCGCGGCGGGGTTGACGCGAAGGGCGAGCACGGGGGAAGCGGGAGGGTCGCCGGCGAGCGAGACCGACACCGCGTATTGGACGGGCCAGCGCGGCGGTTCGGGTCCGGTGGTGGAATCGATGGTGAGGGTTCCGAGCGCGCCCGGCACCGGCGCGGCGGCCCGGCGCACGCCGCCGGCGAGGCGGACGACGATCTTGCCGGCTGCGGCGGAGGGCGGGGTTTGACCGGCGAAGACCAGGGGCGCGTCGATGGACTCCGGCAGTCCGGGGCGCGCGGCGATGGTAATCTCGTGCAGCCATCGGAGTTTGTGCGCCGCACCATCGCGGCCGAGCAGCGCGGCATCCGAGCGGACCGCGCGAAGTTCGATCTTCTTCATGGGGACGGACTGATACCAGGAGCCGTGTTCGCCGGCGGCGCGCAATCCCGCCGAAGCAAACTGTTTCACGACGTAGGCGGCGGCCTGACGGTAGCCGGGGCTGCCGGTATCGCGGCCGGCGAGATCGTCGCCCGCCAGCGCCTGGATGTGGCTCCACCACCGCTGCGTCTCCGGCGTGGGGCCGGTGGCCAGTGTCAGGGCGGGAATCAGCAGCACGGCCGGGAGAAACTTCATGGGGATGAGGGTAGCACGGGCAAAGGCAACGGGTTTAAGATCCTACGAAGGAGGGATTCCGTGGCAGTTGTCGGGATTCTGACATTCGAAGATGTGGAAGAGCTGGACTTCATCGGTCCGCTCGAAGTATTCGGCATCGCGTCGCGAATGGGGGCGGATTGCCGGGTGATCGTGGCGAGCGTGGACGGGCATCCGGTGCGGTGCCGCAACGGCTTGCGAATCGTACCGGATTGCTCGATGAACGAACTGCCGGAACTGGCCATCCTGGTAGTGCCCGGCGGGTTGGGGGCGCGGACCCACGCGCGCACGAATCCCGGAATCCGGGAACTGGTGCGGCGGCAGAAGGGCGTGGTGGCTTCGGTGTGCACGGGGGCGGTCATTCTGGCCGAAGCCGGAGTGCTCGATGGGCGGGCGGCGACTACCCATCACAGCTCGCTCGGGGTGCTGCGGCGGTTCGCGGCGATTTCAGTGCGGGAACAGGCGCGGTGGACCATGGACGGGCGCATTGCGACCTCGGCGGGCATCGCGGCGGGCATCGATCTGGCGCTGGCGCTGGTGGCGGACCGCTGGGGGCGAAGCGTGGCGCAGACGGTCGCGGATAACCTGGAGTGGCACTCGACCGAGTGGCAATCGCACTAAGCGATTGATACGCCGGGGCCTATAGGCGCTGCCGGCAAAGCTTGCATCCTTTCGTTGCCTGTTGCATCTGATATCTTGAAATCGAGATAACAGCCATGAAACAGGCAAAGATTCTGGTGATTACGGGGAGCACGCGGAAGGAATCGGTGCACCGCAAACTGGCGCGGGAGGCGGCCGAGGCGCTGCGCAAGGCGGGCGCGGAGCCGCTGATGGCGGACCTGCGCGAGTATCCCCTGCCGCTCTACGACGGCGACCTGGAAGCCGAGGAGGGCCGTCCCGCGGCGGCGCTGGCGTTGAAGCAGATGGCGCGGGAGGCGGACGGTTTTCTGATTGCGTCGCCGGAGTATAACGGCTCCTACCCGGCGGTGCTGAAGAACGCCATCGACTGGATTTCGCGCCCGGACCCCGGCGAGAGGCACCTGGCGGTGTTCCGTGGGAAGCCGGCGGGGATCGTGACCGCGTCTCCCGGACCGCACGGCGGCTCGCGCGGCATCCAGCAGTTGAGCGAACTGCTGGGGATGATCGGGGTCGCGGTGGAGGACCGGCTGGGAATCGCCAACTCGGCGGAAGCGCTGGATGCCGCCGGGCGGTTGACCCGCGCCGGGGACATTGCGGGGATGAACAAGGTCGCGGCGGCGGTGGCGCGCGCGGCGGAAAGCGCGGAGGAGGAGTTATGACGACGATTCGCAGAGCAGAGGAACGCGGGCACGCCGATCACGGCTGGCTGAACACCTATCACACGTTCTCCTTCGCGGACTACTTCGACCGCGAGCACATGGGGTTCCGCACGCTGCGCGTGATCAACGAGGACCGCGTGGCGCCCGGCGCCGGATTCGGCGCGCACGGGCACGAGAACATGGAGATCCTCTCCTACGTGCTGAGCGGGGAGCTGTCGCACAAGGACAGCATGGGGCACGTGGAGACGCTGCGGGCGGGTGAATTGCAGCGCATGACCGCGGGCACCGGAATCGTGCACAGCGAGTACAACGGCTCCGGGCGAGAAGGCGTGCACTTCCTGCAAATCTGGATCCGTCCGGAGCGGTCCGGGCTGGAGCCGGGCTACGAGCAGATGACGCTCGACGCCGAGGACAAACGGGGCAAACTGGTGCTGGTAGCGGCGCCCGCGGGCGGCGCGATGAAGATCCATCAGGACGCGCGCGTGCTCCTCGGCGAGGTGGAGCGCGGCGGGCGGCTGGAGTACGGGCTGGAGGCGAAGCGCGGGGCTTGGGTGCACGTAATCCGCGGCGAGGCGTTGGTGAACGGGAACCGGCTCGGCGCGGGGGACGGCGCGGCGGTGGCGGACGAAGAGAAGATCGCGATCGAGGGCGAAGCCGCCGCGAGCGAGGTGATGGTGTTCGACCTGGCGTGAGCCGGCGGGCGCAGAGCTATTCGCGGAGTTTGGGGAAGAGGACGCGGTCGAGGATGCGGCGCGTCAGGTCCTCGAGGGTGAGGTAGACGTCCTGCTCGCGGTCCCGGTAGAAGAGTTTTTTGCTGGGGAGCAGGCCGACCTCGACCGCGAGGGAGTAATCGCCGCGCTCGATGCGGAACCCGGGGATCTCGCCGACGATGGCGACTTCGACCTTGCCGGTATTCTGCCATCTGCCTTCCTGCAACTCGCGGGCGGTGATCTTGATGCGGGAGGGCAGCAGCACGATGTCCACGGTGTCCCCGCCGAAGGCTTCGGTGAAGGCGCGGACGGCGCTCTTCAGAACCTGAGACAATTCTTCGAGTGCTTGCGGAAGGCGTTCCAGCGTGAGAGCTTCGCGCTCGCGGCGTTCCTTCTCTTCCTGAATGCGCATGTGCAGCCACTGAAAGCTCATGGAGCTTTCATGGTAGCAACCGGGCGGGAACTACGACGAGATCCCGAGACTTTGCAGAAAGCGCGCGTCCTCCGCGCTGGCGATAGCGGGATCGACCTCGGGCTCGGGGCACATCTCGCGGCACTCTTCCAGCGTGCGGGACGTAAAGATCACGCGATTGCACGCGGAACACCAGTAGTGGACCACCATGTGCTGGTCGCCGGTGAAGCCGACTTCGAGGATTTGATCCGGGCGTTCTCCGCAGTAGCACTCCAGCGGCATTGCGCGATAACTCATGGGTTAGTTATCGCATTTTGACGGAAATGAGAGTAGGCCCAATTCGCGGCGCTTGTACTAAGGGCGTGGAGCGGCCGTACTAGGCTGAATGCGGCGACTTCGACTGGTCGGTTCTAGTCCGCAACCGGGGTTCCTCCGTTTCATCGGCGACCGCTCCCTCACGGTCGCGGCTCGTTTCCGAGCCGCGCGCGTCAGCAAGCGGTTGGCACACCGACCGAACCTGCCGGTCAAAGCACTAATTGCCGGTGGACGGCGGCGCCGGCGCGTGGTTCCAATCGGGCGGATTGACGTTCAGCAGGTGCTGCACGAAGAAGTCTTCGAGCAGGTGCTGGCCGTACGCGCCGCCGGCGCCGTGGCCGCCTCCAGGGACGTAGAGCAGATCGAACTTCTTGTTGTGCTTGATGAGCTGGTTGACGACCTGCAGGGTGGACGCGGGATCGACGTTGATATCGAGTTCGCCCACGATCAATAGCAGCGCGCCTTGCAGGCGATACGCATTATCCACATTGGAGGACGCCGCATACTGCGGGCCGAGGGGCCAGCCCATCCACTGCTCGTTCCACCAGATTTTGTCCATGCGGTTGTCGTGGCAGCCGCTGTTGGAGACGGCCGCCCGGTAGAACTCCGGATGGAACAGCAGCGCGCCGAGAGAGTTCTGTCCGCCGGCACTGGTACCGTAAATGCCGACACGGGTGATGTCGTACCAGGAGTACTTCGCGGCGGCGGCCTTGTGCCATGCGATACGGTCGGGGAAACCGGCGTCGCCCAGGTTGTGCCAGGCGACATCGTGGAAGGCGCGGGAGCGGTTGTTGGTGCCCATGCCGTCGATTTGGACCACGACGAAGCCGAGTTCGGCGAGGGGTTGCGGGTTGACGGCGAAATCCTTGGGCACGAAGGAGCCTTGCGGGCCGTTGTAGATACTCTCGACGACGGGGTACTTCTTTGCCGGGTCGAAGTTGGTGGGGCGGTAGATGAGGCCGTAGATTTCGGTTTTGCCGTCGCGGCCGGGAGCGTGGAAGGGCAGGGGGAACTTCCATCCGGCGGCGAGCGCGGCGGCGGGGTCGGCCTGTTCGAGGTCCATCAGTTTGGCGCGGTCCCCGGTGCGATGGAGTTCGCTGACGGTGGGGAGGTCGGCGCGGGAGTAGGTGTCCACGTAGTATTTGCGGTCCGGGGAAAAGACGACGGCGTGGCCGGCGTTGGGCGCCGTGTAGGACACCAGGCCGGCGCCATCGAAGTTGATCCGGTAATAGTGGACGAAGTAGGGGTCCTCGGCGGGATCCATGCCGCTGGCGGCGAACCAGATCTGGCGCTTCTCCTCATCCACCTTGTCGACGGCGCGGACCGCCCAGTTGCCGCGCGTAATCTGCCCCTTCACCTGCCCGGTGAGAGCGTCATAGAGGTAGAGGTGTTCCCAACCGTCGCGCTCGCTGGCCCAGACGATTTCGTGGGTCGCGGCGAGATCGTAGCGGAACTTCTTGCCGGTGTCGCGCGGATTGTTGACCAGCGGGCGGTAGTCGACGAAGGTGGGGCTTTCCTCGGTGATGAGGGCGCGCGCCTTGCCGGCGGTATCCACTTCGATCACGCGGTAGAGCTGGTGGCCGCGCTGGTTGTACTCGAAGGTGAAGGCGCGGGAATCCTTCCACCATTGGGGGCGGGAGAGCGAATAGGGGTTGGGGAAGAGGGCGGAGTCGATCTCGATCTGCCGGCGCGCACCGGTATCGAAGAGGACGGGCTGGCTGACATCGAGGACGTCGCCCGGCTTGGCGTATTCGCGGGCGGAGTGCAGGGGCTGGAGCTGGCCGGCAGGTGAGGATTCGACGTAGTGGACCTCGCGCTTGAAGCCGGCGGCGCGGACGCGGTAGGCGGCCAGGTATTTCGAATCGCCGGACCAGGTGAGGGAGGCGAAGGTGTAGGCGTTGCCCTCGCCGCCGTCGTAGCTGAGCGGGGCGGCGTCCGCGGCCCCGTGCGGGCGGAGGAAGACGTTGTAGTTTTCGATGAAGGCATCCCACTTTTCGTCTGGCGAGGTGCGCACGGCGGGCGCCGCGGGCGCGGTGAAGGGAGTAAAGGCGGGCAGCGCCTGAGGCGGGGGATCGGCGGCCATGCCGTCGATTACGTTGTTGAGGAACTCGGTGGGGGCGGGATCTTCGGCGGCGGGACCGCGTCCGCCGCGCCCGCCGCGTCCGCCGGTTGGCGCGGGGCCGGTTTTCGCGCAGGTATAGGCGGCGAGACTGCACTTCCACAGCGAGCCGTCGGCCGGGAATGTGATGGCCGTCTCGTTTTCCGCGAAGGCGAATTCGGAGAACGGGAGAGTCTCGGGCTTGTACTTGGGGCCGAGCGCGGCGGCGAGCTTCGCATGATCGAAGGCGGGCTGGCGGGCGCCCGTTTCGGCGTCGACCAGGATGAACTCATGGCCGTCCGCGACGGTGCGGCGATACCAGAAGCGGTTCGATTCGCCGATCCAGGTGGGGACGCCGGGCAGATGGAGCACGGCGCCCTGAAGCTTGTCGCGGAGGGCGTTGGCGCGGTCGTAGTCGGCGCGCGTACCTTGCGCGAGAGCCGCGGGCGCGAGCAGCGCGAAGGCGAGGAGTGCGGGTTTCATGCTGGGTTATCCGAAGGGTTGATCGATGGCCGGGCTTTGTTTCGAGAACGTACGCGGGCCGTTCTCGGTCATGTAAAAGCAGTCTTCGAGGCGGACGCCGAATTCGCCGTAGATGGCGATGGTAGGCTCGTCGCTGAAGCACATGCCGGGGGCGAGCGGAGTGCGGTTGCCGCGCACGAGGTAGGTCCACTCATGGCCGTCGAGGCCGATGCCGTGGCCGGTGCGGTGGGGCAGACCGGGGACTCTATATCCGGGGCCGAAGCCGGCGGCGGTGATGACACCGCGGGCGGCGGCGTCGACGGCTTCGCAGGGCGCGCCGGGTCGCGCGGCGGCGAGAGCGGCGTCCTGGGCGCGGCGCTCCAATTCCCAGATGTCGCGCTGCCGCTGGGTGGGTTTGCCGAAGATGACGGTGCGGGTGATGTCGCTCTGGTAGCCTTCGACCGTGCAGCCGTCGTCGATCATGACGAAGTCGCCTTCCTGAAGCTGCCGCGGGACGATGCTGCCGTGGGGGTAGGCGGTATTCTTGCCGAAGCTGGCGGAGGCGTATCCGTTGTAACCGAGGGCGCGGTAGGCGGCGCCGATGTTGGCGCTGAGTTCGCTTTGGGTCATGCCCTCGCGCAAGGTGGCGAGTCCGGCTTTGTAGGCGGCGATGGTGACATCGTTGGCGTGCTGCATGAGGGCGAGTTCGGCGGGAGACTTGATCATGCGGCAGCCGGCGGTGACGGGAGTGGCGCTGGCGCAGGAGAGGGCGGGCAGTGCCTTGCCGAGTCCGTCGAAGATGGCGAACGGAGTCTGCTCTTCGAGCCCGATGGCGCCGGCGGCGATGCCGAGATCGCGCAGGGCGCGGGCGGTGGCGGCGGCATCGGAGCCGGACCACACCGGCTCACCCTTCACCGGGAGGATCCAGGATTGGCCGGGCTCGCGCCGGCCGGTGAAATAGAACATGCTGGACCCCGCGGGCAGGACCATGGCGCGGAGGCGGTTGTCACCCAGGAGGCGGCGGGCCTTTTCGATGCGGGCGGCGCGCTCGCTTCCGGGGATTGGGGCGACCCCGGCGGTCATGGGCGCGAGGGCGCGAACCGGCTCCGGGATGGGGGTGTTCTGCGCGCCCGCCAGGGACGCGCACGCGGCCAGAAAGGCGCGGCGATGGAGTTGTGTTTGCAAGCGATTCCAGGCCTCGAATGACCGCTAGGTATAATAGGGTTTTCGTGGCGTCAAGCGCGATTTCCGCAGTTACTTTTCAATCCCAGAGAGCGAGAAACTATCATGGCAACCACGCAGAGCACCCCTGTGCGGCCGTTTACCAACGAGCCGCCGAGCGATTATCGCAAGGAAGAGAACGCCCGCGGCATGCGCGAGGCGATCGCCAAAGTGCGCCGGGAACTGGGACGCGAATACGACCTGGTGATCGGCGGCAAGCGGATCCGGACCACGGGTAAGATCCGGTCGATCAATCCGGCCAAGCCCGGCGAAGTGGTCGGGATTCACCAGAAAGCGGAGCGGGAACACGTAGAGCCGGCGATGCAGGCGGCGCTGGCGGCGTTCGAAACGTGGAAGCACGCGCCCCTCGGCGAGCGCGTGGGGCTGTTGCGGCGCACCGCGGAAATTCTGCGCCAGCGCAAGTTCGAGTTCAACGCCTGGCTGGTGCTGGAAGTGGGCAAGAACTGGGACGAAGCCGAAGCCGATACGGTGGAGGCGATCGATTTCCTGGAGTTGTACGCGCACCAGGCGGAGGTGCTCGACCGCGCCGAACCGGTGACGCAACTGCCCGGCGAGCGCGGCTACCTGCGGTACATTGCGCTGGGCGTGGGCGCGGTGATTCCGCCGTGGAACTTTCCCAACGCGATCGCGATGGGGATGACGGCGGCGAGCGTCGTTTGCGGGAACACGGTGGTGCTGAAACCGTCGAGCGATTCGCCCACCATCGCAGCCAAGTTTTTCGAGGCGATGGAGGAAGCCGGGCTGCCCGCGGGCGTGGTGAACTTCTGTCCCGGTTCGGGTGCGACCTTCGGAAACGGTCTGGTGGAGCACGCAAAGACGCGGTACATCGCGTTCACAGGCTCGAAGGAAGTGGGGTTGGAGATCAACGAGCGCGCGGCGCGGACGGCGCCGGGCCAGATCTGGATCAAGCGCACGATTCTCGAGATGGGCGGCAAGGACTCGATCGTGGTGGACGCCGATGCCGACGTGGACTCCGCGGCGGCGGGCGTGATCGCGGCCGCGTTCGGATTCCAGGGGCAGAAGTGCAGCGCCTGCTCGCGCGCCATCGTGCACGAGGCGGTGTACGACGAATTCCTCGCCAAGGTGAAGGCGGGGGTGGAGCAGATCGCGATCGGCTCACCGGAAGAGAACGTGCGGATGGGTCCGGTGATCAACGAGGGTGCGATGAAAAGCATCCTCAACTACATCGAGATCGGCAAGCAGGAAGGGCGGCTGATCACGGGCGGCGCGCGGGCGGCGGGCGACGGCTACTTCATTCAGCCGACCGTGATCGCCGATCTCGCACCGGGCGCGCGGCTGTCCCAGGAGGAGATCTTCGGACCGGTGCTGGCGGTGGTCAAAGCGAAGAGTTTCGACGACGCGCTGGAGATCGCCAACAACACCGAGTACGGGCTGACGGGATCGGTCTACACGTCGGACGCCGGGAAGATCGAGCGCGCCATGC
>JBBIQR010000091.1:0-6011 GCA_037442245.1 Candidatus Solibacter sp. | reverse complement strand
TCTATACCAGTTCGGAGGAGAAGATCGCGCGGGCGATCCAGGAGTTCCACGTCGGCAACCTGTACATCAACCGCAAGTGCACGGGCGCGATTGTGGGCGCGAATCCGTTCGGCGGCTTCAACATGTCGGGCACGGATTCGAAGGCGGGCGGGACGGACTACCTGTACCTGTACAGCCAGGCGAAGTCGATCGGGCAGAAGCTGTAGCGCGCCCGGTCAACGGAAGAGCGACAGCGCGAAGAACGCCAGGGCGGCGATTGCGGCGCTGGCCGGCACGGTGAGCACCCACGCCCAGACGATGCGGCGGGCCACTCCCCAGCGGACCGCCTTGAAACGCTGAATGCTGCCGACGCCGGCGATGGCGCCCGCGATCACGTGCGTGGTGGACACCGGCAGTTTCAACCAGGTGGCGAAGAGGATGGAGGAGGCGGCCGCGCTCTCCGCGCAGAATCCGCCGCGGGGTTTGAGGCGGGTCAGCCGGCTGCCCATGGTGTGGATGATGCGCCAGCCGCCGCTGAGCGTGCCCAGCGCGATGGCGGCGTGGGCGGCCAGCACCACCCAGACCGGCACGTGGAACGTCGGGATCAGTTTGCTGGTGACCAGCACTCCGGTGATGATCCCCATGGTCTTCTGCGCGTCGTTGGTTCCGTGGGCGAAGCTGTAGAGCCCGGCGGAGATCAGTTGCAGGCGGCGGAAATGCTTGTCCATGTGGGCGGGGCTGGCGTGGCGAAAGATCCAGTAGACGGCCACCATGAGGAAGTACGCCAACACCAGTCCGAGAACCGGCGCGATCACGATGAAGGCCAGGGTGCGCGGCCACTGGCCGATTACCAGCGCTTCGAGCGCGCGTCCCGGACCGAGGCGCACGGCCGCGTTGGCCATGGCGGCGCCGGCGTATCCGCCGATCAGGGCGTGGGAGGAACTCGTGGGCAGACCCAGCCACCAGGTGATCAGGTCCCAGACGATGCCGCCGATGAGGCCGGTGAGGATGACCACCGGGGTGACCAGCGCCAGATCGACGAAGCCCTTGCCGACCGTGGACGCCACGCCGGTGCCGAATGTGAAGGCGGAGACGAAGTTGAAAAAGGCGGCCCAAACCACGGCCTGAAACGGCGTCAGGACCCGGGTGGCGACCACGGTGGCGACGGAGTTGGCGGCGTCGTGAAAGCCGTTGAGGAAGTCGAAGATCAGCGCCACCAGGATGATGACGACCGCGAATTGCAGTGCAGTCATAGGACGATGCGAAGCGAAAACGGGTCAGGCGGCATCCACGTGCCGTAGCTCGGTTTCGGGATCGGCGTCCCGGAGCAGGGAATCCAGCAGCCGGAATTTCGGATCCACCGTCCTGCTCAACGTAAGAGCCGCCGCGAAACCGGCGGCGAGCGCCAGCACTGCTACCGGCAGTACGTCGCGGAAGAAGTCCAATCGCATAAAACAGGACCCCTGACTCTCATTTTAGATCGCAATTGTTACAGTTTGGTTACGGGGCCGGCTACCTGACCTTCCATTCCTGAATGCCGATCGAGACATTGGGCTGCGCCTGCAACTCCAGCCGGAGGGCTTCGGTGGCGACCGGCTTGAAGGCGACTACGTTATAGCGATCGCGGGAGGTGGTGTAGGGCCCGGCGGCATCGACCGGTTTCCACGCGGCGCCGTCCCGATAGAGGAGACGCCAGGAGGCGGGCACGCGCACCCCGCCGTGGCCGGTATCGTCGAACCAATAGAGCTGGGCTTCGCTCACGGTGGCGGGCGTGGCGAAGGTCATCTGGACCCACTCGGCGCTGCCGTTCTTCGGCCACCAGTCGAAATACGCCGCGGGATCGGAAGACGAAGCGGGGTCCTCGCCATCGTTGATGTTGGCAGGGTTGTGGTGGTGGGGATTGCTGCTCACGGTGATCGCCGCGGTAGTCGCGGCGGTGGGGTAGGGAAGCGGGCGGGCGGAGGACTGGTCCGCGGGCAGCCACACCATCATCTGACCGCGTCCGCGGTTGGCCCATGCGTAGTAGGGGATGGCGACGAGATCCTGCGGGGTCCGCTCCACGGCGCCGGCGGTGTTGGTTTGCAGCGCGATGGCGCGGGACTTCACGACGGTCACGCCCTTCAGGAGATCGGGACGCCACTCCGCGGTGAGCTGCGCGTCCGGCGGCAGCATCAGGTTGCGGACCTTGCCGTTGGGATTGTCGGGCCACTCGGCGGCGTAGACGATGGGACCGCGCTGCAGGGCGACGCGCCCGCGGTCGGCGGCGACCGCGTCATCGGCGGCGACGCGGCGGACCGGCATGGGCAGGGAGAGATCCACGCGGTCGCCGGATTTCCAGGCGCGATCGATCGCGGCGTAGCCTTGCTCGATCTTCAACGGGACGGCGCGCCCGTTGACGCGAATCGAGGGCTGCTCCGCCGCCTGGTCCACGAAGCGGTAGAGCCCGGTGGGGACCGGCTGGTTGCGCGCCCATCCGGGGATGCGGAGACGCAGCGTGAATTTCGCCGGCTGAACCGGGTTCACTGTGAGGCGCACGCTGCCTTCCCAGGGGTAGCGTGTGTCCTGCGTGATGCGGACGGAGCGTCCGGCGTCCATTTTGATCTCGGCCGAATTGCCGATGTAGAGATTGACGTAGAGCTCGGCGCCGCGCTGCGCGTAGACGTAGCCGGGGAGGCTGGCGAGGAAGCGGGTGATATTCGCCGGACAGCAGGCGACGCCGAACCACGGGCTGCGCTGGTGCTGGCCGTTGGATTCGAGCGGATTGGGGTAGAAGAAGCTCCTGCCGTCGAGCGAGACGCCGCTGATGAGACCGTTATAAAGGGTGCGCTCCATGACGTCGATGTAGCGCGCGTCGCCGTGCAGCAGGAAGAGGCGGTAGTTCCAGAAGTCGTTGCCCACGGCGGCGCAGGTCTCGCAGTAGGCGCTCATATTGGGGAGTTCGTAGCTGGCTCCGAAGGCTTCGCCGGAGCCGGTGGCGCCGATGCCGCCCGTGATGTACAGCTTCGTCGCGGCGACGTTCTCCCAGATGCGGTCGATGGCGTTGACGTAGGCCGTGTCGCCGGTGAGGGCGGCCACGTCGGCCATTCCGGAGTACATGTAGGTGGCGCGGACGGCGTGGCCGACGGCTTCGGTCTGTTGCGTCACCGGGACCTGCGACTGGTTGTAGGTGCGGCCCGAGCCCGGAAAGCCGTCGGGGCCGCGCGCGTCGAGCATGAACCGGGCGAGCGACAGATAGCCCGCTTCTCCGGTGGCCCGGTAGAGCTTGGCGAGGCCCATTTCGGTGATCTGGTGTCCGGGCCAGATGGACGCCTTGCCGGGCCCGAAGGTGGCCTCCAGCAGGTTGGCGCTTTTGAGCGCGACATCGAGCAGAGTGCGCTTACCGGTG
Organism: Candidatus Solibacter sp.; assembly: GCA_037442245.1. Taxonomy (GTDB): domain Bacteria; phylum Acidobacteriota; class Terriglobia; order Bryobacterales; family Bryobacteraceae; genus Solibacter. Next base: position 2,647 of record JBBIQR010000091.1, on the reverse strand, counting down.
GCCTGGTAGTGGGCCACGGCGGCTTCGTAGAGGTGGCCGAGGTTGTAGAGTTCGTGGCTATCGACGCGTTCCAACTCCCAGCGCCGCGTGCCGGCCCAGGGGTGCGGGTGGAGGGGATCGATGGTGCGGGTGGTGTAGAGGTAGCCGTCCTTCTCCTGCGCGGCGGCGATGCGGGCGATCAGGCTATCGACGTAGGCGTCGAGCTTCGGGTCGGGATGGACGCTGAGGGAATAGCTGGCGGCCTCGATCACTTTATAAAGGTCGCTGTCGTCGAAGGGATAACCGGGCGGCTTCCTGTCGGCAAGCGGCTCGCCGCGGAGGACCGTGGCGGCGCGGTCGAAGTTGCGGATGCGGCCGGTCTCCTCGTTCTTTTCGAACGCGAAGGGGATGGTGACGGTGCGGTTGACCTCGATGCGCGGCGCCCAGAACACGTCGTTGAAATGGACGCTGGTGAAGGGGACCGGGCGGACCGGGTAGTCGCGTGCCGGCGGTTGCTGCGCGAACGCCGCGAAGCAAAGAAGTGCGGTGGCGAGGGGAGCGCGCATGGTGATGGCTCTCCCGCAGCGTATCACCGGCCGGGGCGGCGCTCAACGGCGGCGGGCCGCGACCTCCGATCCAATGGCGGCGAGCGCGGCGGGATCGAGCGCGCGCGCGGCGGCGGGGAAGAGTTCCTGGTCCTCGAAGGCGATGTGGGCGCGGTACAGGGCGGCGAGGCGATCGAGGACGCGGGCGAGTTCTGTGGCGTCCACGGCGGAGAGCCGGCCGGCGGCCATCCAGAGATGGAAGAGACGGTCGGCGGCGAGGTGATCGAGCGAGGCGCGCGCGTGGTCGGCTTCGAGCGTGTCCATGCGGGCGAGCACGCCGTCCACGTCCGGATGGCCGAGGGCGCGCAGCCTGGGGAAGAGGCTCTCCTCCTCGTCGGCGGTGTGTTTGGGCGCGGCTTCGCGGAAGTAGCGGAGCGCGGTTTCGCAGGCGGCGGCCTGTTGGGCGTCGAGGGCGGCGCCGCGGGCATCATGCCCGATCCGCACCAGGACGCCGAGGAAGCGCTCGATGCGGCGGTGGCAATCGCCCAGGAGTCCGATGGGATCGGAGTAGGAAGATTCGGGTTTGGCGCCGATTTGGATGGGCATAGGCTGGTGCCGGGGCGATTAAATGGAGCGGATCGCCCCTCCGTCTACCTGGAGGGTCGCGCCGGTGATGTAAGAGGCCGCATCGCTCAGCAGAAACGCGGCGGCGCGGGCGAACTCCTCGGGATCGCCGTAGCGCCCCAGCGGGATGGAGGCCATGGAACGCTTGCGCTGTTCCTCGACCGCGATGCCGGCCTTCTTCGCGTTGGCTTCGTCGAGATAGGCGAGGCGTTCGGTGGCGATGCGTCCCGGGATGAGCTGATTGACCCGGATCTTCCGCGGCGCAAACTCGTCGGCGAGCGTCTTCACCAGCGCGGCGACGCTGGCGCGCATTACGTTCGAGAGCCCGAGGTTGGCGATCGGATTCTTCACGCTGAGCGAGGTCAGCATCAGGATGCTGCCGCCGCCGCGCGCCTCCATGCCGGGGCGCACGACCCGCACCATCCGGACCACGCTGAGCAGGAGGAGGTCGAAGGCGCTCTGCCACGCGGCGTCGTCGAAACCGGAGGCGGCGCCGGCGGGCGGACCGCCCGAGTTGGTGACCAGGATGTCCACGCCGCCGAAATGTTCCACCGTCGCGCGGTGCCATGCTTCGATGCCATCCGGCTGCGTCACGTCGGCGACACTGGCGAGGACGCCGCCGCCGATCTTCGCCGCCGCCGCGCCGATGGTTTCCGGCTTGCGCGCCGCGATGGAGACGCGCGCACCCTCGCGCGCCAGCGTGCTGGCGATGGCGAAGCCGAGCCCCTGGCTGGAGGCGGCGACCATCGCGACTTTACCGTTGAGTCCCAGGTCCATATGTTCCAGTGTAGCCGCCCGGCGAGCGGAGGCCGCGCGTTTCGTGGTACATTTCCGTTCATGCATCGGCAGGGCATGGTTTCCATCTGGTTCTTTATCGGCGCGCTGCTGCTCGTGTACGGGGTGCTGATCCTGGGCGCGGGATTGTGGGAACTGGGGCACCCGCCGGCCCATCCGGTGGTGCGCGCGGATCTGCACTCGGGGATCTGGTGGGGCGTACTGCTGCTGGCGATCGGCGCGGTGTACTCGCGGCGCTTCCGTCCGGGCCGCGGATAGACGGCGGTCTTCCGTTTCATCGGCGACCGCTCCCTTACGGTCGCGGCTCGTTTCGGAGCCGCGCGCGTTAGCAAGCGGTTGGCACACCGAACCGAACCTGCCGGTCCAAGCACTAGCCGGCGGTTTCGGCGCCGCGGACGATGCCGAAGAGGGTGAAGTATTTCGCCGGCAGGCGCGTGGGCCGCATGGCGCGCGACACAAAGACGTGGGTGGTCGAGCCGGTGGCCAGCACGCGATCGTCCTGGGCGAGGCGCATCTCGTAGGCGAAGGTCACCATGCGCGGGTTGGCGCGATCGATCCAGGTCCTGATGACGACCTCGTCGTCGAAGCGCGCCGGGAAGCGGTAGCGGCACTCGGATTCGGCCACCGCGAGGAAGACGCCGTCTTCGAGTTCCATGTCGCGGTAGTTGAAGCCGCACGCCTTGCAGAGGTCGACGCGGCCCACC
>JBBIQR010000090.1:0-16052 GCA_037442245.1 Candidatus Solibacter sp. | reverse complement strand
TGATGGTGATGATGAACGCCGACACGGGCAAGATCATCGGGCCGGGATTTCCCATCGGTGGACGGGTGGACACAAACATCTTCGATCCGGAGACGCGCATGGTGGCGTGCTCGACCGGCGACGGCACGATTCACATATTTCACGAGGACTCGCCGGAGAAACTCAGCGAAGTGCAGACCGTGACCACCGAGTACGGCGCCAAGACCATGGCGCTGGATCCGAAGACCCACAACCTCATCGTGGACACTGCCGATTTTGAGGAGGCGCAGACCACCGGGAAGAAGGGTCCGCAGCGGCGCGCCAAGGAAGGAACGCTCCACCTTCTAATCTACGGACGCTGACCGGCGGCCGATTACCGCACCGCGATCTGGCCCGAGGAATCCATGGCGTCGCCCATCTTCACCTGGACGGCGCACAGGCCCTGCTTCAGGCCCGCCGGCACGCCGGCGTTGACCTGGTAGACGCCGGCGAAGCCCGGCGCGAGCCCCGCGAACGTGACCGGCGCCACGCTGCCGCAGATGCGGACCTCGGGCATCGTGACGGTCTGGGCCAGCGGGCTCGCCGGGGAGGCTTGTCCGGCGGGGACGACGGGATTCGTCGGGCCAAAGCCGGTGCCGTACAATTCCAGGACCTCGCCGGCCGCCGCCGGATGCGCCACGTCCGCCGGAATACCGGTACCGGCGTGCAGCACCGCCGCCTGCCAATAGGTGCCGCCGGTGAACCACTTCTGTCCGGCAAGCCAGAGGAAGAGCGCTGGGGCGGCGGTCTGCGGTGTGGCGGTCACGGCATTGGAGGCCGCAGGCGCCGGGGAGAGTTTCACCTGGAAGTCCAGCGGAGCGGAGCCGGAACCGGGCGGCAGTTGCGCGTTCACCTGCCAACGAGATACGGCGAGCAGGGGCAGCGGTTGGCCGCCCGCCGTCAGCGACACACCCACCAGTTGCTGCGGCAGCGGAAAGCCGGAGGCAGACACGATATCGCCGGTGGATGTGAGATTGGCGCCGTACGCGGAGATGAGCGACCCGGCGGCGGGCGCGGCGCCGAATCCGGCCGCGCTCACGACGCCACCCGGTTGGAGGAAGGGCGGCGCGAACACCGGCGTTTCCGCGCGGCCAAGCAGGTCCACGGCGAGGACCGCGGAGCGTGAGCCGTTCGGCGGCGCAAGCGTGAAGACGACGCGCGAGCCGTCCTCGCTCACCACCGGATCCTGCACCTGCGAACCGGGAGAATCGATGGGCCGCACCGCGGTCACCGGTCCCGGCGAGGGGCGGATCTGGATGGCGCCGCTTTCGAGATACACGATGACGGCGCCGTCGGCGGTGAGGCTCGGGCCGGTCGCATCCGCGGCGCCGTCGCTGATGGCGCGCAGGCCGGTTCCATCGGGCGCTATGGCGAACACGCGGATCACGGTGCCCGGACCGGCCGTCGCGGGATCGTAGTTGCTCTCGAAGGCGATCAGGGAGCCATCCGCGCTGATGGTGGCGTTGCGCGCGAACAGATTCGCGTTGCTGCCGAACGCGGTCACCGGAGTCATGCCGCTGCCGTCCAGTTTCATGCGATACACATCGGAGGCCGAGGCCACCAGCGTCGGGCCGTTCGGCGCGGCGCTGGTGAACACGACGGTTCCGCCGTTGGCGATCACGCGCACCGGCGCCGGCGCCAGCGATCCGCTGTACACCTTGAGATTGGTCACGCTGGAGCCATCGGCGGCGGCGACGTAGAACGGCTGCGAGCGCCGCGCCGTGTAAAGCACGCTCTTACCGTCCGGGGCTACGTGCGGCGCGTCGAGGCAGGCGAAGATGCAGTTCGGGCAGATGGCCAGCGGTTTGATGCAACTCAACTTGTCCACCGCGACCGTGGTGTCCACGGACGGCGAGCCGCTCACCAGGTGGACCTCTTCGGCCGGACTGGAGAGGGAGAAAAGCGTGTAGGCGGTGCGGGCGCCGTCCGGCGAGAGCGAGACCGCCGTGACCGACGCGCCGCCGCTGACCGCGGTCAGCTTGCGCAGCGCGGGTGCGGCGCCCTGCACGTAGAGATACGCGTCCGCGCCCGGGTTGATGGCCGACCCATCGGGCGCCACGTCGGACGCCAAAGCCACCGTTTGGCCTCCGGAGGAGACTGCGGGCTGCACCACGTAGCCGCCCGGACGGAGCAGCACGGGCAAGGCGGTCTGTGCCGCGGCCGGCGCCGCGAGCAGGGTCAGAGCCAGGATCCGCGTGTGCATCATCGCCATCTGCCAACATCGTACCGCCGCGGGCGGCCCCGTTTTGGTTCGTCCCGTTACACTAGGAGGGTGGATTCCGTTTCGAGCTTGCTTTCCGGCTACCGCCTCGTCACAACCATCCCGATTCTGTGGGGCGACGAGGACGCGTTCGGACACGTGAACAACCTCTCCTACCTGCGCTGGTGCGAGAGTTCGCGCGTCGAGTACCTGATGCGCATCGCGTGGTGGAACGTGCCGCCCTCCAATGGCGCGGGCCCGATTCTGGCGAGCATCCGCTGCGACTATAAGATCCCGCTGACGTTTCCGGACACCGTGGATGTGGGCACGCGCGTCGCTGCGATCGGAAACGCCAGCGTCCGGATGGAGCACGTAGTGGTGAGCCGCAAACTGGCCTCGGTCGCGGCCGCGGTCGATTCCACGCTGGTGATGTACGATTACGGCAGCGCGCGCCCGGTGCGCGTCCCCGACGCGATCCGCGAAGCCATTGCGGCGATCGAAGGCCGCTCCTTCGAGCCGCCCGCCGCCGCGCGCGGCTGAGTCCGGCGGAGGCCCTAGAATATGAAGATGCCGTTCATCAAGGTCGCCAGCGTGGCAGAGGTGCCGCCGGAAACCGTCATCGAGGTCATGGTCGCGGATCAGCCCTACGCCATCTGCCACACCGGCGGGGCGATCCGTGCGCTCTCCGGCATCTGCATCCACCGCGGCGGACCGCTGGGACAGGGTCAAATTCACGAAGGACACGTGGTGTGTCCATATCACATGTGGGAGTTCGATTGCGTGAGCGGCGCCTACGACTACGACCCGAGCAAGCGCGTCCCCACCTTCGAAGTAAAGGTAGAGGAAGGCGACATCTTCGTACAGGTACCCTGAGTGCCCGAACTACCCGAAGTCGAAACCGTAGTCCGCTCCATCCGTCACCTGGAGGGGCGTCGCATTGCGAGCGCGGAGTTTCGCAACCTGCGCATCCTGCGCGGCGGCGATCCGGACCGCATGGCCGCGCTTCTCGCGGGCCGGCGTCTGAAGAGCGTCAAGCGGTACGGCAAGTTCATCGTGGCGTCGCTCGACGACGGCGCGTATCTTTTGCTGCACCTCGGCATGACGGGACGGTTGCTGCTGGGCGGCCCTCCGGGCAAACATACGCACGCTATTCTGACGTTCGATCGCGGCGTGCTGCTGTTCGACGACAGCCGGCAGTTCGGCTGCATCGAGTATCACGAGACGTTTCCCGCGCGCGTGGCGCGCCTTGGCCCGGAGCCGCTGGAGGTGTCCTTCGAGGATTTCGCGCGCGGCATGGCCCGCCGCAAGACGCGGATCAAATCGCTGCTTCTGAATCAGGCCTTCCTGCGAGGCGTGGGCAATATTTATGCCGACGAAGCCCTGTTCCGCGCCGGCATCCACCCGCAGGCGCTCACCTCGCGCATCCGGCGGGACCGCGCGCGCAGGCTGTACGACGCGATCGCCGCGGTGCTGACGGAAGCCATCGCGGCGGGCGGTTCCTCGATCTCCGATTACGTCGACGCCGAAGGACGCAAGGGCTTCTTCCAGATCCACCACCGCGTCTACGGACGCACCGGCGAGCCCTGTGTCGCGTGCGGCACACCGGTCCGGCGCGTGATCGTCGCGCAGCGCTCCTCGCATTTCTGCCCGCGCTGCCAGAAGCGATAGCCGCCGTCTACGGCGGGATCGGCGGGCTGGCAGCCTATCTATATGCCGGCCGGCGGTTGCAGCAGGCTCGCCGCCGCGGCTGAATCAGCGAATGCGCAGCATCTCGCGCGCGCAGTTATAGCCCGGCGCGCCCATCACTCCGCCTCCGGGATGCGCGCCGCTGCCGCAGAGGAACAGGCCATGCACCGGCGTGCGGTAGCGCGCCCAACCGGGCACCGGACGCATCACGAACATCTGGTCCAGGCTCATTTCGCCATGGAAAATGTTGCCGCCGGTGATGCCGAAGCGGCGCTCCAGATCGAGCGGCGTCAGCACCTGCCGGTGCTCGATGATCCCGCGGATATTGGGCGCGTATTCCTCGATCAGCGAGATCACGCGATCGCCGAAAGGCTCGCGCAGCTCGTCCCACGTGCCCTCCCGCAGGGTGTAGGGCGCGTATTGCAGGAAGATGCCCATGACGTGCCGGCCCGGCGGAGCCAGCGACGGGTCGTACATGGTCGGCACGGTCAATTCGAGCAGCGGACGCTCCGACGGGCGGCCGTACTTGGCGTCGTCCCAGGCGCGCTCGACATAATCGATGTCCGGGCAGATGTGCATGGTGGCGCGGTGGTGCGGTCCGGGTGCGCCGGGGCAGGCGCGGAACTCGGGCAGCCCGTTGAGCGCAAGGTTGATTTTGCAACTGGTGCCCTCGCAGCGGAACTTGCGGATGGCGTGGACGAAGTCCGGCGGCAGATCGGCGGGTTCCAGCAGTTTGAGGAAGGTCGCCTTGGGGTCCAGGTTGGAGGCGACCAGCCGGGCTTCGATCTCCTCGCCATTGGCGAGCATGACGCCGCCGGCGCGTCCGCCGCGCAACAGGATTTTCGACACGGTCGCGCTGGTCCGGATCTCGACGCCCCTGGCGCGCGCGCTTTCCGCGATCGCCTCCGACACCGCGCCCATGCCGCCGCGGACAAAGCCCCACAGCCCGCGATGTCCCGCTACGCCTCCCATGCAATGGTGCAGCAGAATGTAGGCGGTGCCCGGCGAGCGCGGACCGCCATTGGCGCCGATGACGCCGTCGGTGGCCAGTGTGACTTTCACCTCGGGGCTTTCGAACCACTCGTCGAGGAAATCCGCCGCGCTCTGGGTGAAGACCTTGATCAGCGCGACCAGGTCCCTGGCGCCCAACCCGCGCAGTTTGCCGATCAGGCGCAGGTAGTCGACGAAGTCCATCGCCCCCGGCGGAAAGTGCGGCGGCGTGGTGAGCAGCAGGTCTTCGACCACCACGGAGAGACGCTCCAACTGCTCCTCGTAGGCGGGATAGACCTCGGCATCGCGGCGCGAAAATTTCGCGATCTCCTCCAGCGTCTTCGCGCGGTCCTGCCACATGAAGAAATGGCCGCCGCCGGGGAAGGCGCTGAAGAAGGCTGGATCCTTGGCGTCCACCTGGTAGCCGAACTTTTCCAGTTCCAGTTCGCGGACGATGCGCTCCTGCAGCAGGCTGGTGAGGTAGGCGGCGGTGGACACCTTGTAGCCCGGCCAGATTTCCTCGGTGACGGCGCACCCGCCCACCATTTCGCGGCGCTCCAGCACCAGCACCTTGCGTCCGGCGCGGGCCAGGTACGCCGCGGCGACCAGTCCGTTGTGGCCGCCGCCGGCGATGATCGCGTCGTACTTCGCGGGCATCTTTTTAGAGCTTCTTGAAAGCCACCACCGCCAGCGGGGGCAGCGTGACCGCAATCGAATGCGGGCGGTCGTGTTTCGGCAGCGGGCGGGAACTGACCAGCCCGCCGTTGCCGGTGTTGGAGCCGCCGAACAACTCCGAGTCCGTGTTGAGGATCTCCTGGTAGAAGCCCTCCTCGGGCACGCCGAACTCGTAGCCGGCGCGCGGCACCGGAGTAAAGTTGCAGCAGAAGAGGATGAAGTCCTTCGGGTCCTCGGCGCGGCGCAGGAAGGCGATGACGGAATTCTCGCTGTCGCGGAAGTCCACCCATTCGAAACCCGAGTAGTGGAAGTCCACCTGGTGCATCGCGGGGTTGGCGCGGTAGAGGCGGTTGAGCTCGCGCATCAGCGTCTGCAGCTTGCGGTGCAGGTCGAACTCGAGCAGTTCCCAACGCACGCCCACGGCGTAATTCCACTCTTCACGCTGGCCGATTTCCTGGCCCATGAAGAGCAGTTTCTTGCCGGGGTGCGCCCACATGTAGGCCAGGAAGGAGCGCGCGCTGGCGAACTGCCGCCACTCGTCGCCCGGCATTTTGTTGAGCAGGCTGCGCTTGCCGTGGACCACCTCATCGTGCGAGATGGGCAGCACGAAGTTCTCGGTAAAAGCGTAGAGCAGGCTGAACGTGATGGCGTTGTGGTGGTACTTGCGGTAGACCGGATCCTGGCTGAAATACTCCAGCATGTCGTGCATCCAGCCCATGTTCCACTTCATGGTGAAACCGAGTCCGTTGAGGTAGACCGGCTTGGACACGCCCGGGAACGCGGTGGATTCCTCGGCGACGGTGAACGCGCCTGGCACCTCGTGCGCCTTCTCGTTGAACTTGCGCAGAAACTCGATGGCCTCCAGGTTTTCGTTGCCGCCGTACTGGTTGGGAATCCATTCGCCGGCCTGCCGCGAGTAGTCCAGGTACAGCATGGAGGCCACGGCATCCACGCGCAAACCGTCGATGTGATACTGCTTCAGCCAGAAGAGGGCGTTGGAGATGAGGAACGACTTCACCTCGTTGCGCCCGTAGTTGAAGATGAGGGTGCCCCAGTCGCGGTGCTCGCCCTTGCGCGGGTCGGCGTGCTCATAGAGCGCGGTGCCATCGAAGAAGACCAGGCCGTGCGCGTCCTTGGGAAAGTGCGCCGGTACCCAGTCGACGATGACTCCGATGCCCGCCTGGTGGCAGGCGTCGACGAAGAACTGGAAATCGTCGGGCGTACCGAAGCGCGATGTCGGCGCGAAGTAGCCGAGCACCTGGTATCCCCAACTCCCCGAGTAGGGGTGCTCCATCATGGGCAGCAGTTCGATATGGGTGTAACCCATCTGCCGCACGTACTCCACGAGTTTGACCGCCATTTCGCGGTAGGTCAGCACCTGCCCCATGGGGCCGCGCATCCAGCTTTCCAGGTGCACTTCGTAGACCGCCATGGGCGATTTGAGCAGTTCGCTTTTGGCGCGCTGCTCCATCCAGGCGGCATCGTTCCACTGGTACTTCGTGGTGTCCCAGACCACGGACGCCGATTTCGGCGGCGTCTCGCAGTAGAAGGCGTACGGGTCCGCCTTCAGTTCCTGGTATCCGGAGAAGCGCGAGCGCACATGGAATTTGTACGCGGCGCCCTGCGCGAGTCCGGGGACGAACAGTTCCCAGACGCCGCTGTTGCGGCGCCGCATGGGATGGCGGCGCACGTCCCAATCGTTGAACTCGCCGGCGATGGTGACGTTCTCGGCGTTGGGCGCCCAGACGGCGAAGCGCACGCCGGCCGCGCCCTGGGCTGTTACCAGGTGCGCGCCCAGCGTGTGCCAGGCTTCGTAGAGCGTACCCTCGCCGTGGAGGTAAAGATCGGCATCGGAGATCACCGGGCCGAAGCGGTACGGGTCGTCGATTTCGATTTCGCGTCCGTCCAGCAGGCGCGCGCGGATGGTGTAAGGCGCGGGCGCGCCATCGAACGCGGCTACCCAGAAGCCGTGCGCGTGACGCTTCTCCATTTCCGCGGTGGCGCCTCCGCACACGACCGCGGCGGACTCTGCTTGAGGCAGGAAGGCGCGCACTTCCCAGCGCGGCTGGCGGTTCTTCCTGCGGACCAGGTGCGGACCGAGCACACGGAATGCGTCGCCATGGTAGCCGTTTACTATGGCTTCGATTTCTTCAGCAGTCATGAGAGCCTTATAGCAGTATGGCCGATTTCCTGCTCGAAATGCCGAAAGCGGAGCTGCACCTTCACCTGGAAGGCTCGATCGAACCGGAGACGCTGCATGAACTCGATCCGGCCACCCCGATGGAAGAGTTCCAGCGCCTGTATGAGTACGAGAATTTCGACGCTTTTCTGCGCGCGTTTGGGGAGATCGGCAAGCGCCTTCGCCGCCCCGGGGATTACGCCCTGATCACGCGGCGCCTCCTGGAGCGGCTCGAGGCGCAGAACGTGCGCTACGCCGAGATCATCCTGGCGGCGGGCGTGGTGCTATGGAAGCGGCAGGAGTTCGCCGCCATCTTCGACGCGGTCAGCGAAGCCGCCGCGGCGTCGCCGGTGCGCGTGCGCTGGATTCTGGACGCTGTCCGGCAATTCGGCGCGGAGCACGTGATGCGGGTCGCGGAGTTGGCCGCCGAGCGCGTGAACCGCGGGGTGATCGCGTTCGGCATCGGCGGCAGCGAGGAGCGCGGTCCGGCGGAATGGTTCGGGGACGCCTTCCGGTTCGCGCGCGAAAGCGGACTGCACCTGACCGCGCACGCCGGCGAAAGCATGGGGCCCGAGTCGATCCGGGCAGCGTTGGATTTAGGCGCCGAACGCATCGGACACGGCATCGCCGCGGCGCGCGACGAAGCGCTCATGCGCCACCTGCGCGAGCGCGATATCCCGCTGGAGGTCTGCCCCACAAGCAACCTGGTGACCGGCGTGGTGCGGCGCATCGAGGATCACCCGCTGCGCCGGTTGTACGACGCGGGCGTGCCGGTCGTGCTCAACTCCGACGATCCGGCCATGTTCCGCTGTTCGCTCACCGGCGAGTACCGGCTGGCGGCGGAGGCATTCGGCTTCAGCGAAGCGGAACTGCGCGGGATCGCCGCCAACAGTTTCCGCTATGCCTTCGACCGCAGCCTGAATGAAGGCTACAGTAGAAGGACACAGTCTGCGATGTGAAGGAGGGATTCCATGACGTTCCTTCGTACCTGGTTGCCGGCCGCGATTCTAGCGGCGGCCTGTCCGTTGGCTCAGGCGGCGGATGCCTACGCGCCGCTGCGTCTCTATCAGGGGACGTGGAAGGCCACGCGCAAGCCGTCCGGCGGCGCCGCGGCATCCAATGTACTCGTCAACCAGTGCGAAAAGCTCGGGCCGTTCTTTGAGTGCCTGCAGACCGTCGATGGCAAGACCGGCGCGCTGATCCTCTTCCTTCCCTCCGGACCCGAGGGCCACTACTACACGCAAGCGGTAACAGCGGAAGGCTTCGCCACCGGCCGCGGCGATCTGGTGATTGAGGGCTCGCGGTGGACGTATTCGTCGAAGTCCCAGCAGGACGGCAAAGTCACGTATCAACGAACGGTCAACGTGTTTTCCGGAGAAGACCGCATTCATTTCGAGCAGGCCGAGTCCACCGATGGCGAGCACTGGACGACCCAGGCTTCGGGCGACGAGGAACGCGCCGGCGGCGAGAACCACTGAGTTCCCGCCACCCGCGGGGCCTCGGATCTAAAGCGTGCCGCCGTTGCGCGAGCAATCGTATTCGCCGCGCCAGCCGGAGGTATGATCCAGCCGGACCAGCCGGAAGCCCTGCTCGCCGAACGTCATCACCCACTCGCCTTTCCAGACCCCGGGCCTGCCGTCGTAACCCACGTTCGGGTTGGCGTCGAAGTAGAGGTAGTCGCCCGACACTTGCTCCGGTTGCACGTCCTTGATGGTGTACTCTTCGCGCGCCGGCTGGTCCGCCCAGGCCTTCTGGTAGCTGCCCCGCAAAGAACTCGCCTGCCCGTGGCCGGTGATGGTCAGCACCATGTCGTGCCCGGTGGAGCGGCAGGTCCAACTGCCGGCCCAGTTGCCGCTGTTCACGCCGCGCGGCGGAGGCGGAGGGATCGTTTCGCCGCCATTACGGTTCTCCCTGCCGGATGAGTTGATGACCTGGTAGAGTCCCGTGACCGATGCGATCACCGCGGCAATCCCCGTAAGAACCCCTGGAAACGACTTCCAGAAGGATCGTTTGGTCTTCCCGGCGCCGTCGCCGGGATCCTGCTGCGTTGCCATGGCGGATGCCTCCGGCGCGAGTTGCGCCTGGGAATCCCTTGCTGGAAAAAATGCTAGCGGGTGCCGGCGGCGAACGCAATGGTCACCGGACTGGCGTTGTGAACGGGCGCGCCCGCGGCCGCGAGCTTACCGCTGCTCTCATCCACGCGGAATGGGACGATGGTATCGGACTGCTCGTTCGCGGCATACAGCATCCGGCCGGAGGGATCGAGCGCGAGGAAACGCGGCGTGCGTCCCTGGCTGGGCGTCCAACCGGCGGGCGAGAGCAGGCCCGTAGCCGGGTCGACCGCGAACGCCGCAATACTGTCGTGCCCGCGATTCGAACAAAAGAGGAAGCGCGCATCGCGCGAGAGCGCAATCTCCGAGGCGGTGTTCTCGCCCGTGTAGTCCCCTGGCAGCGTGGGCAGGATCTGGACCGGACGCAGGTGGCCGCGCTCCGCCTCCCACTGGTAGGTCACCACGGTGCTGCCGATTTCGTTGAGCACCCAAAGCACGGTCAGGCGCGGATGAAAAGCGGCGTGGCGCGGTCCACTCCCGCTGCGCGCCACCGCCGAGCCTTGCACGGTCGGGGTGAGCTTGCCGGTCTCGCGGTCGAAGGCGAAAACGAAGACACGGTCCAGCCCCTTATCCGGCACCACCACGAAGCGGCCGGATGGGTCGAACAGGATCTGGTGCGGATGCGACGAGGATTGCTCCACCCGATGCGGACCGGGCTGCCCGGGGAGCGCGGCAACGTGCGCGGCGTCCGACAGGCTGCCGTCAGCCGACACCGGCAGCACGCCGACGTTACCCGACGAGTAGTTGGCGACGATCAGGAAGCGGCCGGCGGGATCGAGCGCGAGGTGGACGCCGTTGCGCCCGCCGCTGGACGCGCGGTTCAGCGGAGTGAGGCGGCCGCTCCCGGGTTCCACCCGGAACGCGCTGGCATAGCCTTCATCGCCGTGCGCGGAGTAGAGGAATCGGCCGTCGCGGCGCATCGCGAGAAACGACGGGTTGACCAGATCGCCCACGCGCTCCACGGGCGTCCACACGGCGCCGGCGGCATCGACTTCGTACACGTGGATGCCGTCGCCTCGCGCGTACCGCTCCGGTGAGGTGTAGCAGCCCACATAGGCGAACAGGCGCGCCGCTCGCGTTTGGGCGAAGGCAGGCGCGGCGAAGGAAGCCGCGGCTCCGGTAAGCAGCGCGCGGCGGGTGAGCCGGTCCATGAATTCCAGCATAGCGGGGCGGAAAGCCGGAGTGGCAAGCGCGCGTTTTGTTAAACTTACAGTTTCCCCGCATGAAGCTGTCGATCCTGATGCCGGTTTACAACGAGCGCACGGTCGTGGAGCGCTGTATCTCCGGCGTACTCACCGCGCCGCTGCCGGAGAATATGGATCGCGAACTCGTCGTCGTGGACGATTGCTCCACCGACGGCACCTACGCCATCCTGGAGCGTCTGGCAGCCGCGTTTCCGCAGATCCGCCTGTACCGTCACCCGAAGAACCGCGGCAAGGGCGCCGCCGTGCGCAGCGCGATCGAAAAGGCCACCGGCGACTTTTCGCTGATCCAGGATGCCGACCTCGAGTACGATCCCGGCGAGTACCCGCGCCTGCTGCGTCCCCTGCTGGACGGCCACGCCGACGCCGTCTTCGGCTCCCGCTACATGGCCGGAGAGCAGACCCGCATCCTGCCCTTCTGGCACTCCATGATCAACAAGGGTCTCACCCTGGTCTCCAATATGTTCTGCAACCTGAACCTGACCGATATGGAGACGTGCTACAAGGTGTGGCGCACGGACCTGCTCAAGAGCATCCCGATCCGCAGCGACCGTTTCGGTTTCGAGCCCGAAATCACGATGAAGAGCGCCAAGCGTAAGCTGCGCATCTACGAAGTCCCGATCAGCTATCACGGGCGGACTTACGAGGAGGGCAAGAAGATCGGATGGAAGGACGGGATCAAAGCCCTGCTGGTGATCCTGCGCTTCTGGCTGATCGACGATCTCTACTCGGCGCCCTACGGCCGCGGGCTGCTCAACAACCTCACCGGGACGCCGCAGTACCTGAGTTGGCTGGCGCGAAAGGTGCGTCCGCACATGGGCGACACGGTGCTGGAGATGTACGCCGGAATCGGCAACATTACCGGGCGCCTGATGGGGCGGCGCATGCTTTACATCGCGGCCGATCGCGACCCGCTGCACGTGCACGCGCTGCGCAACCGGTTCCTGCGCACGCCCAACGTGGCGGTGCAGCGCATCGATCCCGAACAGCCCGAAGGATGGGCGGAACTCAAGGAAACGGTCGATACCGTGCTGTGTATCGACCTGCTGGAAGATGTCTCGGATCCGGGAGCGGTGCTGGCGCGGATGGAGAAGGCGCTCAAGCCCGGCGGTAACATCGTCGTTCTGGTGCCGAATCTGCCCGCGCTCTCCGGTTCGCTGGATCACAGCCTGGGGCACCACCGCCGGTACAACCGGGCTTCTCTCACGGAACTGCTGGCGGCTCACGGATTCACGGTGGAACGGACCGAGAGTTTCAACAAGGGCGCGGTCCCTCCCTGGTGGGCGTACAGCAGGATTTTCAGCGCCGGCCGCATCAATAAGCTGGTACTCAAGCTGTTCGACAAGTCCGTGTGGCTGCTGCGCCGCCTGGACACCGTCATCCCGTGGCCCGGCCTGACCCTGATGGCAGTGGCCCGCAAAGCCGGTCCGGCGGAGAGTCCGGCGGCGGGGCAGCGCGTCGAAACCGCTCGCAATGCCGGCTGAAACCATCGCGCGATTCGCCTCACAGCGCGTGCTGGTGATCGGCGACCTCATGCTGGACGAGTTTCTCTGGGGTAAGGTATCCCGGATCTCGCCGGAAGCTCCGGTGCCCATAGTCGAGGTGAGCGGCGAATCTTACTATCCCGGCGGCGCGGCGAACGTGGCGCGCAACCTGCGCGAGTTCACGCCCCACGTCGCCGTGATGGGTCTCGCCGGCTCCGACGCATGGGGCGACCGGTTGTGCGCGCTGCTGGCGGAGTGCGGCATCGATGCCTCCGGTGTACAGCGCGCGACCGGCGTCCCGACCATTGTGAAGACCCGCATTATCGCGCGGAATCAGCAGGTGGTCCGGGTGGACCGCGAACGTCCCGCGCCGCTGACCGGGGATCAACTGGGGCGGGCACGCGAACTGCTGGAGGCGGCGATCCCCGCGGTGGACGGCGTCGTGGTGGCCGATTACGGGAAGGGCTTCCTGAATCAGGAACTGGCCGACGCGATCGGCGCTCTGGCGCGGCGGCACGGGAAGGTCCTGGCGATCGATCCACACCCGCACACTTCGCTCGAATGGCGCGGCGCCACCGCGATCAAGCCAAATCGCCTGGAGGCATTCAGCGCGGCGGGCATGCGGCCGTCGCCGCCGGTGGACGCGCCGCTCGACGACGCGCCTCTGCTGGCCGCCGCGGAAAAACTGCGCCGCCTCTGGGAGCCGGCCAGCCTGCTGGTCACGCTGGGTGAGCAGGGCATGCTGCTCTTTGCCGGCGAGGGCACGCCGCTCCACATCCCCACCCGCGCCAAGGAAGTCTTCGATGTCTCCGGCGCCGGCGATACGGCCATCGCGGTGTTGACACTCGGGTTGCTGACCGGCGCTACGCCGGCCGAGGCGGCGGATCTCGCCAATCGCGCCAGCGGGATCGCGGTCGGCAAACTCGGCACCGCCACGGTGACGCGCGCGGAACTGGAAGCGAGCTTCCGCCCGTGATCCGCGCCGTATTCTTCGACCGCGACGGGACCCTCATGGAAGATGCCCACTATCTGGGCGACCCCGCCGGCGTGCGCGTGTATCCCGGAGTCCCCGAAGCTTTGGCGCGGCTGCGCGCGCGAGGGTGGAGCGCCTTCGTGATCAGCAATCAAAGCGGCATCGGACGCGGCATCATCACCGAAGCGCAGTACCACGCGGTGCAGGCGGAGTTCGTCCGGCAGGCAGGGACAATCGATGGCGCATACTACTGTCCCGATGCGCCGGACGTGCCTTCGCAGCGCCGCAAACCCGAACCCGGCATGGTGCTGGAGGCGGCGGCGGAGCACGGCATCGACCTGCCGCGATCGTGGTTCGTCGGCGACAAGGCCGTGGACATCGAGTGCGGGCGCCGCGCCGGCACGCGGACGATCCAGGTGTTGACGGGCTACGGCGCACAACAACTTTGCGCGGCGGACCTGGTGTGCCGCGACGCCGCGGAGGCGGTGGAGCGGATCCTGGAGGGCGGCGAAGCATGATGCAACCGCCGGCCTGGGTGTTCCTCGGCTGCCTGACGTTCTGCCTGTATACGCTGGCCGGCTACCCGCTGCTGCTGGCGCTGGCGGCGCGATTCCGGGCGCGGGAGGTGCGCCGCGCGCTCATCCGCCCCACGGTCAGCGTAATCCTGCCGGTCTATAACGGGCAGCGCTGGATCGCGGCGAAGCTGGAATCGATCCTGCGCCTGGATTACCCCGCGCTCCTGGTGGAGATCCTGGTCGTTTCCGACGGCTCCACCGATTCCACCGAAGCGATCGTCCGCCGCTTTGCGGAGCGCGCCCGGCTGCACTGGATCCCGCTCCGGCGCGGAGGCAAGGCCGCGGCGCTGAATGCCGGAATCGGCAGCGCAACCGGCGAGGTCCTGTTCTTCACCGACGTGCGGCAGGAACTGGCGCCGGAAAGTCTGGCGCGGCTGGTGGAGTGTCTGGCCGACCCGTCGGTGGGGGTGGTCTCCGGGGAACTGGTGATTCGCGAGGGCGAAGGCACGGAGGAAGCCAATGTCGGCTTGTACTGGAAGTACGAGAAGTGGATCCGCAAAGCGCAGTCGAAGATCGACTCCGTCGCCGGCGCCACCGGTTGCATTTACGCCATGCGGCGCGAACTGGCCGCGACCCTGCCCGCGGGTACCCTGAACGACGATATGTACCTGCCGCTGGCGGCGTTCTTCCGCGGCTACCGCGTGATTCTGGAGGAGCGCGCCCGGGCCTACGATTTCCCGACCCAATTGGCCAGTGAGTTCCGCCGCAAGGTGCGCACCCTCGCGGGCGTTTACCAGATCGTGGGCCAGTACCCGGCGCTGCTCGGCCCCCGCAACCGGATGTGGCTGCACTTCCTCTCTCACAAATTAGCCCGCCTGCTGATGCCGTGGGCCATGCTGATCGCGCTGGCGGCTTCGTTCGGGCTGCCCGCGCCCTGGCGCGGCATTACGCTGGCCGCGCAGGCCGCCGGATGCGCGCTTGCCGCGGGGGACCTGATCCTTCCCGAAGGAACCGCACTCAAGCGATTGTCATCTCCCGCCCGGACCTTTCTGACTCTGATGGCGGCATCGCTATGCGCGGTGGCATACTTCTTTGTACCGGCCGCCAACCTATGGGGAGAAACCCGTGTCGCCGCGGCGGCAAAGCGGCGACCGTGATGCGGCACAGTCCTAGTACGCTCACTTGCCAACTTGACACATCGGAAACGCCCGCGTCAGACTTTGAATTGCGGTAGAACCACGGAATCCGGGATCCCTTCGAAGGAGCGATATTTTGAATTTTCTGAAAGCCCTCGTTATTCTCGCGGCCGCCGCGCCCGCGTCGGCGCAGTACGGCGGGCCGGCGGTACTGACACGGGGCGAGGCGCCGGCTGCGATGTCGGCGGCCCAGATCGATTTTCGCCCGTTCGCCTCCATCACCGGAGTCTATGACACGGGATTGAACGGCGTGGGCGTCGACCCGAGCGGCAAGACGATCGACCAGGCCGGCCAGGGGATCGAGGGCACTCTCGGAGTCAGCGGATTGCACTCGTGGCGGCATACCCAGGTCGGGCTGGACTTTTCGTTTTCCGCGCGTCACTATCCCTCACTGCCCTACTACGATGGCACGAACGAGAGCCTGCTCCTCGGGGTGACCCAACAACTCAGCAGGCACGTATCCTTATCGGTCCGCACCACCGGGGGGATGTATACCCAGAATTACGGTTTGCCGACGTTGCCGCAAACCGTACCATTCGACCCTTCGACCACTTACCTGCCGACTAACACATTTTTCGACAACCGGGTTATCTTTCTGAGCAGTCAGGCGGACCTGGTGGTGCAGAAATCGAAGCGCCTTTCCTACTCCGTGGGCGCGGACGGGTTCCTGACCCGCTACGGTTCCTCCGCGTTGTACGGCATGACGGGGGCGGCCGCGCGGGCCGATATTCAATACCGGGCTTCCCGGCGGACGACAATCGGCTTCGGCTACAACTACACGCATTATTCCTTCAACCATATCTTCAGCAGCACCGACATGCAC
>JBBIQR010000089.1:0-16244 GCA_037442245.1 Candidatus Solibacter sp. | reverse complement strand
GGTTGCAGCCGGTAGCGCCCGTCGCCGGGGATCAGGAACACCGGCATCCGGCGCAACAGGTACGCGATATTGTTGATTAGAATATCCTCGGCGCCGAAAATCACCGTGGGCCGCACGATCGCGTAGCTCAGGCGCGAGCCGCGGATCGCATCTTCCACCGCCGCCTTGCCGCGGAAGTAGGGCAGGGGAGAGGCCGCGTCCGGATTCGTGATGCTGACGTGTACCAGGCGTTCGACGCCTGCCAGTTCCGCGGCGCGAATCAGCGCCCGGCTGTTGGCCACGGCGCGCTCGTGCGTCGTATCGCCGCGGTCGAACCGTACCCAATACGTGTTGTATAGCACCCGCACCCCGGCGAGCGATTCCGCCATCATGCCGGGATCGTCGAAGCGAAACGGATACGCGGCGATCGCGCCGCCGAACTCGTTGGGCCTGCCGGGATGCCCGGTGAGGGCGATCACGCGCTCGCCCTGCGCCAGCAGGCGGCGCGCAATGTACTTGCCGGTGTATCCGAACGCTCCGGTGACGGCGTTCATGGCGGCTACTTCTTCTTTTTCTTCTTCCCGGCGATGCGCAGCAGTTGTTTGATCCCGTCGGCGCGCAGCCGTTCCACCTGCAGGATCATGGCGACGACCCCGTCTAATGTGTGAAAGAAGCTCTCCAGCGAAGCCAGCCGCTCTTCGTAAAACTTTGCGGCGTCCGATTCCGCGCCCGGATGCCGGTACGCGCGCACCTCGCGCAATGCCGCGCCGACTTCGCTCAGGGCCTTGTCGAACTCCGGCTTTTGCCGCCGTTCGAGCATGGTCTTCGCGATCTTCCAGAAATCCGTGTCCGCCTCGTAGTAGTCCTTGCGGTCTCCGGGACGGATATGCTGATGCACCATCCCCAACTGTTCCAGCGCCCGCACGTTGGTGCTGACCGCGCCCTTGGTCACCCCCACCATGGGGATCAGTTCGTCCAGCGAAAGCGCCTCGGGGGAGAGATACAGCGCGCCGTAGATGGCGCCCATCGCGCGCGGATAGCCCCAGAATTCGGCGATGCGCGTGAGGCTCTCGATGAACCGCCGCCGGACGTCTTCCAGTTCACTCATCGTTTAGTACATTCTAAACGTTCCGAGCAAACAAGGTCAAGGGGATTACTTCACGCCGCCCATCAGCCGGACCGTCGGCTTGATCAGCACCGCCAGCGCCAACGCCGCCAGCAGGCTGAACGCCGCCACCGCGCCGAACAGCGTCGGCAGCGATAGCGAACTGTACAGCGACGCCGCCTTGCCCGCCATCCAGTTGCCGATCGAAATCGATAGAAACCAGATCCCCATCATGAACCCCGCGGCGCGCTCCGGCGCGAGTTTGCTCATCGCGCTCAGCCCCACCGGGCTCAGGCACAATTCCCCGATGGTCTGCAGGAAGTAGCAGCCCACCAGCCATAGCGGACCGGCCAGGGTTCCGCGCGCGGCGATCAGCGCCGCCGGAACCATCAGCACGAACGCCGTCCCGCTCAACAGCAGCCCCCACGTAAACTTCGCCGGACTCGAAGGCTCGCGATGGCGCAGCGCCAGCCACAGCCACGCGAAAACCGGCGCCAGCGTAATCACAAACAGCGGCTGTACGAATTGAAACCAGCTCGCCGGAAACTCGAACCCCAGCAGGTGCCGGTCCGTGCTGCGCCCGGCAAACAGCGTGAGCGAACTCCCCGCCTGTTCGTATGCCGCCCAGAATACCGAGGAGGCGATGAACAGCACCAGAATGGCGGCCGAGCGTTTGCGCTCCTCCGCGCTCCAGTTCCCGAAGAAAATCAGCCACGCGAACACCGCCGTCGAAATGCCCAGCAGGCACCACCCGAGTGCGTCGGAGATGATGCGCGCATTGAGCGTAATCGCACCGCCCGCCGCCAGCGCCCCGATTACCGCGATTGCCGCCCCCGCAATCCCCATCGCCGCCAGCGCGTTCCGCTTCTGCCGCCGGTCTTCCGCGGGATTGCCCGTCGTGCCCGGACGAAGTCCGGCGCTGCCCAGATGCCGGCTGCTCAGCGCGTATTGCACCGTGCCGGCCAGCATCCCCACTCCCGCCAGCCCGAATCCATACCGCCAACTGATGCGCTCCCCCACGTACCCGCACAGCAGCGGCGCCAGCAGCGCGCCCAGGTTGATCCCCATGTAGAAGATGGAAAAGCCGGAGTCGCGCCGCACGTCGTCCTTCGCGTACAGTTGCCCGACAATGGTGCTCGCGTTCCCCTTGAGCAGTCCCGTCCCCGCCATCAGCAGCACCAGACCGAGGTAAAAGGAAACTTCCTTGGGGACGAAAAGCGCGAACTCCCCGGCGGAAATCAGAATTCCGCCATACAGGACGGCGCGCCGCTGTCCCGTGAACAGGTCCGCCACCCACCCGCCGCCCAGGCACATCAGATACACCGTCGCCGTGTAGAGCCCGTAAACCGCGCCCGCCTTCGAGTCCGCGTAGCCGAGTCCCCCCTTGGCCAGGCTCGCTGTCATGAACAGGATCAGCAGGGCGCGCATGCCGTAATAGCTGAAGCGCTCCCACATCTCCGTGAAGAAGAGGGTAGCCAACCCCCGAGGGTGGCCGAAGAAGCTGCGGTCGATCGGTATTTCCGCCGCGGGAGGCTCGATGCGAGATGCCATACGGTGTCCGGCACCCGCAAGTGTACCAGGATCGCGCCGGGCTACGGTGAGTCCCCGGCGTTCCACCATGCGGAAATCAACCCCCTGGAATATTGACACTTCCCGTGTAGTAAAAGACAATAGGAACCAATTATTCGGGAGTTGCAACCGTTTACCGGCTTGGCGCGCCTTCGTGCCGCCCCGGAGACGCGGGCGTTGTACATCGCAGTAGATAGAGAGGTCTCGACCATGAAAGTCGTATTCCTGGCCGCCGTGTTTCTGGCGGCCACCGCACCGTTGTTTTCCCAGGAAAACCGCGGAACCATCAGCGGCAGCGTCACCGATGCGACCGGCGCCGCGATCGCCAAAGTCAAAATCATCGCCAGGGAAACCAATACCGGCGTGCAAACCTCGGTCAATTCCGAAAACTCCGGCGCCTACACAATTCCTTTCCTCGCGTTGGGCGAATACAGCATCACCGCCGAAGCCCCCGGCTTCAAAAAATACACCCAGACCGGCATCACCTTGAACGCCGGCGAGCACCCGGTCGTCGATATCCGGCTGGAAGTCGGCGCCATCACCGAATCGGTCGAGGTCCACGAGGACGCTCCCATTCTCGAGACCGCCAACCCGACCGTCGGGCAGGTAATCACCGGCGAGGAAGTCGAAAACTTCCCGGTCAACGGCCGCACCCCCATGATGCTCGCCAACCTCGCCATGGGCGTGATTTCCACCTTCGAACCCGGTCCCGTGCGGCCCTTCGATAACGGCGCGCCGAATTCCATCTCCATCGGCGGCGCTCCCTCGGCGCGCAACGAAGTCCTCCTCAACGGAGCCCCCAACGCGGGCTTCAGCAACCAGATGGCCTACAGCCCGCCGCAGGACGCCGTCACCGAGGTCCGCACCAACACCTTCCAGATGGATGCCAGCTACGGCCACACCATGGGCGGCACCGTGAACCTCATCACCAAGAGCGGCACCAACTCCCTGCACGGCGTGGCCTACATTTTCAACCAGACCTCCGCGCTGGACGCCAACTCCTTCTTCGGCAACGCGAAAAACGTGCCCCGGCCCTCCTATCATCAGAACCAGTACGGCATCAACGGCGGCGGCCCCATCTACATGCCGAAGGTGTTCGACGGCCGCAACAAAGTCTTCTGGTATTTCGCCTGGGAAGGCATGCGCGATTCCGATCCCGCGACCTCCCCGCTCGAAACCGGCAATCCGGAGAACTTCACCACCGTCCCGACTCCAGCCGAGCGGCAGGGCGATTTCTCCGCCCTCCTCACCGTGAACCAGCGCAATCCCGCCGACAAGAACAACTACACCATCTACGACCCCACCACCGGCGTCATGCCCGGCACGCTCGTCTCGCGCACCCCCTTCCCCAATAATGTGATCCCGCAGAGCCGGCTCAACCCGATCGCGCTTAAGTACATGCAGTATTACCCGCAGCCCAACACCGTGGGCCAGGCCAACGGCTTGCAGAATTTCGTGACCAACGCCATCGATAGCGACGGCTACGATAACGAGCTCGGACGCCTCGACGTCAACGCCACGCCGCGCAACCGCTTCTCCTTCGACGCCCGGCACAACTTCCGCAATCAGAACAAGAACGACTACTTCGGCAATCCGGCCACCGGCAATTACCTGTACCGCATCAACCAGGGCTTCGGGCTGGATTACATCGGCACCATCACTCCCACCACCGTCGCCGAAGTCCGCACCAACTGGACCCGTTACGAGGAGCACCACTTCTCGCCCGCGGACAGCGTGGACCCCGCGTCCCTCGGCTTCCCTGCCAACATCAACTCCACCGCGCAGTTCAAGATGCTGCCCTACGTGATCGTGGGCAGTACCGGGATCTCCGCGGGCGCCCGCGCCGGCTTCGAACCCCTCGGCTACAACGGCGACGGCACCAACTACTCCGACAGCTACCAGATCTTCGCCGACGTCGTGAAGATCCGCGGTAACCACACGTTTAAAGCCGGAACCGACGGCCGCATGTACCGCTGGAGCGCCTTCAACTTCGGCAATCCCTCCGGCTCCTACACCTTCAACGGAAACTGGGCCAGTTCTCCCGCGGTCAGCACCACCACCGTGTTCGGCCAGGACATGGCCGCGTTCCTCCTCGGGCTGCCCAGCGGCGGCACCCTCGACCTGAATTCGCAAAGCACCGTGCAGGGCAAGTACCTGGCGTTCTTCGTCAACGACGACTGGCGCATCAGGCCGAACCTCACCCTCAACCTCGGTCTGCGCTGGGAGCACGACTTCCCCGAAACCGAGCGCTTCAACCGCTCCCTCAACGGCTTCGACCCCACCGCCGTGAACTCCATCTCCGCGGCTGCCGCGGCGGCGTACGCACTGCACCCGGTGTCGCAAGTCCCCGTCTCGGCCTTTGCCGCTCTCGGCGGACCCACCTTCACCGGCCCCTCGAACCGCAACGTCTACGACACCAAGAGCGCGATCTTCAGTCCGCGCTTCGGCTTCGCCTGGACGCCGCGCGCCCTCGGCAACAAGACCGTGATCCGCGGCGGCTTCGGCATCCTGGTCGACCCGCTCCAGTTGCCCTCGCCCAACCAGCCAGGCTTCAGCCAGCAGACCCAGATGACCGTCACCAACGATAACTACCTGACGCCTGCCGCCACCCTGAGCAATCCCTTCCCCAACGGCTTCCTCCTGCCCGCGGGCAACACCAAGGGTGCCAGCACCAATCTGGGCCAGCAGATTTCCATCTTCAACCCCAACGTGCTGAACCCCTACACCGTGCGCTGGCAGCTCAGCGTGCAGCGCGAATTGCCGTTCAACATGGTGCTCGAAGTCGCCTACATCGGCAGCCACGCGCTGCACCTGCCCATCACCCGCCAGTTGGATGCGCTCCCGCGCCAGTACCTCAGCACCTCGCTCGGCCGCGACAGCGCCAACAACGCGCTGCTCTCCGGCACCGTCACCAATCCGTTCAAAGGCCTGCTGCCCAATACCAGTTCCCTGAACGGCAGCACGGTGGCGCTGCGGCAACTCCTGACCCCGTTCCCCGAGTACCCCGTGCCCGGCACGCCCGCCGCCACCAGCAACGGCATCGTCGAGCAGTACGAAAACTCCGGCGCCTCCTACTTCCAGAGCCTCAATGTGCGCCTGCAAAAGCGCTTCACCAACGGCCTGACCCTGATGAACAACTTCATCTGGAGCAAGTTGATCGACCGCCTCGCGTACATCAACGACTCCGATCCGGTCCCCGAAAAGCGCGTCTCCAGCGACTCGCGTCCCCTGCGCAACGTGCTGGCTTCCACCTACCAGTTGCCCATCGGGCGCGGACTCAAGCTCAACCTGCAAAACCGCGTGGTGGATTTCCTGATCGGCGGATGGGGCGTCAGCGGCATCCTCACGCTGCAATCCGGTCCGCTATTGGGTTGGGGGAACTACATCTATTACGGCGGTCCGATCAACCTCGACCCGCACCAGCCCAACGGGCTCGCCTTCGCCACCACGCAGTTCAACACCATCAGCGCCCAGCAGTTGGTGGACAACATCCGCTACTTCGACCAGCAGTTCAACAACCTGCGCCGCGACATGACCAAGCAACTGGACGCCACCTTCAGCAAGAGCTTCAAGCTGAATGAGAAGCGCTATTTCCAGTTCCGTGTGGAGGCGTTCAACGTGACCAACCGGGTGACGTTCGGCGGTCCTCAGACCAACCCGACCAACTCGGCGTTCGGCACCATCGCAAGCCAGGCGAACACCCCCCGGCGTATCGAGTCCGGCCTCCGCCTGGTCTGGTAGCGTAGGGTAGGCCTCCCGGCCTACCCCAAACCAAACTCGGCCCTACCTGTTCAGGTCCGCCACCAGCGCCGCCACGCCCTTGCGCCGGTAGAGATCGCTCAGCCGCTGTTCCTCCGGCGAAGGCGGAAGCACGCTCAGCAGCGAAGTGTTGGACAGGCTGTCGCGGTTCGGCACCCAGACCTGGCCGTCGGCGAATTCCACCTGGTTCACGAACCCGATCATCCGCTGCAACTGCACCGGACGCCCCTTCGCGGTGAAGCTCAGAATCGTGTCCTGCAGGACCGGCGCGCTCTTGCCGGGCGCCAGAATCATGTCGCGGTCGGCCGACGGCAGCGACCCCGCCATGTAGCGGTGGCCGCTCGAATCGCTCACGATCCAGCCCATCTCCACGTACTTCACGGCGCGGTTCGCCCGGTTGCGCACCTCGATCCGCGGCGCGCGCGCCTCGTTGCCCGAAAGCACCGCCGAACCCTTCAGCGGCTCCACCGGCGAATCCGGAAATTGCAGAAACGCGAACTCCTCGGAGTGTTCCGGGATGGCCGCCGTCGTCACCGCCCGTCCCGCGCGGCTCACCGCTACCGTGAGTTGTCCCGCTTCGGCCTGCCGCGCCAGGCTATCCCGCATCTCCCGCGCCAGCGCCTCCACGCCGCCCTGCGCCAGAACCCGCTTGAAGTGCTCGCGGTCGCGCCGCGCTTCCAACTCGCACGCCGTCAATGTGCGGCGCGAGTTGAGCCGGTCCGGTCCGAAGAACGATAGGTCCTGGAACAGCACGCCGTCCAGATCCACCTGCACCAGCGGCCCGCCGATCGCCTGCGAAGGTCGCAGCAACTGCATATCGATCCGCACCGGCAGCGCCTCGCCCGGGCCTACGTTCAGGCTCGGATACGTCACGCTCCCCTTGCCCCCCAGCGTGGCTTCCTGCGCCACGACCCGCAGGGTCACCCCGTGAATCCGCCCCGCCGTGGTGTTGCGCAGCGTCAGCGACATGTGCAGGTCCAGCACCAGCGCCGCGCCGCGCGCCGTGGCGCGCGAATCCGATATCGTGCTCGAAAGAAACGCCAGCGGCGAATTGTCCGGCAGGTTGATCTTCACCGCGCTCTGCGGCAGCGGCTGATCCTGCGCCGGCGCCAGGCCCGCGCCCAGGACCGCTATCGTCGCCAATGAAAACGCTCTACTCCACATATACTTTCGTCATGGTCACAAGATTCGTCTGAGGATCGACGTAGCTCGCCCCCATGGTCCCTTGGGCGCTCACCGAATAGGTGACGCGGTTGGTGTTGACGCCCTCGTGCATCAGCGCGAAGGCATGATCGCCGCTGCGCCGCTCGACGCCCTCTCCCGTGGCTTGTACCACCGGGACGCCTGCGCTCACGGCGGAAGGTGTGGGCCGCTCCAGCACAATGCCGGTGACCACCAGAACCAGCGCGGCGGCGGCCACGAACGCGGCGCGGAACCCGTTCAGCAGCGGCACCCGCGGCACCGCTACGTCCACTTCCCGGATGCACTCGCCCGCTGCCAGACCCAGCCGGATGTTGGCGCGCATTTCGCGCGCCAGGTGGTCCCACTGGATCCCAGGCGCTTCCGCCAGCCCGGGCAGAGTCTCCCGCATCCCCCGGTAGGCCGCCGCCTCGTCGCGGCACTCGCCGCAACGCTCCACGTGGCGCGCGGTCCGCCAGGCCTGAAACCAGCCGAGATCGCCCCCGGCGTGCAGCGCCAGGGTCGCCGGATCGGGATGGTGGCTTCGCTTCATATGACTACCGCTTCCTTCTTTCCATGTACCGCAGCATCTTGGTCCGCGCGTTGGCGATGTGGCTCCGTACCGTGGCCTTCGAGCAGTTCAACTGCACCGCTACTTCCTCCGCCGGCAATCCTTCTACATCGCGCAGCATCAGCGCCGCCCTTTCGCGCGGACTGAGCAGCCGCAAGCCATCCTCCAGGTACTCCCGGTGCTCCCCTTGCAGAACCAGTTCCTCGGGCGTCTCCGAGTGGCTCTCCGGAGCGTGATCGATCTCGCAGAACGTCGCCCGCCCGCTGCGCCGCAGAAAGTCGATCGCCGTGTTCGTCGCAATCCGCGACAGCCAGTGCGCCGCCTTCTGATCGTCCTTGAGCTGTTCCTGGTGCTGGAGCGCCTTGATAAACGCGTCCTGGGTCAGGTCCTGGGCGTCCGCGACATTCCCTACGATGCGGTAGATCTGCAAAAAAATCCGCCGCAAGTGATTGGAAATGAACCGGTTCTGCTCGTCGAGCAGTTCCAGGCCGGGCTCGATGGCTTCGCTCATGACACTGCGAACGATCATTTCCACGTCTGACCCTGTACACCAGGAATGACGCAGGGTCCCGCAAAACGTGGAGACAAAAGCGGATTCCCGCTCCCGCCTACCGCAATTCTAGCGCGCCCGGAAAAGGGTAGCATGTTGGGATGCTGCGTCTCGCCCTCCCGCTGGTGCTGCTTGCCACCCCCGGCTTCACCCAGACCGGGTGGCCGAATTTCGGCAACGACCCCGGCGCGATGCGCTACTCCTCCCTCCGCCAGATCGATCGCGGCAACGTCGCCCGCCTCGCCCCGGCGTGGACCTTCCGCACCGGCAAGCCCGGCTCCGAGGCGGTCCCCGTGGTCGTGGATGGCGTCATGTACGTCACCGCACCCGACGGCGTCTACGCCCTCGTCCCGGAGACCGGCGACCTGCTGTGGAAGTTCGATACCGCCCCGGTCGCGCTCCGCGGGCTCGCCTATTGGCCGGGCGCGCGCGGTATCCACCCCCGCGTTTTCACCGGCAACGGCCAGTACCTGCTCGCGCTCGACGCCACCACCGGCACGCCCGCGCCGGGCTTCGGAGACGAAGGACGCGTGGACCTCAAGACGGGCGTCCTCGACGGCTTGCCCGACGGCAGGTACGCCCTGCAATCCCCTCCCGCCATCTTCGGCGATATCGTGATTACCGGCTGTAGCAACGGCGAGGGCAGTCCTTCGCAAGGCGCCTACGGAGACATCCGCGGATGGGACGCGCGCACCGGGAAGCTGCTGTGGACCTTCCACACCGTACCGCACCCCGGCGAGGAAGGCGCGGACACCTGGCCGCGCGATGGCTGGAAAAACCGCTCCGGCACGAATACCTGGGGTTTCTTCACGGTCGACGTGAAGCGCGGGATTCTCTACGTCCCGCTGGGCTGCCCGACCTCCGATTTCTACGGCGCCGACCGGCCCGGCGATGGCCTCTACGGCAACTCGCTCGTCGCCCTCGACGCCCGCACCGGGAAGAAACTCTGGCACCGCCAACTCGTCCATCACGACCTCTGGGACTACGACCTCGCCGCGCCGCCCGCCCTGTTCGATATCCGCCGCGCCGGACGTGTGATCCCCGCCGTCGCCCAGATCACCAAGATGGGGCTGTTGTTCGTCTTCGACCGCGTCACCGGCGAGCCGGTCTACGGCATCGAAGAACGCCCCGTGCCGCCCTCCGCGGTGCCCGGCGAGACGGCCTCGCCCACCCAGCCGTTCCCCGTGAAGCCGCCGCCCTTGGCCCGCAACACCTTCCGCATCGAAGACCTCTACAACCTCACTCCGGAACATGCCCGGTTCTGCCGCGATCTCTTCGCCGCCAACCACATGTTCATCGGCTCGCCGTATACGCCTCTTCCAGTGGAAGGCAGCGTCCTGATCTTTCCCGGCACTCTCGGAGGCGGAAACTGGGGCGGGGTTTCGGTCGATCCCGCCGCCGGACGCCTGTTCGTCAACGTGATGAACGCCGGGCAATGGGGCCACATGGAAAAGCGCGCCCAGCAGTGGGTGCGGACTTCGGCCTACGGACCCTACGCGCGCTTCTGGGACCGCCAGACCCATATCCCCTGCCAGAATCCGCCCTTCGGCGAAATGATCGCCGTCGATCTGGCCACCGGCGACATCGCCTGGCGCAGCCCGCTCGGGCACGCCGAGGCGCTGGAAGCCCAGGGCGTGTACGGCACCGGCACGGTGAACCTGGGAGGCAGCATCGCCTCCGCCGGCGGCCTCGTGTTCATCGCGGCGGCCAACGATTCGCGCCTCCGGGCCTTTGACTCCGCCTCCGGCAAGGTGCTGTGGGAGACCCGGCTCGAAGCCAGCGGGCACACCAGCCCCATCACCTATCTGGGTCGCGACGGCCGCCAATACGTCGCGCTCACCGCACAGGGCGGAGGCGGCTTCCTCGGCGGCGGGATGAGCAACTCCCTGGCCGCCTTCGCCCTGCCCGATGTGCCGCGCAAGCCGCTGCCGCCGGAAGTCACCGCAGCCATCGCCGCCGCCTCCAACTCGCGCCGCGCGGCTCCCCGGATGGGCGCCTTCGCCCCCGCCGCGCTGCCGGACGGGGATGCGCGCTCCCTCGTCCTGGCCGCCTGCGCCGCCGGCTGCCACTCGCTCGAAGTCGTCACCAGCCAGCGGATGAATGCCGCGGACTGGAAGGCCACCGTGCTCAACATGGTCGCCCGCGGCGCCGCGCTCTCCGATACGCAAACCACCCAGGTGATCGACTATCTGGCCAAGACCTTGGGAAGGTAACCCCGTTTCGGTTACCCTGGGAGGTTCATGAAACCCGCGGAAAGAATGTCCCGCATCGGGATCGAACTGGCGTTTGAAGTCCTCGTGCGCGCCCGCGCCCTGGAGGCCCAGGG
This sequence comes from Candidatus Solibacter sp., assembly GCA_037442245.1. Taxonomy (GTDB): domain Bacteria; phylum Acidobacteriota; class Terriglobia; order Bryobacterales; family Bryobacteraceae; genus Solibacter. Next base: position 5,206 of record JBBIQR010000089.1, on the reverse strand, counting down.
CAAGCATGTCATCCACCTGGAAATCGGCGAGCCCGACTTCCCCACTCCCGCGCACGTCGTCGACGCCGCCAAGCAGGCCCTCGACCAGGGCTGGACCCACTACGGTCCCACCCAGGGCCTTCCCGAACTGCGCGCGGCCATCGCCGCCGATGTCTCCCGCACCCGCGGCATTCCGGTCGGCCCCGAGCACGTCTGCGTCGTCCCCGGCGGTAAGCCCATCATCTTCTTCCCCATGCTCGCCCTGCTCGAAGCCGGCGACGAGGCCATCTATCCCAACCCGGGCTTCCCCATCTACGAATCCATGATCCGCTTCTGCGGCGCCACCCCCGTCCCGATGCCCCTCGAAGAGAGCCGCGGCTTCAGCTTCGATGTGGACCGCTTTGCCGCCCTGCTCACGCCGCGCACCAAGCTGGTGGTCATCAACTCCCCGCAGAATCCCACCGGCGGCGTCATCCCCCGCGCCGACCTGGCCGCCCTCGCCGCGCTCCTCCGCTCCCGCGACGTCATGGTGCTCAGCGACGAAATCAATCGCGAGATCTGCTACGGCGAACCGCCCGCGTCCATCGCCGAGTTCCCCGGGATGCTCGAGAAGACCATCATCCTCGACGGCTTCTCCAAAACCTTCGCCATGACCGGATGGCGCATGGGCTACGGGGTCATGCCCGCGTGGCTGGTGGAACTGGTCAACAAGCTGATGGTCAACTCCGTCTCCTGCACCGCGAGTTTCTCGCAGCGCGCCGGCATCGCCGCGATCACCGGTCCGCGCGACGACCTGCGCGCCATGGTGGCCGAGTTCCGGCGCCGCCGCGACGCTTTTGTCGCCGCCCTGAACACCATCCCCGGGTTCCGTTGCGCCCTGCCCGGCGGCGCATTCTACGCCTTCCCCAACGTGACCGGCACCGGGATCACATCGAAAGAACTTGCCGACCTGCTGCTCTACGAAGCCGGCGTCGCGGCGCTCGACGGCGCCTGCTTCGGCGAATACGGCGACGGCTACCTGCGCTTCAGCTACGCCAACTCCTACGAAAACCTGATGGAGGCGGTGGAGCGCATCCGCCGCCTCTCCGTACGTTGGACGAGCCGCTAGGGAGCTTTCAGCAATCAGCAATCAGCGGTCAGCGCTGACCACTGACCGCTGACGCCTCAATTCACCGTCGCCGTGACCGCCGTCGAACTGCCGGTATCCCCCACCAGGGTCACCGTTACCGACGTCACTCCCTGCAGATTCCCGCTCACCGTGAACGGCTGCGTATAAACGAACTGGCTGCCCGCCGCCGTCGTCGAAAAGTACGGCGAGAACAGCGTATCCACCGGCACCGTCAAGCTCGTCGTCGTCAAGGTGGTCCCGCCGGCCGCGGCGAACTGGAACGTCGCCTGCGTGATCTTCCGCGTCGGCGCGTATCCGGTCACCGTCACCGTGAATCCGGTGGATGTGCGCACCGCCGTCACCTGGCTGATCACCGGCGCGCTCGCCGGAATCCGGATGGTCTGGGTCGGCGCCGGCGTGGGCGTAATGTCGATACCCGACGCCTGCATCCGCGTCGTGATCGTGATCAACCCCGCCACCGTCCCGGTCTGCACCCCGATGCTGGTCGCTCCCGCCGTCGAACCGGCCGGAATCGTCACCTGCACCGTCCGCCCGCCCGTGATGAACTGGATCGACGGGTCGTCCGGACCGCTATCGGCCGCGAACGTCAGCGTCAGCGTCACCGTGATGTCCACCGGAAACGCGCTGCCCAGCGCTACCGTCAGGCTCGGCTGCTGTAGCGGACTCGCCGTGCCGCCCGTGCCGCCGAAACCGAAACTCGGCGTCGATGGCAGCGAGATCGTCACCGTGTACGTCTTGGTCCCCGTCGCCCCGCCGGCTTCCTTCACGGTCGCCGTGACCGTGAAAACGCCCGGCGCCATCGGGGTGCCGGTAACCGCCCCGCTCGTCGAGGAAACGCTCAGTCCACCGGGCAATCCGCTCGCGCTCCACGTCAGCGGAGTCGATCCGCCCGAGGCCGCCAGACTCGCACTATACGCCGTCCCCACCGTACCGTTGGGCAGAGACGTGGTGGTGATCGCGACCGCGTTGGCCACCACCTTCACGGTGAACGTCGCGCTGGCCGTGCTGCCCGCGTTGTCCTTCACGCTGGCGCTCACCGTGAACGTCCCGGTGGCGTTCGGCGCGCCGCTGATGGCCCCCGCGTTGTTCGCGGTCACGCCCCCGGGCAAGCCCGTGATCGTGAATGTGTAGGGCTTGACCCCGCCGTTGGCCGCGACCGCCGCCGTGTATGCCACCCCGACCACTCCATCGGGCAGCGATGCCGTGCTGATCGCGAGCGCCGCCGGCGCGATCTGGATCGTGAACGATGCCGTGGCGGTCACCGGCGTCGCCGCCGAGTCCGTCACCGTGACGCTCACCGTGAACTGCCCCGGCGTGCCCGGCGTGCCTGTGACGGCGCCCGCCGGTGACAACGTAAGGCCGTCCGGCAACCCGCTCCCGCTGTACTTGAGCGCCGGCGTGCCTCCGCTCGCGTTGATCTGCGCCGAATACACCACCCCCACCTTGCCGTCGGGCAGCGCCGCGCCCGCCAGAGTGAGCGCCTGCGGCACCACCGTGATCGTGAAGTCGTGCGCCGCCGTCGCGCCGGAGTTGTCGGTCACGGTCTCGTGACACGTGGTGACTCCCGGCACAGCCGGCGTCCCCGAGATCGTGACCCCGGAGAGCGAAAGGCCGTTGGGCAGCGAGCAGGCGAGCGAGAACCGGTACGGCTGTACGCCGCCGGTGGCCGCCAGCGTGATCGAGACCGCCGTGCCCGCCGTGACCGTGGTCGTCGAGTCGGTCACGCTCAGCGCCGAACTGTGCACCGTGATCATGAAGCTCTGCGCCGGTGACACCCCTGAATCCGTGGTCAGAATAATCGTGAAACTGAACGTTCCAATCTTCCCCGGAGTGCCCGAAAGCATCCCGTTTGAGGCGAGCTGCATTCCGTCCGGCAGCGCCCCTCCGCCCACCGCGAAACTCCCCGGAATGTTGACGCTCGGCGACAGGTCCACCCCGTACGGTACCCCGATCGTGGCGTCCGGCAACGTCGCCGGCGTAATCGTCGGCAGCGGACGGATCACCGTCAGCGGCACTACCGCCCGCACGATCGTGCCGTACCCATCGGTGACTTGTACGTTGAGGTTGAAATTGCCCAGCATCTGCGGCGTTCCGTTAATGTTGCCGGCCGTATCCGAAACCATCCCGGGGGGCAGGCCCGTGATCGCCCACTGGTACGGCTGCCCGCCGCCGGACGCGTACAACCGCGCCCCGTAGGCGTTGCCGAGAAACGCATTGGGCAGTGAGGTCGTAGTCACCGCCAGAGTCGAATTGATGGTGAACGTCTGCGGTCCCGACGTGCTCCCGCCCGGATTCACCACCGATACCGCAATCGTGCACGGCGCGGTCAGCAACGCCGCCGGAACACTCACCGTCAGGGTCGTCGCATTCACCAGCGTCGCCGCCAGCGTGTTCGCGCCGAACTGCACGCTCGGCACATACGGTCCCACCGCCACATCCGTCGCCCCGATCCGGCTGGCGAAGTTGGCGCCCGTCAGCGTCAGGTTCACCGCCGGACTGCCCATGTTCACCGCCGCGGGCACCACGCTGCTCAGCACCGGCGCTGCCAGGACGAGCGGCACGTTGCCGTAGTTGATGTTATTCGGCTGCAGCACCCCGATACTCACCGTGCCGGCCTTCGCCATCAACGCCGTCGGCACGTACGCCGTAAGCTGTGTCGGGGAGATGAATGTCGTGCTCGCCAGGAAGGTCTGCGTCCCCCCAATCGTCCACGAAATCAGCGACCCGTTCACGAAGTTCCCGCCCGTTACCGTAATCGGCGCATACCCGCTGCCGGCTGGGATCAGCGCGGGACTCACCTGGCTCACCACCGCCGGCGCCACAATCTGGATCAAATCCTGCAGCACCGGCTGCGACGATGTCGGCGCCACGTTGTTCCACGCGTCGTAAACCGACGGCGCGAAACTGTAGACCCCGACCGTTGCCGGAATGCCCGTGACCAGTTGAGGGTTGGCCGCGTCCGAAGCCAGCCCCGCCGGCAAACCCGGGATCGGAGGGGGAGGGTATATGCTGTACGGCCCGGTTCCGCCCGTCACCATCGACGCGCTGTAGCTCATGTTCAACGTGCCTACCGGCAGCGTCCCCGCCAACTGCATCGGCGCGTTCAGCGTGTAATTCGCGCTCGATGTCGAGGATCCCTGCGTCACCTGAATCGTCACCGTCCGCTGGTTCGTCCCCAGCCCCGTCGCAAACAGAGTCGGTAATACGTCGAGGGTAATCAGCGTCGTGCTGTAGTTGTACGGCGTGAGGCTCACCGGCGCCCCCGTGTTCGGGTCCGTCCACGTCACTGTCGGCGGGTACGTGCCGGCGTAAAAATTGCCGTTCAGGTAGATCAGAATGTCGTAGTTGGTCCCGATCGTCACGCCCTGCAAATTGCGGATCGGTCCGTCGAATACCCCGCTTTGCACCGAGGTGATGCCGTACGGAGGTGCGGCCTGAGCCATCAGGGGCGCGGACACTGCCGCGAACAGGAGCAGAAACAGTAGGGCCGTGCGGGATATGTTCTTCATCCGATCACCTCCGATGGGTCTCTCCGGAACCTTCTCATTATGGTACGAATCCGCCGCGAAGCAATAAGGATTCCGCCGAGTTTAATCCCGCAGGTCCACAATTGTAGCGCCCCACCCGCCTGCCTCGGCCGGTGCGTCCCCGAACGCCGCTACCAGCGCGCTCCGTGCCAGTACCCCGCGCACGATCTCCCGCTGCACCCCGATGCCCCGCCCATGGATGATCCGCAGCGCGCGCAGCCCCTTCCCGTGCGCCTCCGCCACGTATTCCTCCACCACCAGGGCCACGTCCCGCGGCGCGACGGTGTGCAGGTCGAACACATCCGTGACCGGTATGCGAATCGGTTCGGGCTCCATACTCCCTCCAGAAACCAAAAGCCCGGCCCCTGGTAAAGGGCCGGGCTTCTGGAGATTACCGCTGCGTGCAGCGCACCTGACGTTAAGCGACCTGTTGCCGGTGTTGGCTCATCATCGCTTCCATCTGATCCTTCAAGCGGAGTTTCAACTTCTTAATCCGGTGCTCATCCAACTCTTCCTGCTCAGTCATATGAGGCAGCGATTCCAGCCGGTCCAGTTGCTGTGCATACTCTGA
>JBBIQR010000088.1:14307-16553 GCA_037442245.1 Candidatus Solibacter sp. | reverse complement strand
AAGAACCGCGAAAAAGGCATGCGCGTCCTGCGTTCCCGCCTGTACGAGATTGAGATGGAGAAGCAGCAGTCCGCGTTGGCGAAAGAGCGTAAGGCGATGGTGGGCTCCGGCGACCGCAGCGAGAAGATCCGCACCTACAACTTTCCGCAGAATCGCGTGACCGATCACCGTATCGGGCTGACGCTTCATCAGTTGGACTTCGTCATGGACGGCAAACTGGAGCCGATCATCGACGCGCTGACCACCCACTACCAGACCGAGAAACTGAAGCAGCAGGGCGAGGAAGGCGAGAAGTCCGCCGCCTGAGGGGGCACCCCGTGACCGTCGCAACCGCTTTGGCGCAGGGCACGCGGGCGCTCGAAGACGGGCGAATCGCCGTGCCACGGTTGACCGCGGAGGTTCTGCTCGGCCACGCCATGCGGGTCGAGCGGGTGTACCTGTTCGCCCATCCGGAGCGCGAACTCGCCGAGGTGGAGTGGCTGCACTACGGGCGCTACCTGCACGAACGGCTCCAGGGCAAGCCTACCCAGTACATCACCCGGCGGCAGGAGTTCTACGGCAGGGAGTTCCGCGTCACCCCGGACGTGCTCATCCCGCGCCCGGAGACGGAGCACGTGGTCGAGACCGCGCTCGCCGTGGCCCCGCGCGCGCGGCGGATCGTGGACATCGGCACGGGCAGCGGCGCGCTGGCGATCACCCTGCAACTGGAGACCGGCGCGGAAACCTGGGCCACGGACGTCTCTCCGGCGGCTGCGCAGGTCGCCGCGGAGAACGCGCGGAGGCTGGGCGCGCGCGCCGGGTTCGTGGTGTGCGATCTGACGACGGCGATCGCCGCCGGCTCGATGGACCTGGCGGTATCGAACCCGCCCTACGTGCCCCTGACCGAGCGCGCTTCCCTGCAGCGTGAAGTGCGCGACTACGAGCCGCACGTCGCGCTGTTCGCCGGCGAGACCGGCCTGGAGTTGTACCGCCGCATCGCCGCCGATGCGCCGCGCGTGCTGCGCGCCGGCGGCTGGCTGGTGATGGAGCTGGGGTTCGGCAGTCTGCCGGGGGTCGAGCGGCTGCTCGCCGGCTGGAGCGACGTCCGGGTGGAGCCGGACCTGGCCGGAATCCCGCGGGTGATCGCCGCGCGCCGGCCTTAGTATCCGACCAGGTCTTCGAAATCCACGTTGCCGCCGGAAAGGATGATCCCCACCGAGCGGATCCCCGGCGGCAGCTTGCGGAACAGCACCGCCGCCGCCGGCACGGCTCCGCTCGGCTCGACCAGGATTTTCAAACGCAGGAGCAGGAACTTCGCGGCGGCGCGGATCTCCTCCTCGGTGACCAGCAGTATGCCCTCGGCCAGCGCGCGAATCACCGGGAAGGTGAGTTCGCCGGGCTTGGGCGCGCGCAGCCCGTCGGCGATGGTATCGGGGTGGACCGTCACCCGCTCACCGGATTGCAGCGAAAGGTACGTGTCGTTGGCGCGCTCCGGCTCGGCTCCGAAAATGCGGATCGCCGGGTTCATGGCGCGCGCGATCGTAGCGCAGCCGGAGAGCAGCCCGCCCCCGCCGACCGGCGCGATCAGCGCGTCCAGGGGACCGTAGTCGGCGAGCAGTTCCATGGCCGCCGTCCCCTGCCCGGCCATGATCAGGGGGTGATCGAAGGGCGGCACCAGCGTGGCCCCGGTTTCTTTGAGGATGTCGCGCGCGATCGCTTCCCGGCTTTCCGTGAACCGGTTGTAGGTCACGATGCGGGCGCCACGAGCGCGCGTGGCTTCCATCTTCGAGCGCGGCGCATCCTCCGGCATCACGATCGTGGCCGCGACTCCCACGTGGCGTGCCGCGATGGCGGTAGCTTGCGCGTGGTTGCCGCTCGAGTAGGCGACCACGCCGCGCGCCAGCGCCTCCGGCGGCTGGGAAAGCACCAGGTTGGCCGCGCCGCGGATCTTGAAGGCGCCGCCGCGCTGCAGGTTTTCGCACTTGAAAAAGGCCTGCACGCCGGCCTCGGAATCGAAACCCGCCGAGGTAAAGACCGGCGTCCGGCGCGCCAGCGGGCGGATGCGTTCGGCGGCGGCGCGCACGTCGTCCGGCTGAATCGCGAGGGGCATTTCGATACGAGTCTAGCAGCCTGTGGCGGAAGCCGTCTGAGGCCGCGTTGCGCGCGGGACATCGGCCAGGAGCCGCAACCCGGTCCCAGGGCAGGGCGCCGCTGCAACCCGCAGGGCGGCCTGGTGCGACTCCGGCCGCAGGCTGCCTAGGGCGGCT
>JBBIQR010000088.1:0-14207 GCA_037442245.1 Candidatus Solibacter sp. | reverse complement strand
TGCAACCCGCAGGGCGGCCTGGTGCGACTCCGGCCGCAGGCTGCCTAGGGCGGCTCGGCGGCCGGGCGCCGGGTCCAGCGGGCCAGAAAGCTCTCCGCGGCGATCCCTTCGATCTCACGGTCGCGCTCCGCTTCCCATTCCTGGTAGCGGCGCTCGCGGAGTTTTTCGAGCAGCGCCGTCCGGCGGCGCGCGGCCAGCATGGCGTCCCGGCGGAGCGCCAGCTCGCACGCGGCATCGGCGCGGTCGCGCGCAATGCGTGTCTGGTCCTTCTTCACCCGCAGCCGGAAGTGGTCGAGCGCGGCCAGGTCGCTACCCGACAGCGATCTCCGTTGCCGCACCTCGATTTCGGCCCGAATCCCGGCGGCTTCCGTTTCGGCGCGTTCCCGGTCCAGCCCCGCCACGACCGCGTTCTGTTGCCGGTAGCGCGCCTCCTCGAGTTCGAGTTGCTTGCGCCGCCATTGGAGCACTTTTTCGAGCGGAAAGCGGAAGACCGTCATCGCGGATGTCTCGCGGGCGCCGCGGGCAGCACCTGCAGCCGCGCGGCGAGATCTTCGAGCCGCGCGATCGTCTCGCCAATGGGCGAAGTGGCGTGCGCATCCTGGCGCAGGAAATCGAGCAGGTCGGGACGTAGCCGGATACTGGCGTCGAGATCGGCGTTGGCCCCGGCAACGTAGGCCCCGAGTTGGATCAGATCCTCCGCTTCGCGGTACGCCGCCAGCGCCGCGCGAATGCGCCGCGCCGCCTCCTTCTGCGCCGGAGTGGCGATCGCCGGGGCGAGCCGGCTGACCGAGTGCAGCACATCGATCGCCGGATAGTGTCCCTGCGCGCCCAGTTGGCGCGACAGAATCAGGTGGCCGTCCAGAATACCGCGCGCCGCGTCGCAAATGGGCTCGTTGAAGTCGTCGCCCTCCACCAGCACCGTGAAGAACGCCGTGATCGATCCGCGTTGGAAATTGCCCGCCCGCTCCAGCACCTTGGGCAGCAGATTAAAGACGCTTGGCGTGTATCCTTTTTGGCTGGGAGGCTCTCCGGCCGCAAGCCCGATCTCGCGCTGCGCCATGGCCAGGCGCGTGACCGAATCCATCACCAGCAGCACATTGGCGCCCTGGTCACGGAAGTATTCGGCCACCGCCAGCGCCACGAAACAGGCGCGCACGCGCAGTGGCGCCGGCCGCTCGCTGGTCGCGCACACCACCACCGAGCGCTTGCGCCCTTCCGGACCCAGTTCGTTTTCGAGGAATCCGCGCACCTCGCGGTTACGCTCCCCGATCATCGCGATCACCGTGACATCCGCCGAGTTCTGGCGCGACATGGCCCCCAGCAGCGTGCTCTTGCCCACGCCGCTCCCCCCGAACAATCCGATGCGCTGCCCCTTGCCGCACGGCAGCAGCCCGTCGATCACGCGGATGCCGGTCACCAGCGGCTCGGTGATGTGCGCGCGGTCCAGCGGATTGGTCGGCGTGCCGTAGAGCGAGTAGCTGTCGCTCGCGTCGATGTCCGGGCCGCCGTCCATGGGTTTGCCGAAGCCGTCGATGACCCTGCCGAGCAGGCCCGCGCCGACCTCGACCCGCGCGTCCTCGCTGCGCGCCGCGATGCGGTTACCGGCCTCGAGCCCATCGATCTCTTCGAGCGGCATGGAGAGCACCCGGCCGTTGCGGAACCCGATTACCTGGGTACGGATGCGGCGCCCCGAACCGGTTTCCACCTCGCAGAAATCCCCGATCGCGGCGCTCGGTCCGCGCGATTCCACCAGCAGCCCGACGACGTCGGTGACCTCTCCCCTCCAGCAGTAGAGCGGAATCCGTTCGAGTTCGGCCAGGTACGGCGCGAGCGAAATCGGCTCCATCAGGCGCGCCTCCGCAGACGGTCGGCCAGACCGCGCTCGATCTCCGCCAGTTGCGATTCGACCCCGGCATCGAGATTTCCGCGAGGCGTCTCGAAGATCAGGCTGCCGGGTTCCCGCGAAGCATCGGGCACAACCTCGACGTTGCCGTTACCCAGGTTCTGCCGCAGGCAGGCGGTCAGAGCGGCGGCGTGCGCCGGATGCACGCGCACCCGGGCGATCTCCTGCCCTTGCAATTTGGCCAGCGCCCCCAGAATCAGCCCGTGGAGCGCGTCCGGATCGAGCGCGGTCTCCCGCCGCAGGATGCGGCGGGCGATGGCGAGGGACAGTTTCAACAGGTCGGCTTCGGCTTCCGCGCGCAGCCGTCCGCGCAGGGAGGCGATCTCGTCGATCGAGCGCGCCAACCGTTCGATAGCCGCCTGCATCTCGGCCTGTGCGCGGCCGCGGCCCGCGGCTTCGCCTTCCCGGACCCCGGCCGCGCGGGCTTCGCGGACCCGCTGCTCGGCCTCGTGCTCGATTTGCTCGATCTGCGCCCGGGCCTGCACCGCTTCGCCCGGCGCGGTTCCGCTGTCCGGCGCCGGCGCCAGCGCCGCCCCCGGAGCGCGCCACACTACCGGCGCGAACTCCACCGCTTCGCCGGCCGGCCGCACCTTACACGACATACTGCTCCCCGACCGCTCCCTTCAGGCTCAGCACGCCTTCGCTCTCCAACTGCCGGACCAGCCCGATGATATTCTGCTGCGCGCCCTCCACTTCCTTGATCTTGATCGGACCCAGCGCTTCCATGTCCTCGCGCAACATATCGGCGCCGCGCTGCGACATGCAGCCCAGAATGTGGTTGCGCAACTGTTCGCTGGTTCCCTTGAGCGCCACCGTGAGCGCCTTGCGGTCCACCTTGGCCAGCACTTCCTTGAGCCCCATCGGATCGATCAGCAGCAGGTCCTCGAACACGAACATCAAGTGGCGGATAGTTTCCGCCAGGTTCGTATCCTGCTGATCGATGTGGTCGATGATCTCCCGGCTGGAGCCGGAGTCGAGCCGGTTGAGCATCTCGGCCACCGCGCGCACCCCGCCGTACGACTCGCGGCTGAATTCGCCCAGCGCCTTCAGTTTCTGGCCGATCACGCCGGCGATTTTCAGGATGATCTCCGGCGAAATCTGGTCCAGGCTCGCCATGCGCAGCGACACATCGGCGCGCAGCGCGGCCGGCAGCGAGGTCAGCAGCGCCGCCGCCTGCGTGAAGCTCAGGTGGGACAGCACCAGCGCGATGGTCTGCGGATGCTCGTTGTGGATGAACTTGGCCAGTTGCTGGGGGTCGGCCTTCTGGATCGCGTCGAAAGAAGCAGCCTCGGTGCCGAGCGCCTTGGCCAACCGGTCCAGCAGGCGCTTGGCCTGATCGGGGTCGAAGGCCCGCAGCAGAAGTTTCCGCGCGTACTCGATACCGCCCCGCGCCACGTAGTCTCCCGCCGTGCTGAGGTGGTGGAACTCCTCGAGAACCGCCTCCGCCTGCTCGGCCGAAATCTGCGGGATGCGCGCCACCTCCCGGCTGATCTTCTGGATCTCTTCTTCGTTCAGTTGCTGCAGCAGTTGGGCGCTGGAGGCCTCTCCCAGGACCACCAGCAGCATCGCCGCCTTGCGCAGGTTGGTGAGCCGTTCGCCGCCCTCGGCGTTCTGCGCGTTCTCGTTCTTGACGTTCATGATCATGCGCGTGTTCCCCTGTCAGCCCTCATCGTCGCGAAGCCAGGACCTGAGAATCTGCACGGAAACTTCCGGCTCGCTGGTGATCTTCTCCCGCAGGTGCTTGGCGAATACCTCGGCCTTCTTGGTGATCACCGGAGCCAGGTTCAGGGTCGCAAGCGTCTGCTGGTCCAGACGCTTCTGCATCGCATCCCGCTCCGCAAACTGATCTTCCAGGCGCTGCTCGACGCTCGCGCCGGGTTCGCCCGCCGCCAGCGCCGGAACGCCCGGATGCGCGGCTCCCCGGGCAATCTCGGCGGGAGCCGCCGGAGTGGCCCCTTTCTTCTTGCGCCGGCGCAGCAGGAGGAAAGCCACCAGCGCCAGCACGAGCACCCCGGCGCCGGCCCCTACCATGATGAGTTGCTTCGGATTCAGCTTAAAGGCGCCCGCGCCGAAAGCGACCGGCGCTTTGCTTGCCCCGGACGGGGCGGAGACCGGAGACGGCGGCGGCTCGGTGAGCAGAGTGTTTTCAAACGGCAGAGTCTCAATCACCAGTTGATCGCCGCGCGGCTCGTTGAGCCCCGTAATCCCGGCGACCAGATCGCGGATCACCTTCAGTTTTTCCGGCGGGGGAGGCACCAGCACGCGCTGGAACCCGTTTCCGCTCTTCTGCCAGGTCACGTCCTGGTCTACCAGGACGGCCAGGGACATGCGCCGGATCGAACCGGCCGGCAGGCGCGTCTTCTTCACCGTGCGGGACGTCTGGTAAGTGATGTTTTCCGTGGAACGGGTGATCCGGCTGGAACCGGACGGCGGCCGCGGCGCCGCCCGCGGCAGCGCCGAAGCCGTGCCGGGGACCCCCGACGCCGTGGCGGCGGAGCCGGCGCCGTCTTCAGTCCGCTGGGAACTCAGCATGACGCTGCGCGCCGGGTCGAAGATCTCTTCGCTCTGCTCTCCGCCCGAAAAATCGCATTCGACGCTCACCCCGGCGCGGAATTTCTCCGGCCCGAGCAGAGGGCTCAGGGTGGAGTTGATCTTGGCGATGAGGTCGGATTCGATCTGATGGCGGTATTCCAAGGTAGCCTCGGACGGTTCGGAACCGTCGAGAGAGCCGGGGGCCTTTGGCTTACCCAGCAGGTTGCCGTTCATATCGAGAACGCTGACCGCATCGGGCGAGAGCCCCTCCACCGCGCTGGCCAGCAGGTGATCGATGGCGAGAACATTCTGCGGGGCCAGTTTGCGGCCGGGCTTGAGCCGTACCAGAACGCTGGCCTTGGCCGGCTGCTGCGATTCCAGATAGACCGAGTCCTTGGGAAAAGTCAGATGCACGCGCGCCTGCTCCACCTCGGCCAGCGCCATCACAGTGCGCTCCAGTTCGCCCTCGAGTGCGCGGCGGTAATTGATGTGTTCGGTGAATTCGGTGGCGCCGAGATTGGCTTTATCGAACAGTTCGAAGCCGACCCGTCCGCTCTTGGGCAGCCCAGCCGCCGCCATCGTCAGGCGCAGTTCGTTGAGCCGCGCGGTGGGAACCAGCACCGTGGAACCGTTTTCGCCGAGGCGGTATTCGGCGCCGCTTTCCTTGAGCTTCTGCACGATCCCGGATGCGTCCTCGGCTGCCAGGTTGGTGAACAGCGGCTTGAAATCCGCCTCTTTGCGCCACCCGATCAAGGCGTAGAGGCCGGCGGCGGTTAGCACCACGGCGGCCACCATCGTGATCCGTTGCCGGGTGGACAGATTGGCCAGAAGCTTTGTCATGACTAGGTCTTCGGGGCGGAGCCGTCCCCTGACCCATTGATCGGCGGATTCGGTGCGGAAGGATAGAGCGAAACGGAAAAATCTCGCGCCGCGAAGCTACATCTGCATGCGCATGATTTCCTGGTAGGCGCTGACCACCTTGTTGCGGGCCTGCAGGAAGAGTTCGAAGGAGAGTTCGGCGCGTTGCGTGGCCAGGATGGTCGTATGGAGATCTTCCCCTTCGCCGGTAAGGAAGTTTTCCACCGAAGTGGCGGCGCTGCGCCCGGCTCCCTCCACGGTCCCGACCGCTGAAGACAGCACGTCCTGGAAACTGCCTCGCCCGGCCGCCTGGCCGGCGGGACGCACCGCCTCGGGCAGGACGGCGGGAGCGATAGGTAGAATCGGCGCGGCCATCATTGCCTCAACGCATCAGGTCGATCGAGCGTTGGATCATATCCTTGACGGCGGCAATCGCCGAAACATTGGCTTCATAGCCGCGCGCCGCGCCCATCAGATCGACCATGTCTTCGGCGACATTGATCTTTGGAAACGCGACATAGCCGTCTTTGTCCGCATCCGGATGGCCCGGCAGGTAGCGCCGCTCGGGATCGCTCTTGTCCACCACAACCTGAGCCACGGAGACGCCCGTGAGGCCATCTACCTGGGAACCGAAGACCGACGCGAACGGCAACTCCGTACTGGAAGAAGCGAAAACCGCGTCCTTGCGCCGGTAGGGACCGCCTTCCGGCGTGCGCGTGGTCTCCGCGTTCGCCAGGTTCTCGACGAGCAGTTCCGCCCTCTGCCGCTGTGCGGACATACCCGAGGCGCCAACCGATAACACGCTAAAGAGACTCATCCGCTTCTCCCTTCTTCGATCGCCGAGCGGACCACGCGAATTTGAGATCGCAGCAGTTGCGACGCCGCGTTGAAACGCAGCGCCGTCTCCGATAACAGGCGCGCCTCGCGGTCCAGACTGACATTGTTGCCGTCGTTCTTCACCGCCAGACCGGGCACCTCCACCGGCTGCGCCCCCAGGCCCGCCGCCTGCTGAAACTCCTGCTGAAAGTCGATGTCGCGTGTCAGATAGCCGGGCGTATCGGCATTGGCGATGTTCGAGGCGACGAGTTTCTCCCGCGCGCTCAATAAGTCCATATACCGCTCGAGTTGTCCGGCGACAGCATCCAGCATGACAGCCCTCCCGGTTGCACGCCGATCACCATCGACTAACCGCAGTAGAATGAGTCCCCAGGCGGCGTGCCCGCGATCAAAAACTGGCGCTGTGGCAAATTCCTGCCGCGCTGCGACGCGCGCCCGCCGCGAAATAATGTATAGTGCGATTCAAAATCAATCACTTGGAGCTATTCTTATTGGCCCGTCACGGGCAACAGCCGCTACCTTCGCACACAGAGGGAGCGATGCAGTGCCGCTCTCCACAGTGAAAGATGCCGACTGACCCGATTATTATCATCATTGGCGGTTCGTGGATCTAAGCTGCTACTAACAACCCGCGTTTTCCAGAGACGCGAAAGACCAAACCAATCCCCTCATTTGAGGGGAACATAAACTAAGTGAAAGCTGGTACTATTCTTTGGGGGTATTCCGCACGAAAAGAATTACCCCCAAAGAAGACCAGGCTTTTTTAGTTTTGCGGGACGGATAGTTTGAAAGCAGGAAAGGTTCTGACCTTCTGCGCATTGGTGATCCCGCTCGTCGGAACGGTATCGAAGCCATCGCAAAAGCCCGTAGCAAAGGAAACCGCTACCGGAGCACGGCAATTACAGCGCGGCCCCAGCCTGGAGCTGCTGCGCGAGGGAACCGCTTCGTTCCGCACCGGTCATTATTCCACCGCATTAGAAACATTTGAAAAGATGCAGGCCGCGGCACGGGCTTCCGGCGCGGACGATCTTGCCGCGCGCGCCGCCGGGAACATCGGCGGATGCCAGTTTGCCCTGCACCGGTATCGCGAGGCGCTTGGCACCTTCCTCGGAGCGGTGCGAGCCGCCCGGCGCGCCAACGACCCCGGCGCGGTAGCGGTCTTCAACGCCAACATCGCATCCTTATATGCGGAACTGGGGGAACTCGACGCCGCCGCGGCATGGACCGAAACCAGCCTGCGCAGTCTGACCGGAAAGGACCGCCGGGATAACGAGGCCAAAGTGCTGATCTCGCTCGCCAGCCTGCGTGCGCGTCAGGGTAGGATGCCGGAGGCATTGCGGTTGTTCCGGCAGGGACTCGACGCCGCCGACCGGCAAGGCGATGTGGAACTTTACGCCAGCGGCTGGAACCGTCTCGGCGAGGAATACCTCAAACAGCACAACCTGCGCGCCGCCGAACCCCCGCTTCTCGAAGCCTACCGGATCCGCCTGCTCTACCGGCTTCCGCTCGAAACCTCCTATCGAAGTCTGGGTTTGCTGCACCTGGAGCGCGGCGCGGAGCGTGCCCTGGGCCCGGGGTGCGCCGTCGGGCGCTGGAGGAAGCGGGTGTGCTGCTGGACCGGGCCGTAGAGCTTGCCGGGGGCGCGCATATCTCGATTCCCGCGTGGGATATCTACCATCAGCGCGGCCGGGTTCGCCTGGCGCAGGGACGTCTCCGCGAAGCCCTCGACGACCTGCGCACGGCGTGGCGCCTGGCCCGCGTCTGGCGCTGGAACATGCCCGCGGACGACACCGCGCAGGTCGGAGCCGAGGGGTGGCTCGAAAAGGTCAACGCGGCCCTGGTCGAAGCCGGGAACCGGCTCTATCTGAAGACTGGCGATCCAAATCTGGCGCGGGAGACCTTCCAGGCGGCCGAGGAGAATCGCGCTGACAGCCTCCGCTCTCTTCTGGCGCGGCACGCTTCCGGCGCCGGGTTCCCGGCTGCCTATTGGGAGGCTATGGGCCAATTGCAGCGCGCCGAGGTTCAGGCATTGCGTTCTCCCGGCCATTCCACGGCCGAATCCCTCGTCAGGGCTCGCGCGGAGGTGGCCCGTCTGGAACTGGAAATGCCTGGCGTGCAGGCGGATCCCGTCAACGACCTCCTCGGCCGCGTACACGCAGCCCTGGGCCGGGATCGCGTGCTGCTCACGTTCAAGACCGGCGAGTCCGCTTCCTGGTTGTGGGAGGTTGACCATCACGGTCTGGCGGTCCACCGGTTGCCGCCGCGGGAGGAACTGAAGGCGCTGGCCCGTCAAGCGTCCGCCGCTCTGCGCGGCGGCGGGCCGTCCGCGGGGGAGTCCTGCGGCAGACTGTACCAGATTCTTTTCGGCGCACTCGACGCGCGGTCGGGCGGCAAACCCGGCTGGGTGATTGCGCTCGACGGGGGGTTGTTTGAGACGCCCCTGGCCGCGCTGCCGGTTGGCGGGCAGTTCCTGGTGGAGCGCCACGTGATCCAGACCATTCCCAGCGCCGCCGCCTGGGTGGAGTCGGAAAAGCGGCAGATCGTCCCGTCGTCGTTGTTTCTGGGTGTGGGCGACCCGATTTACAACACCGCCGATCCGCGCCTCGGCCCGGGCGGACGGCGTGGTCCCGGCACGCTGAACCTGCCGCGGTTGGTAGGCAGCGGGCAGGAGGTCGAATCCTGCGCGCGGCTTTGGCCGGGCGAGCGCGTGGTGCTGGAGGGAGCGGCGGCGTCGCAGGAGAACCTGCTGCGTCAACTGGCCAAGGGACCCGCGGTCGTCCACTTTGCCACCCACGTCCTGGAGTCCGGCGGAGGCGATCCGCAGGGGCTGATCGCCCTGGCGCCTGGGCGCGACCCCGAGTTGCTGGCGCCGCGGCAGATCGCCGCCTGGCGCACCAACGCCAGCCTGATCGTGCTCAGCGGATGCGACTCGGCGGCGGCCCCGGCGCTGCCCGGGACGGGACTGCTCGGGCTTACCCGCGCATGGCTGGCCGCCGGCGCGCGGACCGTCATCGCCTCGGAATGGGCGACGCCGGACGACGACGGAACCCTGTTCCGCGCCCTCTACCGCAACCTCGCAACCGGCCGCACCACGCCTTCCGGGGCGTTGCGCGCAGCACAACTCGAAATGATTCACGCCTCCGACTGGCGATCGCGGCCGCGCTATTGGGCCGCATATTTTACGGTGGGTGCTCAGTGACTCCCAATCCAACTTCGGTAGTTCCTCCAAACAATACCCAGGAGAATGCCTGGGGCAGCCTCGTGGAACGCGTCCGCCTGGGCGATCCGCGCGGAATGGAAGAGTTGTACGCGGTCTTCGTGAAGGGGGTCCGCTACTTCCTCTGGAGACAACTCGGCACACACGACCTGGAAGACAAGGTGCACGACATATTCCTGATCGTCACCCAATCCATCCAGCGCGGGGACCTGCGTGAGCCCGAGCGCCTCATGGGATATGTCCGGACGGTTCTGCGGCGCCAGGTTGCGGCCTACATCGAAGAGGCCATGGCTACGCGGCGGCGGGAAGTCGAGATTGCTCCGGGATTGAACCTGCGGGCGCGCGAAGCCTCTCCGGAGCGCCGGGTGGTGGACCACCAGACCCATGAACTGGCGATGCGGCTGCTGCGAAGCCTCCCGGCGCGCGATCGTGAGGTGCTGGAGCGGTTCTACCTGCACGAACAGACGCCGGAACAGATCTGCCGCGACATGAACCTGACGGAAACCCAGTTCCGGCTGGTCAAGTCCCGGGCCAAGGCGCGCTACGGGGAATTAGGCAAACGCCGGTTCGCGCTGCGGAAGGGATTTGTCGGCTAAACCCGGCGGAGGTCTCCGGCGCTTCCAGGAGACGGAAGACCCTATTCTGGCTCAAATATTGCCTCAACCAGGCCTCTAGTTTTTCCGCTTTTGTGCCGATGGGTAGTTCATGAAGGACGCGCGCCTCCATCGGGAGCGCGTGCTGCTGACATGATCTGCACATCGCAAGCGGACAGCCCGGTTTCACCCTGTCTCTCGTTCGATGGGCGCGCTCCCCGCGTTCACGAATCCTCTCCTGATTATCTCCTCAGAAGCCCCCTTTCCCCCCGCCAATTCTTTCCCTTCCACCGGGGCGAGGGCGGGTCGTCCGCTGCGCAGACCAGCCGGTATCAAGTTTTCCGGCCGGGCTGCCGATAGTAAGGATATGAAGATGCATGTCGTAAAGGGCGCGGCGTTGGCCGCGGCGGCGTTGTGGAGCTGCTTTCCGGCTTATACCCAGTCCACCGGCCCGACGGCGAGTCCCGGCACCTTGAACTTTTCCTACCAGGTGAACGCCACCATTCCGGCGCCCGGGAAGGTCACGATATCCCTGCCGGCGGCGTCGAGTTCGCTGCCCCTATCGATGACCGGAGTGGTTTCCTCTCCGCAGGGCTGGCTGACCGCCACCCCGGACAGCGGGCACGCACCGCTGGCTCTCACCGTGACGGTGAACCCGACGGGTCTTGCGCCCGGCAGTTACTCCGGCACGATCACCATCGACACGGTTCCCGCGTCGAAGCTTCCGGCGACGGTGAGTGTAACCCTGTTAATCACCAACCCCCCTTCGACGATGGTGCTCTCTCCGTCCACGGCGACCACCAACTATTCGCCGCCGCCCTCGGGCTCCGCCACCCCAACCTTGACATTTCTGTATACCACCGGCACCGCCGCGCCCACCCCCAGCCTCTCGGAACTGGATGTATCTTCGACCGGCGACATCATTCCCTTTAACGTGAGCGTGGGCAATGGAAAGGGCGCTTCGACAACGTCCTGGATCCGGGTGGCCAGTTCGCCCACGCAACTGCCGTCGCTGGCGACCAGCGGCTCTGCCTTCCCGGGATCCGCCTCCCCGGTTTACGTCAGCCTGGACACGCCCACGGTCTCCACGCTCGATCCAGGCAGCTACGCCGGCCAGATTACGATTGCCGCGGTCAACGCCGCTAACGGCACCTGGACCGTGGCGGTGAGTCTGATCGTCACCGCGGGTCCGCCGGTGCTCAAGACGATGCCCGGCGCCACGTCCCCGATTTATCCTTCGCAGATGAGCGCCAGCCCGGCCATCGATGCCGTAGTCACGATCAATGGCGACAACTTCTTCTCTACCTCGGTGGTGACCATGCAGTTGGGCAGCAACCCGGCGGTCACGCTTCCAGCCACACTGCTCAGCCGCAAGGTCCTGCAAGCGACCATCAACAAGAGCTATCTGACGCCGCCGATCACGCCCGCAGTTTACCCTGCCACCTGGGTGATCGCGGTGACCAATCCGGCGCCGCCCAACAACCCGGCGCAGGCGCCGGCTACCACCAACCTCACCATTACGGACCCGTCGCTACCTTCGATTACGGGCGTGGTCAACGCGGCCAGTTATCTGGCGACCTCGGTTTGGACCGGGAGCGGCGTCAATCCGGTCGCGGCCCCGAGTCCGCTACGGTCGGTTTCGCCGCGGGAGATCGTCTCGATCTTCGGTCAGAACCTCGGGCCTGCGACGGTGAGCACAACCACCCCTACGGCGACGCCTCCCAGCACCACTCTCGTGTATCCGACCTTGTGGGGCGTCGTCCAGGTGGCGTTTAAATGGCTGGATCCGGTCAGTTCGACCCCGCAAACGGCCCTGGCTCCGATCGTCATGACGTCGCTGAACCAGCTCAACGTCGTAGTTCCCAAGGAACTGGCCTACCTGGCCGGCACCGCCAACCCTGTGGTCACCATCCAGGTCACAAACGGGACGGCGCCGCCGGCGGGAATCAACGTCACCGTGATCCCCGAAGACCCCGGAATCTTCACCTTCGCGGGCCTCGGCCAGGGGCCGGGAGCCATTCTCAACTACGACAGTTCCGGCGTCCCCACCATCAACTCGAGCAAGAACGCAGCCACGCGAGGGTCCGCGATTTCCATCTTCGTCACGGGGATGGGGGAGTTGAGCGACCCCACGTGGATCAATGGCTCGGTGCTGCCAACGATCGGTGGCGCGGTCAAACTTGCGGACGGGACCTGCCGCGTGGATATCGATGGCCAACCGGCCGTCGTAACCTATGCCGGTTCGTCCCCCGGCGCCGTCGCCGGACTGATTCAGGTGAATGCGATCGTTCCGCCTACGGCTCGCACCGGCGCTGCCATCTCGATCACAGTGTCCATTGGAGCGACTACATCCTCGCGGCGCTCGCAACCTGGAGTCACCTTCGCGGTCAACTGACGCGTCCGCGCCTCCCAGCGCCTAACGCAGGGGGTCCTTCGCGGCCATCTTTCTTTCGAGCGCCCGCATCAGGCGGCTCTCCACTTCGGGCGGGATGGGGTACGGATCCATCCCCTTATAAATCTTGATGGTCTTCCGAGTGGTGTCGGCAATCACCCAGCAATTGGGACACTCGCTGATGTGACGCTCCAGTTTGGCGCGCAGTTCGGCATCTACGTTCTCGTCGAGGTACTCGCTCAGTTCGTGGAGAAAGTCCCTACATGTAAGCAAAGGCATCGTCTCCCTTGCGCTTGAAGAAACGAGTCAGCTTCTCACGCAGTTGCAGTCTGGCGCGTAACAGGCGGCTTTTCACCGCCGGAATCGAAAGCCCGAGTGCCTGGGCGGTCTCTTCGGTGGAAAGCTCTTCCACGTCCCGCAGCACAAAAACCGACCGGTATAAGGGCTCCAGGCTATCGATAGCGTCGTCCAGGATTCCGTTCAATTCCTCCCGCGAGAACCGCTCCTCGGGATCTTCGTCCCAAGTGGCGACTTCGCGGGTCACGGTATCTTCCCCGGTGTCGATGGTCTCGTCGAGCGAAACGGATTTGTCGGTCTTGCGCCGGCGCAGTTTCATCAGCGCCTGGTTGACCGCGATGCGTACCACCCAGGTGTAAAACTTGGAATCGCCTTTGAACTGATCCAGGTGTTCGTAGGCCTTCAGGAACGTTTCCTGGAGCACGTCCTCGGCGTCTTCGCGGTTCTGGGTCACGTGCTGCGCCAGCCGGAATATCTTACCCTCGTAGCGGCGCACCAGTTCGCTGAACGCACCGGTATCGCCCTCGCGCGACTGCGCGACCAGTTGCGATTCTTCGATTCCGTTGAGACTGGATACCGCCATGGCCAATCCGGTCCTTTCATCATACCCCGTACGCGCAGCCGGTCCGTCCTGCCCGTTCGGGCAGTGCGCGCACCACCCGCAAAACAAGCGTGTTACGCTGAAATTTCCCCATATGAGCCACATTGAAATCACTCTGCCCGACGGGAGTAAACAGCCGGTCGAGGCGGGGACCCGCCCCATCGACATCGCCCGTTCGATCAGCCCGCGCCTGGCTGACGCCGCCATCGCCGCCAAGGTCAACGGCGAACTGTTCGACCTCGGCCGCCCCCTCGACAAGGACGCCACCCTGGCGATTCTCACCGCCAAGGATCCCGAGTCGCTGTACGTCTACCGGCATTCCACCGCCCACCTGCTCGCCGCCGCCGTGCTGGAACTGTATCCCGAGACCAAACTGGGGATCGGTCCGCCCATCGACAACGGCTTCTACTACGACTTTGACCGGCCCACGCCTTTCACCCCCGAGGATCTCGAGAAGATCGAGAAGAAGATGTGGGAGATCCAGGCGCGTAGCCTGCCGTACAACCGCGTCCTGACCAGAAAGGACGACGGCCTCAAGAAATATTCCGAGGCCTGGATGAAGTGCGAGCTCATTACCGAGCGCGCCGACGAGATTTTTTCCGAGTACACGCTCGGTCCCCACTTCATCGACTTCTGCCGCGGCCCGCACCTGCCCGACACCTCGCGGATCAAAGCCTTCAAGCTGCTCTCCATCGCCGGCGCGTACTGGAAGGGCGACGAGCACAACAAACAACTGCAGCGCATCTACGGCACCGCCTGGTTCACCCAGAAGGAACTGGACGCCTACCTCAAGCAGATGGAGGAGGCCAAGAAGCGCGACCACCGCAAGCTCGGCAAGGAGCTCGACCTGTTCAGCATCCAGGAACTGGCCGGTCCGGGCCTGATCTTTTTCCATCCGAAGGGCGGCATCCTCCGCAAGCAACTCGAGGATTGGATGCGCGACCAGTACATCCGGCGCGGCTACTCGCTGGTCTACA
>JBBIQR010000087.1:0-16563 GCA_037442245.1 Candidatus Solibacter sp. | reverse complement strand
GGATGCCAGTGGCAACGTCGTTGCCGCGGGACGGACCGACGAAGACGATTTCCCGCCGACCGCCGGCGTCGTGCAGCCGAAGTTCGCCGGGCAGGCGACCCTCAGCCCCCGGTCCACCGACGGCTTCATCACCAAGCTGAACCCGACGGGCGCCGCGCTGGTCTTCTCGACGTACCTCGGCGGCAGCGCGGCGGACCAGATCAACGACGTGCAACTCGATGCGGCGGGGAATGTCTGGGTCACGGGCCTGACGGCGTCCAGCGATTTTCCGGGCGCGGCGGCATCGTTTACCGGATCGTTTTTCACGGAGGTTTCGGGCGACGGCGTGAAGCTGCTGAACTCGCAGTTGGCGCCGGCGGGCGGAGCGGGCCAGGCGATCCGCGCGGGCAGCAGCGTGACGGTGCTGGGCGCCGCCGGATCGGTGTTGCAAGCGCCGGGCGGGCAGGTTCAGGGTATCGCGGTGCTGGGGATCGCGAGTGCGGCGGGCAGCGCGGTGAAAGGCACGGTCGCGCCGGGCGAATTCGTCAGCCTCTACGGGACGCAGTTGGGGCCGAGCCCCGGAGCCGGCGCCATCCTGGACGGCAGCGGCCGCATCGCGAGCCAACTCGCCGGGGTGCAGGTGCTGTTCGACGGGGTCGCGGCGCCGCTGTTGTACGCGGGCGCTGGCCAGATCAACGCGCTGGTGCCCTACGGCATCGCCGGCAACGCCGGTGTCTCCGTACAGGTGACTACCGGCGGCGGCAATTCGGCGGCCACGGACCTGTACGTACGTTCCGCGCAGCCCGAAGTCTTCCACATCGGTGGGGCGGCGCTGGCGCTGAATCAGGACGGCACGATCAACGCCCCGGGGAGTCCCGCCGCGCCGGGATCGATCGTGACGGTCTTCGCGAGCGGCGCCGGTCTGCTCAACTGGCGTCCGCCGGATGGGACGATTGCGAGCGGAACGTTCGGGGCGCCGATTCAGCCGGTCACCGTGCTGGCCGGCAACCGTTCGCTCGAAGTGCTGTACGCGGGCATCGCTCCCGGACTCGTGGTCAACACGCTGCAGGTGAATTTCCGGCTGCCGCAGCAGTCGTCGAGCGGAGCGTTTCAGTTGACGATCGACGGCTACACTTCGGACGGGTTCTCGGTCGCGGTGCAGTAGGTCTCCCGGCTAGCGGCGGTCCGGCGTCGCTTGCGGGCCGAGCGTTTTTTCGGCGCCCGAGATCAGCAATTGCTTCTCCGCCTCGGTGAGCCTCGCGGCGGGATGCATGGGCAGATAGAACCAGGGCGGCATGTCGCCTCCCCGAACCTCGGCGGCGACGTCCTTGGCGTGGCGCTGCGCGCGGTCCCACTGGCTGAAGTTGAGGTGACGGCGTCCGCCCCCGACGTCGCGTCCCACCAGCCAGGAGACCGGCGCGACACTGGCGTACCAGGGCCAGACCGTTTCGTTGCTATGGCAATCGAAGCAGGCGCGGCGCACCAGTTCGCGGGTCTGAGGAGAATCCCACGCCGGCTCGCGCGTCACCGGCGGGTTGGTGTGATCGTGGCCGAAGGGAACGAACTGAATCAGCGCGGCCAACAGCAGCATCCATTTGAGAGCCTTCATGTCTGCGCCAGCCTATCACACGCCGGGCACGGCGCGGCGGTTGGCGCACCTTACAGAAACTTGTACATGGCTTCGGCGATGGCGACGCCGCGAACGTCGATCCGTTTCAGATCGGTGGTGCCGGAGCCGTGCGCCTCGGCCAGCGTGAGGGTGTTGTCGGCATCGCGGAAGAAGGGCGCCTCGCCTTTGCCGGCGCGCGGATTGAAACCCATCACCGCGGTCGAGACGGCGTCCGTGCAAACCGGATTCAATCCCGCGATCAACACTCCGGGATGCGCCGGACGCACGCCGCGGATCCACGGTCCTTCGCCGCCGGCCATGGATTCGATGCCGTCGATGATCGCCAGGTGAATCGGCCGCACCACCGAAAGGTCCGCCACGACGCGGGACACGCGCACGCCTCCGGTATTGCTGAAGCCGGGGTGCAGTTCCGGCGGCGCAATCTTCGCGGGCTGGCGCTTGCCGAAGTGCACCACGTCGCTGCGGCCGCGGGTGGGCTTCTCGTTGGGATCATCGGCGCCGGCATCGTCGCCGTAGATCGACGCCGGCACGCAGCCGAAGCAGTTTTTGAGCGACAGCGTGACGCCGCAATCGTAGTGCTGCTTGAGCTTGGCCAGACTGACGAAGACGTCGGTATCCTCGTAGGCGTGATTCAGCACGTACTCGGGATACATGTACGCGGTGCCCGGGAATTTGAACCGCGCGTAGCGCTTACCCTTGCCGAGGCCATTGGTATTTTCGAACTCGACGCCCGGAGCCGCGGCGAGAATGGTCCGCACGTTCCAGCCGGAATCGAGCATCACGTCTTCGAGCGGTCCCGCGGTGGCCCAGGCGCTTTCCACGAAGTTGATGCGCCGCGCGCCCGCCCTGCCCAACTCGTGCGCCACCGCGCCCACCACTTTGGGATGCACGTAGTGGGTGCGTCCCAGCGCGAGCCCTTGCAGCCGCTGGCTGGGGGGACCGGTCATGTTGACCTTCACGGTCACGGTCTTGTTGCGCACCAGCCCGCCGATGCCGCCCAACTGGTCGAACAGGGTCGAGAGTTTCGCGGTCACGTCCTCGTCGTAGGTGGAGCATTTGGCGATCGCCACCGGAGCGGAGGGCGCTTCGGGCGCCGCGCGCAGCAGAGGAGCCGTGGAGATCAGGGCGAGCCATTCCCGTCGCGTCATGATTACTTCTCCAGCCGGATGGTGGCGCACACAACGACGCGGTCGATATCCACGCCCCACCCCTCATCGGTTTTGTAGACCTCGAGTGCTTTGTTGATGCCTTCCGGCGTGATCAGCGTGGCGTGCGGGAAGTCCGCGAGGTAATGCAGGGTCACGCTCTCGACCGGATAATCGGCGTAGTTGACCAGGTGGACCACCGCGCTTTTCCCATCGGGGGCGCCCAGGTAGTTGGACAGCATCGAAGAGACGTTGAACAGCCGGACCCCCATATTGCGGCGGCCGATCAGGTTGTTGACGTCCTTCCACATATCGCTGAGGCGCTGGAGTTCGGCGTTGTCCAGGGTGATTTTGCCGGTGGGCGGGGCGGGGTCCTTCCATCCAGGAGGACCGTTGAGCAGCATGCCGCCGGAGCGCGTGAAGTCGCGCAGTACCTGACGCTGAGGGGCGGTGAGGTCGTCGCCCTCGATGTTCACCGCCATGGTGGCGCCTTCCAGCGCCTGCGGGGAAAGCCGGTCGCCGGCGACGGGACGGACGGGCGTGTGCTTGACCGCGATCATGTCGAGGATGCCGCCGGAGAGCAGGCCGCCCTTTTCGGGGTCCTGGACCACGGCAAGCTGACCGTTCTCGCGCATGGCGCGCCATTCGGGATGGCTCTCGAAGTAGGCGGCGAGAGCGGTAATCTTCCGCCATGTGCCGAGCGCGCCTTCCTCGCGGCGGGCGAGGCGGGCGGTGAGGTCGGCATCGAAGGCGATCACCCAGCGCGCGCCGGAAATCGCCGCCTCCGCGATCACCTGCTGGTAGCGCGCGGTGGAGACCGCGGTCTTCTCCGGCGGCTGATTGGCGAGCCACACGCTGGAAGCGCCGAAGGCGCGTACCGCGCGCAGGAATCCGGTGTTGGTATCGATCCAGACCGAGGAAGTGGGACCGGCGTGCGCGCTGGCGCCCTCGTTGGCCGCGATTCCCGGCCACACGCCCTGGTAGGTGCCGACGATGGGAGCGCTTCCGCCGAGCTTCATCTTGTAGCGCGGCGCGAGTTCGACCACGGGGACCGGCAGCGCCGGCGGTTCGGCCGGGAAATCGCCTTCAAAGACCACGCCGTCGACTTTCGCCGCGAGCGCCAGATTGGCGTCCTCACCGGGCGTGATCACGGCCAGGGTGACGATGCCGCGCGCAGTTGCCGCCTGGGTGAATGCGGGCTCCGGATGCCGCACGAGCACGCAGTTCACGGCCGTGCCTTGGAGTAAATCGAGCGAAGCCGCGTCCATCCACGGCCAGCGCACCGGCACCCAATCGGCCGGCTTCGGAATCGCGGCGCACACCAGGGGCAGGAATCCCGCCAGCACCGCCGCCCGCAGCATCCGCATACGAATAGGATATCCGATCCCCGCGCTACAGATGCGGGGGCAAAGTCCGGCGGCGGAGAAGGATGGCGAGAACGGCGGCGCGGAGAACGAGGGCGGCGGCGACGGTCCACCAGGAGGTGACTTGGCGGACGGGGCGGCCCCACACGCGGCCCCGTATGTTGACGCCTTCACCGACCAGAACCACATCGCAGAGGTCATCCTCCCCGACCGGGTTGGTGATAGCGGTGCTGACCCACAGCGCTATTCGAAGGTCGGGGCTGGATCGGGAGTAAGAGGGGTCCAGAAGCTAGTGGGGCGTCCGGGCTAAGAATCGACAACGCCGCAAAAACTCAAGCGCAAAATTGAGCCACCGATGAACCATGCATGGCCGGTGATTCCGGCCACCCTGAATGATGAAAACGGGGTTGTGTTTGGCGGCGGGAAAAGAGAATGTAGGTGCAGCCGCGGGGAAAGGGTCGATCTGCGTAATGGTGTGAAGCAACAGCGTGTTGAAGTTCGTCGAGAACCTCTCCTTCGCCGATACCTATACGGCGGCTAATGCCGCATGCGCGCGGCCACCGCGCCTTCGAAGGGGAAATGGCCGCTGACCAGTTCCTCCGGGGAGAAGCGGCTCTGGGTGACGCCATAGCGGGAGTGGAGCGGAGTGCGCATCAGGATATGGTAGAACTCGTGCGCGATGACTCGTGCCATGGCGCGTCCATAGAGGTAATCGCGCTCGGTGGCGGCGGCGCCGGAGAGCGCCGGGGCCAGGGAGCGTGAGAGCGCGCCGCAGTTCACCTGGGCGAAGGGGAGGACGCGGCCGCCGGTCACGTTGGTCGAAGCCAGGGCGGAGGCTGATGGCAAGGGCGGCGCATCGTATCCCGCGGGGAGGGAGCACACGCCGTCGAGTTGCACCACGACCAGGTTGCGGGACGCGCTGTCCTTACCCCAGAGCACGCGGTATCCGGCGGTCCGCATGAGCGAGGCGAGTTCCCGCTTCATGTAGTTCACGGTGACCGCGGGTTGGCCGGGAGCGGCCTTGAGATACACGACGAGATCCGTATCCGCCCAGGCGGATGCGCAACCGAGCACGAGGCTGAACGTAGCCAGCAGACGCGCGGACACGGCGCAACTCCACGGGCATTATATCGTCATGTGCAGGGCGGAAGGGCGGCGGTTTCCGGGCCGCCGGGGGCGATTGGAGGCGCTTCCCATGGCCGGGCCGCGGGTGTAGGATCGGAGCGTGGTCCGCAGAGGCGCGAGCTTCGCAGTCGTCCTGGCGCTGATGGTGGCGCTTGGTTGGGCGGTGGCGCATGCGCGGCCGCTGAAAGCCCCCGGTAGAGACAGCGGGTTCTCGACTCCGTGCGAGCCCGCGTCACCCGCGTTCCGCGTAGCGAGCGAAGCGAGACCGGTCTCGACCGATGGCTGGATCTTCGCCGCCGGGAAGGCCGGGGCGGCGGCCGGCGTGGTGGGGGAATCCCGCGTGGAAGCGGGGCCGCGGGCGATTCGGCCGCGCGCGCCGGGGGCGTACCCTCCGTTATGGAATCGTCCTCCGCCTTGTAACTCCTGATCCGGCATTGCAAGGGTTCGCGCTCGCAGGGGTTGCCGCGAGCGCCACAGTCCACCTGAGCCGTATATCGGGAGTTGATTCCATGAAAACGATGTTGATGCTGGCGCTGGCAGGCAGCGCATTGATCGCCCAGAACAGGCCGCTCGCGAACGGCGTGTATGGCATAGAAGAAGGCAACGCGAACGGGAAGAACCTGGTCGCCCGGCAGTACGAAGGCAAGAGTGTAGTGCTGGACACGGCGAATTTCGCGCCGCTGGCGATCGAAGGTACGCCGCAGATTCACCGGGACGCGGGCGGCAGTTGGCTCGCGGTGCAGCTTGCGCCGGAGGCGGCGAAGCGTCTGGAGGCGCTGACGCGGTCGCACCTGAACCGGCCGATCGCGGTGGTGGTGGGCGACCGGATCCTCTCTGCCCCGACGGTGCGGAGCGTGATCCCGGACGGCAAGGCTCAGCTCACGCCGTGTGCGGACGCCAGGTGCGAGGCGCTGCTGCGCCAACTCGGCAAGTAGCGGCGGGCGGGCGCTACCAGTTGGTCAGGGAGCCGTCGGGACGGCGATAGATCGGGCGCGTGGGACCCGGCTGGGTGATCTCCATCACCTGGGTCAGGGGCTTGAAATCCACTTCCACGCCGAGACCGGGGCGGGGGTTCGGATAGAGCTTTCCGTCGCGGAACTCCAGGTACACCGGCAGGTGAGGGAGGACGCGCCCGGGGTTGTTGTACTCCATCAGGACGGGACCCGGGTACGCGGCGAGGGTGTGGACCAGGGCGGCGGTCGCGATCGGTCCGGTGAAGTGCGGCACGATGCCGACGAAGTGGGTTTCGCAGATCGCCGCGATCTTGCGCATCTCGGTGATGCCGCCCACGTTGGGCAGGGTGACCCGGACGAAATCGAGGGCGTGGGCTTCGACCAGCGGGTTGAAGTCCCAGCGGTAGCCCCACTCCTCGCCGGCGGCGAGGGGGACGTGGACGGCGCGGCGGAGGATGGGGAGGTCCTGGGCGAAGGCTTCGGTGCGCACGGGATCCTCGACGAAGAAGGGGGCGAGATCCTTGATGAGGTCGCAGCCGCGGATGGCTTCATCGAGGTCGAAGCGCTGGTGGAAGTCGACGCACCAATCGCCGTTTTTGCCGACGCCTTCGCGGACCTGAACGCAGTCGTCGTAAAGCTGGTTGAGGCGTTCGCGGGTGTTGAAGGCGTTGGCGCCGCGGGGCGCGTCGGCGGCGCCCATGCGGAAGGCGCGGTAGCCGGCGGCGATGGTGGCCTGGGCGCGTTCGCGCAGGGTCATGCGGTTATTGACGCCGGGGACGACGCCGCTGGTGTTGTAGCACTCGCAGTAATTGCGGACGGCGCCGCCGAGGAGGGCGTGGACGGGGACGTTGAGGGTTTTGCCGCGGATGTCCCAGAGGGCGAGATCGAGGGCGCCGAGGGCGTGGAGTTTCTCGCGGCCGGGCGGGTAGAACCACGCTCGCGCCATGTCCTGCCAGAGGGCCTCGATGTGGAGCGGGTCCTGGCCGATGAGGCGGCCGGCGCACTGTTCGAGCATGTCGCGGGAGCCGCCCTCGCCTATGCCGGTGACGCCGGCATCGGTTTCGATCGTGACCACCATGTCGCTCTGGTTGAAGGTGGGGTTGTGGTTGGGGGGCGAATAGGCCGCCGGGGATTGCGCGGGGGCGGACGCGGGGAGCGCGGCGAGGCCGAGGGCCGGTCCCGCGGCGAGGAAGGATCGCCGGTTCATACCAAGTAGTGTAGGCCGTCCGGCCGGTTGCGGTGCGGCGCTTCCCCTTTACGAAAACGAAATCACCTTTTTGCGCACCGCGTAGAGCACCAGGTCCACCGCGCTGTGCAGGTCGAGTTTCTGCATGATGTGGGTGCGGTGGGTCTCCACGGTGTAGACGCTGAGGTTCAGGGTGGATGCGATGTCCTTCACGGAATTGCCCTCGGCCAGGAGTTGAAAAATCTCCTTTTCGCGCTCGGTGAGCAGGCCGTAGGAATCCTGGAGCCCGCGTTGGCGGATCTGCTGCACGAAGTCGTCCAGCAGCATCCGGGCCACCGCGGGGCTGAAGAAGGACTTGCGGCGCGCGACGGCTTCCACGGCGCGCAGCAGGTCGGTATCGGCGCTCTCCTTGAGCAGGTAGCCGCGGGCGCCGGCGGAGAGTGCGCGCAGCAGGTACTCTTCGTCGGAGTGCATGCTGAGGATGATGACGCCGGCCTCGGGGTTGCGCTTCACAATCTGCGCCGTGGCCTCGATGCCGTTGAGATTGGGCATGCCGATGTCCATGATGACCAGGTCCGGACGCAGTTCCTCGGCCAGACGCACGGCCTCGCGCCCATCGGCGGCTTCACCGGCGACTTCGATGCCTTCGTGCTGCTCGAGTTGCAGCCGCAGACCGCGGCGCATCACGCCGTGATCGTCCGCAATGAGAATCCGGATCATTCGGTTACGCCCTCCGTGGGCACGTCGACTTCCACGATCGTCCCCTTGCCGGGGTGGGAGAGGATGCCGACGGCGCCTCCCAGTTCACGCACCCGTTCCTGCATCCCGATGAGTCCCAGTCCGCGCGCGGAGGCCGCGCGCGCAACGAAGCCCACGCCGTCGTCCTGGATCGAGAGGCGGACGCGCCCGCCTCCGCCGTAGATCGCGATGCGCACGTTTTTGGCTTGCGCGTGCCGGGCGCAGTTGGTGAGCGCCTCCTGCACGACGCGGTAGATGCAGGTGCGGTGGGCCTCGCTCAGCCCGTCCAGATCGCCATCGGTCTGCACGTTTACGGGAATCCCGCTGCGGCGCGAGAACTCGCGGCCCTGAAAGCGCAGGGCCGGACCCAGCCCCAGTTCATCCAGCATGGAGGGGCGCAGTCCCATGGCCAACTCGCGCACTTCCCGGATGGTTGCGGCGTTGAGGCGGCGCGCCTCCTCGATGCGCGGCTGCAGTTTCCCCGGCGAGGCGGCGAAGGAGAGCATGTTGCCCAGTTCCATGGTCATGGCGGAAAGCATCTGGCCCACGGCGTCGTGCAGTTCGCGGGAAAGGGAGCGGCGCTCCTCCTCCTGCGCCCGTACCAGGCGGCGCGACAGGCGGCGCAATTCGGCTTCGGCGCTCTCGGCGCGCTCGCGTTCCCGCTCGCCGCGCCGCTCGAGGCTGGCCACCCGCGCGGTGCTCAGCGACGCCACGACCACGCCCAGGGAAAGCGCCAGCAGCAGCGTGCCGCGCAGGAAGCCCTGGAAGAGGGCCTGGCTTTCGCGCAGATCCTCCTGCTCGTGGCGCAGGTTCGCGGAGTTGATGCCGCCGATCTCCCTGGCCAGCGCGACCACCGCCTCGCGGCGCGGCAGCACCTCCCTGCGCAGAAACACCCCGCTCAAGGCGGCCTTCTGCTGCGGGGTCCAACTGAGGATCGGGGTGATCGACTCCCAGTAGGCGCGGATCTCCTGCCGCAATTGCCGCAGCCGGGCCGGCTCGGATGTGCCCAGCCGCTTGGCCAGCAGGTTCAGGCGCTGCTGAATTGCACTCTGCCGGGCGCGCAGTTCCGTGCGATACGCCGGGGCCATGAGGTGGGATGGGTCCAGCAGGTAGTCGCGGATGAGGACGTCCCCCAGATACAGTTCCGCCGGGATATCGCGGAGCGCGGCGTCGGTCTCGAGGTACGCGTCGTGCGCGGATTCGGTTGCCTCGTGCAGGGCCTTGGCCCGGTGCATGGCGCCGAAGCCGAGCAGGGCGATCAACAGGATCAAAGGGCCGAATCCGGCGATCAGGGCCAGCCATCCGCGCGACATCATACGGTGTCCGCCTCCCTACTGCCATTTTGGACACGAAATGGCGCCGTGGAGCGATGCCGCGGGCGGCGCGGCGGGCTAGGGTGGGAAGTAGGGTCATGCATCTGGTATTCACCGATCTCGACGGCACGCTGCTGGACCACGCGACATACTCCTGGGACGCCGCACGCCCCGCACTGGAGCACCTGCGGCGGAGCGGCATTCCCTGGGTGATGGTGACCAGCAAGACGCGTGCCGAAGTCGAGTATTGGCGTCACGAAACCGGCAACTCGCATCCGTTCATCGTGGAGAACGGTGGGGCGGCGTACATCCCGGCGGGGTATTTCCCCTTCCCCATCGAAGGGGCTGCGCGCCGCGGACCTTACGACGTCCTCGAGTGGGGTGCGTCGTACGCGGTGCTGGTCGAAGCCCTGAGACTGGCGGCGCGAACCGAAGGCTGCGCGATCCAAGGTTTTCACGGCATGACCACGAGCGAGGTGGCGGAGTTGTGTGGGATGCCGCACGGCCAGGCCGTACTGGCGCAACAGCGCGAGTACGACGAGCCCTTCCTGCTGCTCGACCCGGAACGGGAAGACGCGCTCACCGGGGCGGTAGAGGCCCGCGGGCTGCGGTTGACGCGCGGCGGGCGCTTCCATCACATCCTCGGCGGCAGCGATAAGGCGCGCGCCGTCGCCGCGGTCGAAGCGCTTTTCGCGCGCCGGTACCGGCGGCTGCGCACGATCGGGCTGGGGGACGGCCCGAACGACGCGGCGTTCCTGCGGGAGGTCTCCCATGCGGTGCTGATCCGCTCGCCCCGGGTGGCCGATCTACGGACGCGCGTGCCGCGCGGCGTGGTCACGCGGCAAGCCGGTCCCGCCGGGTGGAACCGGGCGGTACTGTCGCTGACCCGGCGTTGAACGGCCGCGCTTAGAGGTGGCTCCACAGCGAGCGCTCCGCGGGATCTTCGGTGCGCTCCTTCGGCTCCGCGAAGAAGCGGCGCATCCCGCCCAATCCGATGGCCAGGCTGGCGGCAAGCACGGCGCCGCCCACCAGAATGACGAACGCCGCCAGGAAGACGCTGCGCGCGAAGTTGAGCTGATCGGCGGCGACCACCACCGCGACGAACACGATGAGAATCCGCACCAGGACCGCCAGGCGCCGCGGCGAGGGGAAGTTTTCGTTCACCGCCCAAACCAGCGTGCTCCGCCCCAGGTACTGCCCCAGCCAGGTGCCGCCCAGAAGAATCAGCCCGGCGATCAAGAGCTTCGGGAGCAGGAATACGAGACCCTGCACGATGCGGTTGGCCAGGTCCGTGCCGAAGACGTTCACGCCGAGCAGCGCGCCGCCGAGCAGGATACACCAGAACGCGCTTTCCGCCGCCAGGCGGGTGGCCCGGAGGCGTCCCGAGGGATCGACCAGGAAGGCCACGCCGCTCTGGCGCAGGAATTTGTCCATGGCCAGGCCCTTGAAGATCCGATAGATCAGCCAGCGGGCCAGCAGGGCGGCAAGGTAGGCTCCCAGCATCAGGGTGAGCGCCGCCAGCAGGGGGGGAAGGTAGGTGGTGGTCTGGTAGCGCAGGCGGCTCATCGCGTCCTGCAGCACTTCTTTGATGGTTTCGAGCATGGGTCATACCTCCAGGTTGGATGTGCGCTCCGCGGTTTCGGCGGGTGCGCCGTTCTCCTCCGGCGCGGCGTTTTGCCAACGCTGCGCCAGGGCCGGTTTCAAGCCTTCGAACGTCAGGCAGAGGCTTTCGATTTTCTCTTCGACCTCGGACGCCACGAGGTTTTCGGTCTCGCGCACGAAACTGGCGACGCGGGCCAGGTAGAGGGGCGTGAGGGAACGCACGATCAGCCCGTGCGTCAGGGGATGATCGCGGTAGGCGGCCGCGAACTCCAATACAGCTTGTGCCCACAGCGCATCGGAAAGGTGAAAGGGTGCGCGGGAGCGGTCCGTGGCGGCCAGTTCCTGGATCGAAAGCAGGGTGCGCGGCGAGAGCGCGGTGCGCCATACCTCGTCCAGGTCCCGGCAACCGCGCCGGAACGCCTCCAGCATGCGGTCCACGTTGACGGCGATCGGCTCCAGCCCGACATCGAAGCGGAAACCGAACAACTCGGCCGGTTTGACGCCTGTGCGCGCGTGCCAAACGGCGGCGTACTCCTGCATCAGCGCGAAGACGCTGCCCACCACCTGTTCGAGCATGGCGGAGAGGTCTGCGCCGGGATCCTTGGCGTCGTGCAGTTTGGCGCCGAGGAAGCTCTGGCACACGCGGTAGTCTTCGGCGATCGCGACCGTCGTCATCCAGATGTCGATGCCGAAGCGGGCCACATCCGCCTCCCAGTCCCGGCGCTCCAGGTAGCGGTGCAGGAGGCGGGCGCTGATGCCGAATTCGCCGCCGATCGGCTGCCGCACGCTCACGCCGTAGAGCATGCGGGTGAGGGGGTAGACGATGCTGTTGGTGATGGTGCCGTCGTACTTGTGGCGTTGATAATAGGGCGCCACGAAATCGAAGCCCGCGAACAGCACCGGGCGCAGCAGCAGGTCGATCCACTCCGGGGTGATCGAGCGCAGGTCGCTGTCCACCACGGCGCAGGCTTTGGCGTCCAGTTCCTTGGCCATCTGGAAAACCAGGCGGAAGGCGCTGCCTTTGCCTGGCACTCCGTGGTACGGGAAGGAGAGCCGCTGCGCGGGCATCATGGGCGTTTCGAGCAGCATCACGCTGTTGTCCTCGACGCGCGCCGAGAGCACGGCTTCGCGGGTCTGGTCCGTCGATCCGCCGTCGGAGTTGAGGATCACCGCGCTCATTTGGGGGAAATACTTGGCCAGCCCCGCCGATACGGCCCGCACCACGTGGCCGATGGTGCGGGCGTTGTTGTAACTGGGGATGCCGACCACCAGGTCCGCGCCGCGGATCGATTCCGCGGCGCGCCGGGCATCCGCGGTCAGGGCGAACCCGCTCATACGCCATCTCCCTTACGCCGCGCGTCCCGCCGCCTTGCGCGCATCCTGCTCGACCGCGTCCTCCAGCAGTTCGAAGAACTCCGGGATCGCGGAGAGCACGCGGTTCCAGTTGGGGATCAGTAGGGTGCCGCCCGGATCGGCCAGGAACTCGGCCGCCGCCGCGCGCAGGCTGCGGGCGAATACGGCTACCGCCACCTCCTCGCCGTGACGGTCGAACTTGAGTCCGTTGAGCATGGCGTCGGCGTAATAGCGGCCGATGGTGTCCTGCGCGGTGCGGACGTAGCGCACCTCGAGACTGCGGAAGTGGTCGGAAGAGAAGACCACTCCTTCCGCAGCCAGCGTCGAGAAGAGGCTCTTGGCGATATCGGTGGCCATGCGGGCCAACCCGAGCGCCAGATCCTCCCCGGAGAGCGCCTGGTGCTTGTGCTCGTAGTTATCGGTCAGATCCACCTGGCAGGTTCGCGCCACGGCGCAATTGCGGAAGACCTCGGCCAGCACGCCCACTTCGAGGCCCCAGTCGGAGGGAATGCGGTTGACGCGCGCCAGGTCGATGTCCATCGCGAACTCGCCCGCCAGCGGGTAGCGGAAGCTGTCCAGGTAACGCAGGAAGGGCGTGCCCGGCGCCATATCCTCGAGCGCGCGGATGAGCGGCATCATGAACAGGCGGGTTACGCGTCCGTGCATGCGGTCGGTGACGCGCGCGTAGTAACCTTTGCAGAAATCGAAGGGCAGGTGCGGGTGGGCGATGGCGTAGCACAGGCGCGCCAGCAGTTGCCGGTCGTAGTTGACGATGTCGCAATCGTGCAGCGCGATCATGCCGCAGTCGCGCATGGCCAGCAGGTAGCCGTAGGCCAGCCAGCAGGATCGGCCCTTACCGTCGGCGCCGGCGGCGAGACCGCGTTCCTCCAGCATTCGGAACAGCCCCTGAATGCGTTCGCTATCCACCCAGATGACGTCTACGGGCGTGTAGAAATCGCGGAAGAAATCGCGAGCGCGCTCGAATTGCTCCGGGTTGGCGCGGGCCAGCACCACGACGATCCGCTGCAGATAGCGGACCTTGCGCAACTCGGGCACGATGCGCTGCATCGCGGGAGTTTCGAATTCCGAATAGAGCGCGGGCAGCACCAGGCCGACCGGCTTGTTGCGGACGAACCGCTCCAGATCCGCCTCCAGACGTTCGATGTGATTGGGCGTCAGCCGGTGAAGCGTTGTGACTACGCCGGTTTGATAGAAGTCCGCCATGGAATCACCTCTCCTACCGAGAGTAGGCGGACGGCGCCGGAAACCCCATACACCGCGGACGGTATTGGGCTGGAGAAAAAACAGTACCCCGGTTCAGCGCGCGGCGAGATGGGCGGGAGGCTGCCGCAAAGTAAGGGCCAGGTTGGCGGCGAAGAGGGTCACGGCGGTGAGTTCCAGTACGGCGGAGAGCGGCAGCAGCGGCCAAAGAGCGGTCGCGTAGGATTCGTAGGCGCCGATCTCCGAGGTGACGCGCAACAGGCAGCCGGTGTTGAGCAGGACGGCGGCGGCGAACATCAGGCGGGGACTGTACAGCACGCGCATGCCGCAGAAGGCGGGGAGCACGCGTTGTCCGATGGCGAAGACCATGGCGGCCATGAAGCCGACGGTGAGGGCGTGGCGGGAGGCGCCCCAGAGTCCGCCGGCGCGGTCCCACAGGGCGGCCGCGAGGGCGATAGCGCAGGAGGCGGTCAGCCAGGCGTAGGCCAGGCGCACGGCGAGCGGAAAAGTGGCGTGGACGCCGAGGATCTTGGGCGGCTTGACGGCCGGGAGGAAGACGCGGAGTCCGGCGCAGGAGAGTGCGGCCGCGGCCAGCAGGAGTACGGTGGACGCGACGTACCAGGCGAGGAGGGCGGCTCCGATGCCCGCCGCGGCCAGGGTCAGGGCGGCCGGCAGGAGGCGGTCCGAGGGCGCGGCCAATCCGAGGAACGTGGGCAGCCAGCGCGCGCTGAAACCCCAGATGGTGAGGACCGGGAAGCCCCAGGCGTATAACACCAGCAGGCGCTGATCGAGTCCGTGAGCGACCGCGGGACTCGCGCCGGAGACGGCGGAATAAATGGATGCGGCGAGATTGGCGGCGAGCGCCGCGAAGAAACCGGCGCTGCCGGCCATCACCAGCGTCATCCAGACGGGCCGCCGGGCGCCGGGTTCCGGACCGGGACCGGCGGGCCGGTGGCGGCGGACCGTGAAGAAGAAGAGGAGGAAGGCGGCGAGTTCCAGGGCGGCGGAGGCAGGCAGCAGTTCGCGCCATCGCCATTGCCAGAGGTTGGTGGCCCAACGCAAGCCCACGCCGGCGGTCCAGAGCGCCCAACCGGTCCAGGCGCGGCGGGCGGCGAAGGGGGCGCTGAGTCCCATCTTGCCCAGCGAGTAGAAGCCGATGCCGATGATAAAGGTGCCGATCCAGCCGAATAATTGGGCGTGGCCGTGCGCCTGAATCCAGGCGGGGTCGAGGCGCGCGGCGGTGCGTTGGCCGGAAATGGCGATCAGGTTCCAGACGCCCAGGAAGGTGCCGGGCAGAAGCAGGAAAGCGAGTCCGGTGAGAATCCACGCGGACAGGACGCGCTGCAGGGCCAGTTCGTGGGCTTTCGCGCGATCGGGTTGGTTGGGGACCGCGGCCATAAATCGATTGTGCGGCGCTTGGAGGAAAACCTCAGTGACCGGGGTCACGAAACCCTAAAGTACCCGGTACGGCCTGCCGATAGGTGTTGCGTGCGGAGAAGGAACGTATGATATCGATCCAAAGCTCGCTGGATGAACTGGACCGGATCCATCGGATGCGGGAGGGCCTGCTCGATTGTTATTTGCACGCGATCCGCAACTGCGCGGCGTATGCGGTGGAGTTGGATGCGGGAGCGACGGCGGATTACCGGCAGTACCTTCTGGCGATGGCCGAGGATTTGAGTAAGGGCGAGTTGCCCGCGCTGCTGGAGAGCCGGGCGACCTTCCGCAGTATCGTGCGCGCCTACCGCGATAAAAGCACGGATTATCTGCGCGGGATGCGGGAGGAGCTGGCTTCGACGACGCGGGCGCTCGAAGAGATACTGGAGACGATTTCGCAGGCCGACGGCGAGCACGAGACGCGGCTGCGGTCGGCGGTACAGAACCTGCGCGCGATCGCCGACACGCCGGAAGGGCGCGGGGTCGGGGCGATGCTGCGCAACGCGGCGGGTGTGATCGAGCAGAGCGTGGAGCAGATGCGCCGGCAGCACCAACTGACCATCTCGCAGTTTCAGATGGAGATCCGGATGCTGCACAAGCGGATCGACCGTCTGGAAGCGGTGGCGTCCGCCGAAGGGCTGACCCGGATCCTGAACCGCGCCGGGATGGAGAACCGGTTGCGGGAGGAGGTCGCGGGAGAGTATTGCCTGCTGCTGATCGACGTGCGCGGGTTGCGGCGCGCCGAGACGCAGTTCGGTCCACCGGTGGCCGAGGAGTTGGCCGGAGCGTTCACCAAACGGCTGGGCAATTGCCTGCCTCCGAAATCGGTGATCTCGCGGTGGGGCGTGGAGGAGATGGTGGTGGCGGTGAACGCGCCGAAGGGCGAAACGGTGGCTTTGGGCAAGTGGATCACCGAGCACCTCTCCGGCGCGTACGCATGCCTGCACGCGGGCAAGACGGTGCGTCCGGCGCTGCAACTGAACGTCGGGGTGGTGGACACGGCCGCGGACGAGACGCCGGAAGCCATTCTGAGCCGGGCCGGCATCTTTCTCAGCGGGACTTAGGGTGAGCCGGGGGCGGGCGGGCAACGCATCTGGTATCCTGCGACCAAAGGCTGCAACACGTGATCTCACGGAAAGCGCTTCTTGCCCTGGGTACTTCGACGGTATTAATCGGCGCCCTCTTCGCCCAGAAACCATTCCGCGTTTACATGTCGATGGAGCCGTACGACAATATCCCGCTGCCCACCGACTGGAATCAGCCCGCCGAGTGGATACAGGCGCGGCTGATGTATCCCAACCATCCGCAGGCGCGGTTTGCGCGATTCCGTTTCGGCAACATGGACTGGCGGGAGGGCGGGACCTCGTGGACGCAGGATTATCCGCGGGCGGACCGGCATTTCGCGAGCGCCCTGCGGCGGCTGACCCGGATCGACGCGCGCAGCGTGGAGCAGCCCTCGAATCCGGACGACGGAGACGATTTTTTCAACTGGCCGTGGCTGGTGGCGGGCGAGATGG
>JBBIQR010000086.1:13213-16685 GCA_037442245.1 Candidatus Solibacter sp. | reverse complement strand
GCCGGGCGCCGGCCCCTACGGCCTCTCGTTGCACCGCGACGGCGGCCGCCTTCTCGGTCCCACCCAGGGTGCGGAAAAAACCCGTCGCCTTCAGCCGGGTCTCGCGCTCTTCCATGGCGGGGACGGAATCGTAGAGCAGGGTGGCGCCGACGGGGTAGGAGGCGACGCCGTTGCGCAGGTAGGTGGTGCGGATGAGGATGCCGGTGTTGATATCGCCGTTGAGGGAGATCATGCCGACCGCGCCGCCGTACCAGCCGCGCGCGTCCTTTTCGAGGCGCTCGATGGTTTGGGCGGCGGCTTTTTTGGGCGCGCCGATGACGGTGACGGCCCACATGTGGCTGAGGAAGGCGTCGAGCGAATCGAAGCCCTCTTTGAGGAAGCCCTCGACGTGGTCGACGGTGTGGAAGACGCCGGCGTAGCTTTCGATGAGGCGGCGGCCGATCACGCGCACGCTGCCGGGTTCGCAGACGCGGGACTTATCGTTGCGGTCGACGTCGGTGCACATGGTGAGCTCGGACTCCTCCTTGGTGGAATCGAGCAGTTCGCGGATGTTGTCGGCGTCGCGGAGGGGATCGCCGGTGCGCTGGGCGGTACCGGAGATGGGGCAGGTTTCGACGCGCGCGCCTTCGACCCGGACGAACATTTCG
Organism: Candidatus Solibacter sp.; assembly: GCA_037442245.1. Classification (GTDB taxonomy): domain Bacteria; phylum Acidobacteriota; class Terriglobia; order Bryobacterales; family Bryobacteraceae; genus Solibacter. The sequence goes on along the minus strand of JBBIQR010000086.1, from coordinate 16,038 downwards.
GGCGAAGCTCCGATCAATTGTTCGTCGCCGAACTGGAGGAGGAATTCGTAGGGGCTGGGGCTGGCCTGCTGCACGCGGCGGAAGAGGTCGCTGGCTTTGCCGGCGTAGTGGGTGCGGAAGGTGCGGCGGAGGACGACCTCGTAGTAATCGCCGCGGCGCATGCCCTGGCGGACGTTCTCCACGTTGGCCATGTACTCTTCGGCGGTGTGGTCGCTGTCGATGGGGGCGGGGGGGAGCTTGGGAGCCCTGGCGGCGGGCGTGCCGGTGCGGGGCAAGCCGGCGGTGGTGACGCCGGCGCCGGCGAAATCGTAGGAGAAGCGCTCGATCTGCTCCTTCTTGCGATCCATGATCGAGATGTCGTCGCAGAGGAAGAGGTGGAGGTCCTTGTGGCCGTGGCGCGGGAGTTGTTTTTCGATCGGCTCGAACTGGAAGAGCAGGTCGTAACCGAAGGCGCCGATCAGGCCGAGGTGGCCGTCCTCTTCGCCGCGGAACTCGTCGATGAGCGCGCGGAGGACGCTGAAGGCGCTGGGCTGCTTACTGCGCTCCTCCTCGGTGAAGAGTTGGGGCAGGGGTTTGAGGACGCCGGCGAGGATATCGTCCTCGAAGCCAAAGGTCTCCCACTGGGGCAGCGGCGCGAGGGCGGCGTGAAACATCTTGAGGATGGCGCGGCCGCGGTCGTTGAGGGGGCGGAATTCGAAGCGGCGGTCCCAGGCGACGAGTTCGAGCGGCGGGCGGGTCGCGGCGATGTCCCATCGCGAGTACCGCCCGGGAAACTCGTATCCCGAGGAGAGGTAGATCCCACGGTGACGATCCAGATCGCGTAGCAGGTGATCGAGTCCGCGGCGGAAATTCGCTTTGGAAACCTTGCGGGTAACCTGGATGCCGTGGGGCGTGATGTAACGGTATTCGCTCATCGGCATGCCCTTTTTTGGGGATTTTTCTCAGAATAACATGCGCGCCAGAATGGCTTCGGCGAGGGCGGGGGCGGATTTGAGATCGTGGGCGGCGCCGGGGACGGGCATCAGGTCCACCGGCGCGGGGATGAGGGCGAGGGCGGCGCGCAGTTCCTCGATCGAGCCGAAGGGATCGCGGGCGCCGTGGACGAAGAGGGCGGGGGTGCGCAAATCGCCGAAGAAGGCGGTGCGGAGCTGCGCGGGTTTATCGGGCGGATGGAGCGGGTAGGAGAGGAGGAGGAGGGAGCGGGCGAGGGCGGGATCCCCGGCGGCAGCCATGGCGGTCTGGCGTCCTCCGTAGGAGTGGCCGCCGGCGGCGATGGAGCCGGAGACGAGCGCGCGCATGGCGGCGGCGGCGCGGCGGACGCCCTCGCGGTCCTCGGCGGATTGCGCGGGGAAGGGCGGACCCTTGGGGCGGCGCACGCGGAAGGGCAGGTCGTAGCGCAGCACGGTGTAACCCTGTGCGGCGAAGGCGCGGGCGAGGGCGGCGAGGAGCGGGGCGTTGCGGTCGGCTCCGGCGCCGTGGGTGAGGACGATGCCGTGCTGGTTGGGTTGTGCCGGGCGGTGGAGAATGCCGCTGACCGCGCCGCTTTCGAAGGGTTCCTCCATGCCGCTACTCGGGGAGGACGCTGACGTCCTGGGCGGCGACAGCGCCGCCGGGATCGTAATAAATGGTGCAGGTGTAGCGGTGCCGCACGGCGATGCCCTGGGCGGAGATGAGGTCGACCCATCCGGTGACCAGGTAGCGGTTGCCGGAGAGGGGCTGGATGCCGGTCTCGGCGGCGTCCGAGAAAGAGGCGCGGAGATCGGGGCTCACCGCGCCGCGAACGACCTGATGGGTGAGGGTGAGCATGGCGTCGCGCAGGTCCGACTCGCGGGTCGCGCGGTGCCGCAAGTAGCGGTATCCGCCGGCGCCGAGCACGGAGAGTCCGATGAGCAGGAAGATCGCGACCCGCCAGCGCCAAATCTGCGCGAATGTGGATTTGCCGATGCGGTGTTTGCGGCGTTCGCGGAGTCCGGTGCGGATTTCGTTTTCCAAAGGCTTATTTTACGCTCGAATTCCCCCGCCGCGCCAGAGATGGGAGGATGCGCGCCAGGGGCTTTGGGTAGCACATGCTAGGCTGGACGTTTCCCCACATGAACGAGTTCGAGGGCATCTTTTTCGATTTCGACGGCGTGCTGCTGGATACGGAACCGGACCACTGCGCGTGTTGGGCGGAGGTGCTGCGCACCCAGGGCGTGGAGTTGACCTGGGAGTATTATCGCGAACACTGCATCGGGATCGACGACCGGGACATGCTGCGGGTGCTGGCGCGGCAGGCCGATCCGCCGAAGGAGTTCGGCGAGTTGTGGGCGCTGTATCCGGAGAAGAAGCGGCTGTTTCAGGAGCGAATGACCGCGCCACCGTTCGAGGGGGAATTGCAGGCGATGCTGCCGGCGCTGGCGCGCGAGTACCGGCTGGCGGTGGTGAGCTCGAGCGCGAGCGTGGAGATCGCGCCGCTGCTGGATGCGGGTGGGATTCGCGGATACTTCGGGACGATCGTGGGCGGGGAGAACGTGACGCGGCACAAGCCCGCGCCGGAGCCGTACCTGCTGGCGGCGGAACGGCTGGGAGTGCGGCGCGCGCTGGTGATCGAGGATTCGCAGGCGGGGATTGCGAGCGGGCGGGCGGCGGGGTTCGAGGTGCTGGCGGTGCGGCATCCGCGGGAGGTGGCGGGGGCGCTTGGGGAGCGGTTGGGGCGGCGGAGTTAGGGGAGTGAGCACGGAGTCCTGCCACCTTGGGAGGGTCCGCGGCATCGAATCCTAGTAAGCTTGGCAGAGAGGGAACCGTGTCGCCAACCAAACCGAAGGCAAAGCCCGGCGCGCACCTGA
>JBBIQR010000086.1:0-13203 GCA_037442245.1 Candidatus Solibacter sp. | reverse complement strand
GGGCGCATGGCCGCTGTTGCGGGAATTGATCCGCCCGCGCAAGGGGAAGATCGCGCTCGGCTTCCTGCTGATGCTGATCAACAAGCTGTGCGGACTGGTGCTGCCCGGCTCGACGAAATTCCTGCTGGACAACGTGATCGGCAAGCGGCAGGTGGAGCTGCTGGCGCCGCTGGTGGGCGCGGTCTTCGCCGCGACGATCATTCAGGGGATCACGTCGTTTTCGCTGACGCAGTTGTTGTCCAAGGAAGGGCAGCGGCTGATCGCGGAGTTGCGGCGGAAGGTGCAGGAGCACGTGGGGCGTCTGCCGGTGGCCTATTACGACGCCAACAAGAGCGGCGCGCTGGTCTCGCGCATCATGAGCGATGTGGAAGGCGTGCGCAACCTGGTAGGGACGGGGCTGGTGGATTTCATCGGGGGATTGCTGACGGCGGTGCTCTCGCTGGCGATCCTGTTCAAGATCAGCGCGGAGCTGACCACGATGGCGATCTTTTTCGTGGTGCTGGCGGCGGGCGGGCTGAGCGTAGCGTTCCGGCGCATCCGGCCGATTTTCCGGGAGCGCGGCAAGATCAACGCGGAGGTCACGGGACGGCTGACGGAATCGCTCTCGGGCGTGCGGGTGGTGAAGGGATATCACGCGGAGGCGTCGGAGGCGAAGGTGTTCTCGGCGGGCGTCGAGCGGCTGCTGGAGAACGTGATGCGGTCGCTGACGGCGATTTCGATGATGAGCCTTTCGGCGACGGTGCTGATGGGGGTGGTGGGGGGGACGGTGATGTACGTCGGGGCGCGGCAGATCCTGGCGACGCCGCCGACCCTGACGGTGGGCGGGCTGTTCGCGTTCACGTCGTACCTGGCGTTTCTGGTGGCGCCGATGTTCCAACTGGTGGGGATCGGCACGCAGATTACGGAAGCGCTGGCGGGGCTCGACCGCACGCAGGAAGTGCTGCACGAGCGGCCGGAGGATGCCGAACCGGGGCGCGCGAACCGCATCGGCGCGATCCACGGCGACGTGGAGTTCGAGAACGTCACGTTCGAGTACGACGCGGGCAAGCCGGTGCTGCACGAGGTGAGCTTCAAGAGCGAGCCCGGCACGGTGACCGCGCTGGTGGGGCCGTCGGGTTCGGGCAAATCGACGATCATCAGCCTGGTGGCGGCGTTCCACGGTCCGACCGGCGGGCGCGTGCTGGTGGATGGCATGGATCTGTCCACGGTGCGGCTGGACGCGTACCGGTCGCAGTTGGGCGTGGTGCTGCAGGACACGTTTTTGTTCGATGGGTCGATTCGGGCCAACATTGCGTTCGCGCGTCCCGGGGCGAGCGAGGAGCAGATCCTGGAGGCGTGCCGCATCGCGCGGGTGAACGAGTTCGCCGAGCGGTTCGAGCAGAAGTACGAGACGATCGTGGGCGAGCGCGGGGTAAAACTTTCGGGCGGGCAGCGGCAGCGGGTGTCGATCGCGCGGGCGATTCTGGCGGATCCGCGGATACTGATCCTGGACGAGGCGACGTCGAGCCTGGACTCGGAATCGGAGGCGGCGATTCAGGAGGGGCTGGCGTACCTGATGAAGGGGCGGACGACGTTCGTGATCGCGCACCGGCTATCGACGATCCGGCGGGCGGAGCAGATCCTGGTGGTGGAAGACGGGCGGATCGTGGAGCGGGGGACGCACGAGGAGTTGTACGCGATGGAGGGGCGGTACTGGGACCTGTACACGCGGCAGCACGGGATCGACGCGAACCTGTTTCTGGCACCGGGGGAGGGGGACGCGATACCGGAGGCGGAAGAGAAGGGGCGCGGATCGCGGGTGGCTGCGCCGACGGCGGCGTCGATCTTCGGGGGCGGGACGGCGTAGGGGGGGCGGGAACGGTAAGGAGACGGGCGGGCGGACCCGGGTGTCGTAACCTCACGTGACTCCCTTTCTGCCGCAGCGCCGCATAATCCCCGGCGTTCCAGGACCCGGACGACACGGCCGGCAGACACGCCGCGCGGCAACTGCGTGCCGCTTCAACCGGGACAGTTTGTCCTTGACGTAGTGCATCTGCACCAATCGAGGCTGCGAAGTGGCATCTTCAAAATGCAGCGACGCGCCGAGGCTTTAAGCAGCCGTCCGAACCAGCGGGCCTACGGCCAAATCTTCGTCGATCAAGGGCCAGTGGATGCCATAGCCGGACGGCGACAGTTCGGCTCGGTCCCGTTCAACTTGAGACGCGCGGGCGAGACGCTCGGAGCATTTCTCCCACGGAATCGCGACCGGTCCTCCTTCCAATACCACGACGAGCGCCTGGGGCGTGGTCTCGATGGCTTTTGCCAGCACCGGCCCTGTCTTACTCGGCATGATCTCCTCCAAAATGTTCGCGCCAGGCAGCGACGATCTGTTCGAAATGTTCGAAGATGACTTGGCGCACTTCGCGTCTCAGACGTGGCGTGCAGTTGAACTCAAAATCCTCCGTGATGTCAAAACGCTCCGGATGGATCCAATACTCACACTCGGCATCAGCCTTGACCGCATGCACGTGCATCGGTTCGTTCCCCTCGTTCGAATAGAAGTAAAACCGCCATCCCGGACAAAGAGAATTGTCGGCATCGGCTCGCACTTCCAGTATAAAGATTCTGCATCGACCGGGAGCAGGCGGCGAATTCAGGAGGGTGCGGAGCAGATCCTGGTGGTGGAAGACGGGCGGAACTGTACGCGATCGAGGGGCGGTACCGGGACCTGTACACGCGGCAGCACGGGATCGACGCGAATGGGGACGGGACGGTGTTGGTGAGCGGGGTGGTTCGGTATCGGGGGTTCACGCGACACGACTGAAACAGAGTGCGGCTGGGGCGAGTCAGTAGGATGGGGCTCGGGTGGGCGGGCCGGGAGTGATAACTCACCCTGGCGCGCGACCGTGAGAAGGGCCGGTTGTCAAGATGTAAGAGGGGCGATCCGCGTTCGACGTTGCCCTTCGGGACTCTGGCCGAGCTCATTCGTACTTCAGCGCCACAGTCGGATCGACTTTAGTTGCCCGGCGCGCGGGGATGGCGGCGGCGAGTAGCGCGGCGGCCATTAAGACGGCGACGGATTGCGACACTGACACAAGATCGAAACTACCGATGCCGTAGAGCAGGCTGCCGAGGAAGATGCCCCAGGAGAATGCCACTACAACCCCAATCGACAGTCCAGCCACCACCGGCACGAGGCAGAAGCGCAGAATCATCCTGACCACGTCTCCGTACCGAGCTCCGAGCGCCATGCGGATGCCGATTTCCCGCGCCCGTTGCGTCATCACGCAGGCCAGCACACCGGAAAGCCCCATCGAGGCGAGGCCGAGCGCCAGGATTCCGAAGAAACTGGAGAGGTACGCCACGAGGCGCTCGTGCGCCAAGCGACTGTCGATGTACTCTTCCATCAGACGGACGCGCAGCAGGGGAACGTTGGGGTCCTGGTCCTGGAGCGCGCCACGAATCCTCGCGATCACCGGGGCGGCGCTCCCGACAAACCGCACCGCCAGCCAGCGAGCGTCGGCGCCGTTTGACCAACTGGGCTCGTATAGAGTCCCCAATGGGTCGGGTCGGGTGATTTCACCATAGTGCACATCCTTCACCACGCCGACAACCTCGATACCTTTGCCTCCGGAACAATCGGAGCCGGGACAGCGGAAACGACGTCCCACGGCATTTACTGTCCCGAACTGCCGGCGCGCCAGCGATTGGTCCATGATGCAAACCCGGGACGCGCTACCCTCCTTTCCCCCGCCGCGGGGTGTAACGACAGGCTCATCCTCGCGCCGAAAGTCACGGCCCGCCAGGAGGGGAATGCCCATCGTGGCGAAGAAGCCAGAGCTGACGGGATTGGAGAAGGCCATAAACGTTACGTGAGATGCTTTATCACCTACCATCTGGCTGCGTATCTGGTTGCTAATCGGCGTCATGCCCATCAAGGCGGCCGATCGCACGCCGGAAAGCGCCCGCGTGCGATCGAGGAACTGATCGTAGAAGGTACGCAATCTATGCCCGCTATATCCCACGCTCGCGGGGGCGATCTCGAAGATCGCGACATTCTCGCGCTGAAACCCGAGGTCGACAATCTGAAGATTTCTGAGCGTGCGGCCAAACAAGCTGGCGCCGATCAGCAACGCCAGGGACAAGGCGATTTGGTCAGCGATCAGGAATCTGGAAAGAAGTGACCGGGAGAGCGTCTCGGTGGCGATTCCCCCCTCCTTCATGCTCTCCGCAAGGTTCATCCGCGTGGCCCGTAGCGCGGGAATCAGGCCAAAAAAGACGCTGGTGAGCAGCGTAAGGCCCGCACACGATGCGAGAACGAAGGGGCTGAGATGGAAGCGAAAATCCGGGTCTAGAACATTGAGCTGGGCAAGAGCACGAACGCCGGAATAGGCGACTCCAAGCCCCATCGCGCTCCCCGCCGCGGCCAGCAGGAGGCTTTCCGTGAGAAACTGGCGAATCAAACGCCCACGCGTAGCGCCCAACGACAACCGCACGGCCGTCTGCTTCCAGCGTTGCGAGGCGCGCACCAGCAGTAGATTCGCCACATTCGCGCAGGTAAGCAGCAGCACCAGAACTGTTGCGGCCGCCAGTGCTTTAAGCGGATTTAGAAAATTCTGATTGCGGGTAAAGAAGGGGGCGCGGGCCGCAGGCGTGAGCTGGCATTCATCCTTTGGAAGCAGATGAGCTTTGGTGGCAGCTTCGACGGCTCTGTCATTCACCTTTTCCACCGCCTGCGCCCAGAGAACGGGCATGGAGGCTTGCGCTTGCCGAATTGAAACGCCCGGCTTCAATCGTGCCACGCAAGTGAGCCAGTAACTGCGCGTCGAATTCCATTGCTGTGCGGCGCCGGGGTTGGTCACCGGGTACATTGCCAAGGCCATTAAGGCGTCGGGTTCGTCGCCGTTGAACAAGCCGCCGAACCCCTTTTCCGCCACCCCGACAATAACGAGCGAATAGTTGTTCACCGAGAACTTCTGGCCGATCACCCGCAGGTCCCCGGCAAAACGGCGTTGCCAATAGGGATAGGAAAGGACCACAACCGGTGGCCCGCCGGCCGTATCGTCAGACGGTGTGATCACTCGTCCGGCGGCGGCTCCAATCCCGAGGATTTGGAAGTATCCGCCGCTGACGTATTCCACTTTGCCGATCTCGACACCCCGCGACCCAGGGGGTCGAAGGCCGGCGCCCAGATTGTCGCTGCTGGCGAGGACTCCGTCGAAGACGCGGTTGAGGTCGCGATAGGCACGGAAAAAGGGATACGTGCGGCTGTACGTACCTTCGATCTTCACCAGGCGGTCCGCCTCGTGCGCCGGAACGGACCACAGCAAAAGCTGATCGACGAGGCTACACAGGGCTGTTGTCAGGCCTATGCCGAAGGCGAGCGTGGCCACTACCACGAACGTGAAGCCGGGACTCTTGCCGAGAGCCCTTGCCCCAACTCGAATATCGCCGACTAATGTGATCATGAACCGCTCCTCAAATTGGCGCATTCCACTGGAACAACCCGGTTCGTCGTTCCGGGCCCAACTTCGACCGCGGTGAGGAGACCCCTGCCACCGCGATTGCGGCCTGCAAATGGCTCACGGCGACAGCGTATCACCGTTGCCGGCCGTGAAATAGTGTCGTGGGTGGCTGCGCCGACGAGGGTCATACGGGCACCCGTTATCCCAGGAGGCCGTCATACTGGGCGGCTGCGCGAGTGATAGAATTTACGACTCCTGTGGCTCACTCGAATGGCTCGTTCCGCACTCGCCAGCACGTGTTGTATTTCGGGCTGCTCTCGCTACTGGTGAACCTGGTCAACCCAGGCTTCCTGCTGGATATCCCGACCTCCTACATGCTGAAGAATCTTCTTCACGCATCTGCTTCTCAGATCGCCCTGTTCCGTTTGCTCACCGCCATTCCCTCCTATTTGGGTTTCGCGTTCGGCATGGCACGCGACCTGTGGAACCCGTTCGGCCTGCGCGACCGGGGATATTTCCGCATATTCGTGCCTTTCCTGATCGCGATCCTCGTGTGGATGGCGCTATCGCGCACCACGTACCCGGGACTTCTCGCCGGCATGCTGCTCGCGACCGCCGCCTTCTCGTTCGTGTTCGCGGCTTTCCAAGGCTTGCAGGCTCTTATCGGCCAGGAGGCTCTGATGACCGGCCGGTTGAGCGCTCTGTCCAACTTCTTCCTGTTTATCCCGGTGAGCGCAGCATACTTCAGCTCAGGGTTCATGTCCGAAAATCTCTCGCCGCGCCAGATCTTCCTGGGCGTCGCCGCTCTCACCTCGGTGATCGGCGTGTTCGGCTTTTGGCAGCCTCGCTCCGTGTTCCATCACGCGTATGACAGCCCTCATGCGAAAGGCGCCGGCTTCTTCGGCGATGTGCGCCGTCTTCTGAAGCACCGCGCCATCTACCCGGTGCTGCTGGTCAACATCATGTGGAACTTCACGCCGGGTTCCTTCACGCCCATGCAGTTCTTTCTCACCAATCAACTCCACGCCGCGGATTCGATCTATGCGGAGTTCACGGGATTGTATAACTTCTTCTTTCTTGGTCCGATCGTGCTATATGGAGTCCTCTGCCAGAGGTTTCCGCCCCGTAAGCTCCTGCTGTGGTCCGTGATTGTAGGGATTCCGCAATTCATTCCCATGGCGTTCATTCACACCGGACAGCAGGCTCTTGTCGTCGCGGTTCTGATTGGATTGTTGGGGGGCTTCGCCAACGCAGCCTGCATCGACATTGGGATGCGCGCCTGCCCGCCCGGTCTGCAGGGGACGCTGATGATGATGGTTTCGGCTGCGTTTGCGCTCTCCGCACGCGGCTCCGATGTGCTGGGCTCGTGGATCTACGGTTTGAGCCCGCAGCACGGGTTTCAGTACTGCGTCACGGCGACTACGGTGACCTATGCACTCATTCTTGCGGTGATTCCCTTTATCCCCAAACCCATCACAAACACCGCCGATGGAGAACCGAACCCCGAGGAGGACGCGATCGTTCTCGCCGAGATTGGCGAGGCGGATGCAAGTGCGTAAAGAGGACTGCGGATGGCCGGCGGCATGGGGGATCGCGCGCCGGTGGAAGGATCGTTGTACCAGTGGCCGCGAGGGGCGGTTGGAGGCTGCAAGATGGCCAAATTGATTTACGTGACGCCGGCATCGCTGGATGGCTATATCGCGGGCGACGGCAACTTCGCCTGGTCGGCGCCCGGCGAGGAGGCATTTGCGTTCCTTACCGAGTTGCACCGCCCGATCGGCACCTATCTATATGGGCGCAAGGAGTACGAAACGATGGCGGTCTGGGAGACGCCGGAGATGCTTCCCGGCTGCACGCCGGCCATGATGGACTTCGCGCGGGTCTGGCAAGCGGCCGGCAAGATCGTCTATTCCAGATCGCGGGAGACCGTTGCCACGCCGAGGACGCGTCTGGAGCGGGAATTCCATCCGCAGGCGGTTCGCGAGTGGAAGGCGCAATCGCCGCTCGATATTTCGGTGGCTGGTCCGGCGCTCGCCGCCCACGCGATCCGCGCCGGGCTGGTCGATGAGTATCATCTGTTCGTCGTGCCTGCGCTGCTGGGCGGAGGCATTCGGGTGCTATCGGGCGACGTACGGATCCGGTTGGAACTGCTGGACGAGCGCCGGTTTGGAGATGGCTGGGTCTACCTTCGGTATCGCGCGCGGGCTTGATGGAGGCTACGCCGCCGACCGGTGATACAGGACCCTGGATGTAAGTAAGTGGCCGGCCGGGAGGCCGGCCCTACCAGAACTTCAGGTACGGTTTGTTCTCGATGATGCGCAGCAGGTAGAGCGCGACTTCGCGGGCGTGGTAATCGCCCCACATGGAGGATTCGCCCGCCGGTACCTTTGCGTTCGCGGGGATGGCGTCCCAGCCGTTGGGGCGGTGATAGACCGAGTGGAGAATCAGGCCCTGGTGGCCGGCGTCCGTGCTCAGGTATGGCTCGGCGCACAGGGTATCGACGACCTTGAGGCCGCCCTGCCAGTAGCGATCGTCTTTCAGGCGGCGGCCGAGGCGGAGGAGGCCCTGCGCGGCGATGGCGGCGGCGGAACTATCGACGGGTTCGTGGGGGTTGAACGGGTCGGCGGGGCGCGAACGCCAATCGGCGAGATGGGCGAGGCCGGGCGCGCCGGTGTCCCAGTAGGGGATGCCGTCGGGCGGCGTGTTTTCGAGGTAGAAATCGCAGGTGGCGCGGGCGGCTTTCTCCATGATGGCGCGGGTTTCGTCGTGGCCTTCGAGCGTGTCGAACCATTCGAGCTGTTCGGCGAAGCCGCACATGGCCCAGGCGAGTCCGCGGGTCCAGGTGCTGAAGGGCGAGTAGCCCTGCTGGGAGTTGGGGCAGCGGTAGTTGCCGTCGTTGGTGTTGAAGACGCTCTCATGGGCGGTGCGGCCGCGGACATCGTAGGCGTCGCGTCCTTCTCCGTACCAGACGGCGTATTTCGCGGTGGCGCGGGCGTGCTGTGCGACGCGCTCGGCGAGAGAGATTTTGCGATCGTTCTCGCCCATGAGGGCGTGGCCGAGGGTGTGGGAAACGGCGAGCGCGCGCAGCGTACGGATGGTATCGACGAACAGGGAGTGCGGGCCGTTGAAGCTGTAGATGTAGCCGCCGCCATCGGCGGTGCGGGACCAGCGGGCGGCCTGCACGGCGCCGGAGACCTGGAGCGCGAGGGTGTAGAAGCGGCGCTGCCAGAGATCTTCCGGGATGCGGCCCTCATTCATGAGGCGCAGCAGGTTGCCGTAGGTGCTGACGTTGTTGAAACCGTGGTCGTGGACGCCGGTGTGGCTGACGTGCGGCGCCATGAAGGCGACGGTGCGGACGCGGCCGATTTCGAGGAACTGGCTCTCGCCGGTGGCGTCGAACTGCAGGATGGCGCTGCCGAACTGAAAGCCCTGGGTCCACTCGGTCCAGCCGCGCGAGGTGTATTTGCCGCCGGCGGTGAAGACGGGCGAACCGGATTCGGGGCGCCAGGAACCCTCGAGGGAGCGGATTTTGGCGGCGGAGAGTTCGAAGAGGCGGCGGAGTTTCGGGAGCAGCGCGGCAGGCGCGGGTGCGGAGGCGGTATCGACCATTTCAGCGTGATTGTAACCCGCGGCGTTGTCACGGCTCCAGAGCGCGGCGGAGCATGTCGACGGCGAACGCGGTGTCGCTTTCGCCGAGGGGACGGCCCCAGGCGCGCAGGCGGCGCTCGATGAGTCCGCGGGTCACGTCGGAGACCATGAGGGCGGCGAGTTCGGGATCGACGGCGCGGATTTCGCCGCGCGCGGCGGCGGCGGCGAAACATTGCGCGAGCAGGGCCTCGCCGTCCTGCGCGAGGCGGTAGAGTTCGGCGGAGAGGGGGCGCCCCTGCATGCACATCCCGCGGAACTCGGTCATGTAGATGCGCAGGAAATCCTGGTGGGCTTCGAAGTAGCGCACGCGCACTTCGACATAGGAGCGCAGGGCGTCGCGCCAGGAGCGGGCTTCGGCGAGGGCGCGGCGCGATTCGCCGTCGAGGGTGTGGGCGTCCTCGTGCAAGGCGGCGAGGTAAACCTGTTCCTTCGAAGGAAAGTAGAGGTACAGGGTGCCCTTGCCGATTCCGGCTTCTTCGGCGATGTCCTCCACCACGGTGGCGGCGAATCCTTTACGCGCGAAGACGGTGCGCGCGGCTTGCAGGATGGCGTCTTTTTTTCGTTCGCACGATTCTTTGCGTCGCGGGGAGCTTCCCATTTTCGAACACTGACTGCCCAGTCAGAATTATAGACGAGTTGCGGAGATGCGAAATGTCCGGTCGCGTACGTTGTGAATGGCCATTCGGGGCTTACTTCGACGAATCTTCGGGTATCGCGCGATAATCAAACTGACTGATCGGTCATTTTTGCACTCAGGGTATGGTGATGAATCGAATTTCAGGCGCGGGAACTGTCTCCTTACTCGCACTCGCGGCCGGACTTGCCGGCTGCTCGGGTAGCGCGCAACAGAAGGTTTCGGCCCAGGCTCCGCCGCCGGCGGTGGAAGTGACGCAGGTGGTCCCGGCGGAAGCGGAAGTGTACACGGAGTACCCGGCACAGACTTACGCGCGCGACATGGTGGAGGTGCGCGGGCGGGTGGAGGGGTACATCGAGAAGTGGCTGTTCCGGCCGGGACAGGAAGTGAAGGCGGGGCAGCCGCTGTACATTCTGGATCTGCGTCCATTCCAGGCGCAGGTGGACCAGGCCGAGGGCAACGTGCGGCAGGCGGAAGCGGACGCGGCGTTTGCCAGGCGGCAGGTGGCGCTGCGGCAGGCGGAGGCGAATCTGGCCGCGGCGGAAGCGAACCTGGTGAAGGCGCAGCAGGACTTCGACCGCCTCAAGCCGCTGGTGGAGCAGGACGCGGCGGCGCGGCAGGATCTGGACGCGGCGACCGCTGCGCTGCGCTCCGCCGAGGCCGGCGTGCGCGCCAACCAGGCCAACGTGGAGCAGACGCGGCTGAGCACGGAGACGCAGATCCAATCCACCGGCGGCAAACTCACGGCGCAACGCGGGGCGCTCGCCACGGCGGCATTGAACCTGCAGTATGCGACGATTCAGGCGCCCATCTCCGGCCTGGCGGGCGATACGCTGGTGCCGGTGGGCGGGCTGGTGACGCCAACGGCATCGCAGCCGCTGACCACGATCGTGCCGCTCGATCCGATCTGGGTGCGGTTCAAGGTGAGCGAGTCGCAGTACCTGGCGCTCCAGAGCCTGACGGGCGCGCAATCGCCGCCGCTGCACCTCACGCTGGCCGATAACAGCGAGTTTCCGCAAACCGGACGCATCACCAACGCGCTGAACCAGGTGGACCCGCGAACCGGAACGCTGGAGTTGCAGGCGGAGTTTCCGAACCCTTCGCACAGGCTGCTGCCGGGGCAATTCGGGCGGGTGCGCTACGTGACCGAGCGGCGCGCCAACGCGCTGCTGGTGCCGCAGCGCGCGGTGCAGCAGAACCAGAGCATCCAGATGGTCTACGTAGTGGGGGCGGACCACAAAGCCGAGGCGCGGCCGGTTCGCACCGGGGCGCGCGTGGGCGAATCGTGGATCGTGGAGCAGGGCTTGCAGGCGGGCGACCTGGTGATCGTGGAAGGGCTGCTGACGGTGCGCCCCGGCGCACCCGTGACCACTGTGCCGTGGAAGAAACCCGCTGCGTCCGCGGCGGCCAAGGGAGAGTGACGCATGGCTCGATTCTTCATCGGGCGGCCGGTGTTCGCGATGGTGATCGCGATCGTGATCGTGATCCTGGGCGCCGTGGCGATTCCCAAGCTGCCGATTTCGGCGTATCCGCAGGTGGTGCCGCCGCAAGTGCAGGTGACCGCGAACTACCTGGGAGGCAACGCGCAGGATCTGGAAAAGACGGTTGCCCAGCCGATCGAGGAGCAATTAGTGGGCCTCGACGGAATGCTCTATTTCCAGACGACCGCGGCCAATAACGGAACCCTGATCATCAACGTCACGTTCAAACTGGGGACCGATCCCGACATCGCCACGGTGCAGACGCAGAACCGCGTCAACGTGGCGCTGCCGCGGCTGCCGCCCGAAGTGCAGCGGCAGGGCGTGACGGTGAAGAAGGTCTCGACGGCGTTCCTGATGGCGGTGGGGCTGGTCTCGAGCGACGAGCGCTACGATTCGCTGTTCCTCACCAACTACGCGCAGATCAACCTGGTGAATCAGATCGGCAGCCTGCCGGGCGTGGGCGAGTCGCGGCTCACGTCGCCGCAGGTGTACTCGATGCGGGTGTGGCTGAACCCGGACAAAATGACCAAGCTCGGGGTTACCGCCACCGATGTGAGCAACGCGATTCAGGCGCAGAACCGGCAAAATCCGGCGGGCGCGATCGGGCAGGCGCCGGCGCCGAGCGGCACGGACTTCCAGTACGCGGTCAGCGCTCCGGGACGCCTCACCGACCCCGCGCAGTTCGACGACATCGTGGTGCGCGCGCAGCCGGACGCCTCGCTGCTGCGCATCCGCGACGTGGGGCGCGTCGAACTTGGCGCGCAGACCTACGGCGGGTACAGCCGGCTGAACGGGCGGCCTTCGGCGAACGTGATCGTGTTCCTCTCGCCGGGGGCGAACGCGGTGGAGACGGCGGATTCGGTGCTCCGCTACATGGAGCAGGTGAAGAGCACGTTCCCGCCCGGAATCCGCTACGTGATCCCGTACAACTCGACGATGTTTGTGCGCGCCGCCATCAAGGACGTGGTGAAGACGCTGCTGATTGCGATCGCGCTGGTGGTGCTGGTGGTGTTCTTCTTCCTGCAGAACTGGCGCGCCACCATGATTCCGCTGTTGACCGTTCCGGTCGCGGTAGTGGGCACGTTCGCGCTGTTTCCGATGCTGGGCTTTTCGATCAACATCACCAGCATGTTCGGACTGGTGCTGGCGATCGGGATCGTGGTGGACGACGCCATCGTGGTGGTGGAGGCGGTGCAGCGGCACATCGACGAAGGGCTGGCGCCGCGCGAAGCGACGGTGAAGGCGATGAGCGAGGTCTCGGCGCCGGTGGTGGCGATCGCATTCATCCTGGCGGCGGTGTTTATTCCGGTGGCGTTCGTGGGCGGCATCAGCGGCGAGATCTACAAGCAGTTCGCGATCACGATCGCGGTTTCGGTGCTGCTCTCGGCATTCAACGCGCTCTCGCTCAGCCCGGCGCTTTCGGCGCTGCTGTTGAAGCCGCACAAGAGCACGCACAGCATCCTCGCGCGTCCTTTCGACTGGTTCAATAACACGTTCGAGCGGACGACCAACCGGTACCTGAAGGGCGTGGTTTTCCTGATCCGGCGGGGAGCGCTGGCGGTGCTGGCGCTGGCGATTGTCAGCGTGCTCACGGGCGGATTATTTAAGCATTTGCCCGCCGGCTTCCTGCCGAACGAGGACCAGGGAGCGTTCTTCACTTCGATGCGGCTGCCCGACGGCGCCTCGACGGAGCGCGCCGACGCCGCCGCCCAAAAGATCGAGAAGGTCACGGGAGGTCTGCCGGGAGTCGAGCGCTACTTCGTGTTAGGCGGGCTGGATATCGCTACCGGGACGTCGAATTCAAACGTGGCCACGATCATCGCGACCCTGAAGCCGTGGGACGATCGCACGGCGCCGAACGAGCAGCTCGACGCGATCCTGGGTGCGGCGCAGCGCGGCTTCGGGCGCGTGCCGGAAGCGTTCACGTTCGCGTTCGGACTGCCGCCGATCCTGGGGTTGAGCCCGAGGAGATGGTGGATGACGAAGGCAACAGCTA
>JBBIQR010000085.1:8726-16701 GCA_037442245.1 Candidatus Solibacter sp. | reverse complement strand
GTCCGGGTGCGGGCGGGCCGGCTCACGGGGCCTCACCGCGCCCGCCGCGGACCTCGCGCCAGGCGCGCGCCAGGGCGGCGAAGTTGGCCAGGACCTGCGCCACCAGGGCGGCGTCGTCAAGCTCTCCGGCGAGCCAGGCGCGCGCCGGGACGTGCCAGATGGTGCGGCCGACGACGAAGCCTCGGCAGGAGCGCGCGGCGGAGGCGTCGCGAAAGGCCACCGCCAGCTGCTCCACCGAGGCCTTGAGGCCGAGGATGACCACCCCGCGGCACCAGGGGTCCCGCTCGGCGAGGAGCGCGTCCACCCGCTGCCAGGTCTCTCGCGACATGGGCGCGAGCTTCCACCACTCCGGGTGGATACCTAGGTTGTAGATGCGCTTCAGGGCGCGCACCACCGTGTCGGCGTCCACCGGCCACTTGCGCGGAGGGATGACCTCCAGGAGCAGCTCGTGGCCGCTCTGCTGCACGGCGTCGTGGAGGGCGAGGAGCTGGGTCTCCTGCTCCAGGCGATCCTCGATGGGCTCGTCGGGGTGGAAGCGGACCAGGCACTTCACCACCTGCTCGCGCGGCCAGGAGACCAGGCGGCTGCCGATGGACCGGCCTCCCTCGAACACCAGCGGCGCCGACCCGGGCAGCTCGACCGGCCGGCCCAACCACCAGCGGACGCCCGCGCAGCAGCGCCGCCATCGTGTGGCTGCGCGCGTCGTGCGCGTGGACGATGTCGTGCCCGCGCCATTCCCCGATCACCCGCGTCAGGCGCAGCGGCTCCACCCGCCAGCCTGCGCGCCGCGCCGCGAGGAAGAGCGGCGAACCCTCGCGCGCCAGCAGCGTCGAGTCCACGCCCGCCGCCGCCAGTCCGGCGATCAGCCGCAGCACCTGCCACTGCCCGCCGCGCATCTCCCGGCCCGCGTCTAGATGAAGAATTCGCATCCACGGCTAACTCATGTTCCGCGCCTTCGAATACTTCAGGAAGGTGTAGAACGCGGCCATGTAAGAAATGATCAGCCCTTCGAAGCCGTCCATGAACCCGCGCTGGATCACGTACGCCTTCACGAAATTCCACGGCGGGTCCAGGATCAGGCTCCACAGCGGCACGCCCACCCGGCTCGCCGCCAACTCCTGCGCCGCCAGCGTCGTGTAGCGGTCCAGGGTGCGCAGGTGCTCGCTCAGCGAGTCGCAGGTGAAGTGGAGGATGTTGCTCTCCAGGTGCCCTACGCTGCCCTGCGGCCTCACGCTCTCATGGACGAAGTCCCCGATCCAACGGGCTTTGGAGCGATGGTAGAGCCGCACCTTACGGTCCGGGTACCAGCCCGAGTGGTAGATCCAGCGGCCCAGGTAGCGCGCCAGGCGCGGCATGGTATACGCATCGAACTGCGGACCGCTCTTCTTCAGGCTCCAGATCTCGGCTTCCAGGGCTTCGCTCAGCGCTTCGTCGGCGTCGAGAGAGAGCACCCAGTCGTTCGCCGCCTGCGCCGCCGCCCAGTTCTTCTGCCCGGCATATCCGCGCCAGCCGGCTTCGACGACCCGCGCGCCCAGGTTCTTGGCCAGTTCCACCGTGCGGTCGGTCGAACCCGAGTCTACAATCAGAATCTCGTCGCAGCAGCGCAGGCTCTCGATCGCCCGCGCGATGTTCCGCTCCTCATCCTGGGTGATGATGGTGGCGGTGATCTTCATCAGAAGCCGCCGTCGCTGAAGGGCACCAGCGTGACGCACAGGAGGAATACTCCCAGCGCCACCAGCCCCAGTTTCCGCCGCCCGGAATCCAGCGCTTCCGGATCTTCGATCACCGGATGGCGCCGCCCCAGCCAGAGCAGCACCAGTCCCCAGAACGCCCAGCCTTTCCACAGCAGCCCCAGCGGGATCATCGCCAGACACAGCAGCCGTCCCACCTGTCGATGCCGCCGCGGAAAGAAGGCGTAGAGGATGTGCCCGCCGTCCAGTTGCCCGATCGGCAGCAGGTTCATCGACGTGGCGAACATCCCGATCCACGCCGCCCGCGCGATCGGATGCAGGCAGATATCGCCCGTGGAGGCCCCAGGGAAGACCGCGTGGATGAGCAGCCATTCGAGCGGCGGCACCCCGAAGTGGATGTCGCTTTGATGCGCCACGCCGGGCACGATCCGCGAAAATGCCAGTCCCACCGCCAGCGCGGGCACCAGGCACACAAACCCCGCCAGCGGACCGGCGATTCCGATATCGAACAGCGCCCGCTTGGTGTAAATCGGCGACCGCACCCGGATGAACGCGCCGAAGGTGCCGAGAAACGGCGAAGGCAGAAAGTACGGCAGGCTCGAATCTACGCGGTGGTGCTCGCTTGCCAGGTAGTGCCCCATCTCGTGCGCCAGCAGGATGCCCAGGAGCGTCAGCGAGAACGGCAGTCCCTCCAGAATCAACAGAGGATGCCGCAGCAGGGCGCCCCAGAAGTTCAGGCTGCGTTCGATATCGAACGGAAGATTGCGCTCGAAATCGACCTGCATCGACGCGCCCACCACGCACGTGGTCACGATCGTCAGCGCAAATAGAAGGGAATAAAGCCAGTAGCGTTCCCGCGTCCGATGTACGAAGGGAGTATAGGCGCCTCCCGCGCCATTATCGGCGAACAGAGGGTACGGCGCGGGCGGAAAATCCTGGGAAGACACGATGAACGCCGTCGGTGCAGCCGGGGTCTTTACTGCAGCGTCTGCAACTCCTTGCCGGGCTTGAAGCGCACCGCTTTCCCCGGAGGGATGGAGACTTCCGCGCCGGTGCGCGGGTTGCGCCCGATACCCGTCTTGCGCGGCTTCACGTTAAACACCCCAAACCCGCGCAACTCGATGCGGTCGCCCTGCTCGAGGGCCTTCTTCATGGATTCGAAGACCGTCTCCACGGCCATCTCGGCTTTTGTCTTGGTGATGCCGGTCCGATTCACAACTTCGTTGATGATGTCCAGCTTGATCAAAACAGCCTCCTCGCGCACCGCAACGGTCAACCTCATGATAGGATTGAATTTATTCTCATGTCAAGCGACCAAACGCGGGTTACCGGCGCGGAATTCCGCCGCGCCTGCGGGCGCTTCGCCACCGGCGTCACCATCGCCACCGTTCCGGATGCCTCCGGCGCACCCCACGGTCTGACCGTAAGTTCTTTCACATCTGTATCTTTGGACCCGCCTCTGGTACTGATCTGCGTGGGCCACGCGGCCTCCAGCATCGGGCTTTTCCGTAACGCGAATTATTTTGGAATCAACGTGTTGAATGAGGGCCAGCGGACCCTCTCCGACCACTTCGCACGCAAAGGCCACGATCGCTTCGGCGCCGTCCCGTGGGTGGCCGGTGCGACCGGCGTCCCCCTCATCCCCGGCAGCCTCGCCCAGATCGAATGCGCTGTCCACCACCGCGCCGAAATGGGCGACCACGACATCTTCGTGGGCGAAATGATCCGCGCCCACATCGCCGAAGGCAACCCGCTGATTCATTTCGCGGGCGCCTATCGCAAACTGGAACCGTTATGAGCAATCCTCTGACGTACCTGCACGATCAGCTCGAAGACTGGCGCGCCCAGGGCACTTACCAGCGCCTGCGCGTCCTCGAATCGGAAAGCGCCGCCGAATCGCGCTTTGACGGAAAACAGGTCATCAACCTGGCATCCAACAACTACCTCGGGCTGACCACCCACCCGCGCCTGCGCGAAGCCGCCCTCGAAGCTGTACGCAAGTTCGGCGTCGGCAGCGGCGCCGTCCGCACCATCAGCGGCACCATGAGCCTGCACATGCAGCTTGAGGAGCGCATCGCCGCGTTCAAGAACGTCGAAGCGTGCGTGGTCTTCCAGTCCGGGTTCGCCGCCAACGCCGGAACCGTCAGCGCCATCCTCACTCCCGAGGATCACATCATCAGCGACGAGTTGAACCACGCCAGCATCATCGACGGGTGCCGGCTTTCGCGGGCCAAGATCCACGTCTTCCCCCACAAAGACGTCGCCGCCGCCGAGAGGATCCTCACCGATCTCGACTCCGTGCCCGGCCGCAAGCTGCTCATCACGGATGGAGTTTTCTCGATGGACGGCGACATCGGTCCGCTGCCCGGCCTGGTCGAAGCGGCCGAGCGCCACGGCGCGATCATGATGGTGGACGACGCCCACGCTTCCGGCGTCCTGGGGCGCAACGGACGCGGCACCATCGATCACTTCGACGTGCACGGCCGCGTGCACATTCAGGTCGGCACTCTTTCCAAGGCGGTGGGGGTGCTCGGCGGATACGTCTGCGGCAGCCGCGACCTGATCGAGTTCCTCTACCACCGCGCGCGACCGTTCCTGTTTTCCACCTCGCACCCGCCCGCCGTCGCCGCGGCGTGCCTGGCCGCCTTCGACGTGCTCGAGCAGGAACCCGAGCGCATCGAACAACTCTGGGCCAACACCCGCTATTTCAAACAAGGACTGGCCGATGCCGGCTTCGATACCGGCATCAGCGAGACGCCCATCACCCCGGTGATGGTCGGCGAAGCCAAACTCGCGCACCAGTTCTCCCGGGAACTGTTCGAGGCGGGAGTGCTGGCAACCGGCATCGGCTTCCCCACCGTGCCCAAGGGGCGCGCCCGCATCCGCACCATCGTGGCCGCGACCCACACCACCGGGGAACTCGACCGCGCGCTCGAAATCTTCCGCACCGTGGCCAAGCGCATGGGGATTCTGGCATAGCGGTTTCCGATCAGCGCCGCGACCGGTTGAAAGCGCGCGCCTGTTTGTGGATGATCTTCCACTTCCGCTTCCGTTCCCTGGCGGCGAGCGGATCGGCCATGGCTACGTGCCACTCCGCCTCCTGACGGAGTTTGCGGAAACTCGCCCACCGGGCCGCGTCCACCTGCCCGCAGTCCACCGCCGCCAGGACGGCGCATCCCGGTTCGTCCGAGTGGGTGCAGTCGCGGAACCGGCAGTTTCCGGCGAGAGCGGCGATCTCATCGAACACCGCATCGACGCTCTCCGGCCCCGTCCAGAGTTGCAACTCGCGCAGCCCGGGCGTATCGATGATCGCGCCGGTAACCGGCAGCGGGACGAGTTCTCTTCGCACCGTGGTGTGGCATCCGCGGGAATCACTCATCCGGACTTCGCCCGAACGAAACCGCTCCTCGCCCAATAGTCCGTTGGCGATCGTGGACTTGCCGGCACCGGAGGACCCGAGCAGCGCTACCGTCGCGCCCGGCGTGAGAAACCGGTGGAGCCCGTCGATCCCTCCCGGATCGAGCGCGCTCGTCGCTACCACCGGCGCGTTGCGTGCGATGGCGGCGGTTTCGCCAACCCGTTCCGCGGGATCGGCACAGAGGTCGGCTTTGTTCAACACCACGACAGGCGCCGCGCCGCTTGCCGCTACTAGCGCCAGGTACCGTTCCAGGCGGCGAAGATTGAAGTCGCCGTCGAGTCCGCAGACCACGAAGACCACGTCCACGTTGGCGGCGAGGGGTTGTTCCTGGTCGCGCCTTCCGGCGGCGCGGCGCGAAAGGCAGGTGTGCCGCGGCAGGACCGCTTCCACCACAGCCTGATCGGTGCTGGCGATTCGCACCGCGACCCAGTCGCCCGTTACCGGGAGAGAGGCGGAGCCGGCGGCGTGGTAATACAGCTTCCCCGATGGCTCCGCCGGCATGGAACCGTCTTCGGTATAGAGGTA
Organism: Candidatus Solibacter sp.; assembly: GCA_037442245.1. Lineage (GTDB taxonomy): Bacteria > Acidobacteriota > Terriglobia > Bryobacterales > Bryobacteraceae > Solibacter. Next base: position 11,067 of record JBBIQR010000085.1, on the reverse strand, counting down.
GTAGAGATCGCGCTGCGCGATCGCAACCCGGGCCAGCGTCATCCGCTGCCGGGCGTAAGGGGAGAAGGCGCCGTAGACATCCGCTCCGGCGCCGAGCCGTTCGAGAAACATGGATAAGTTCGCTCCAGGAGTTACTTGGAAACACACCACTGCACTGGGCTCAAAATGACGAGCCCGCCGCGCCGGAGGGTGTTAGCGAACAATATCCAAGTCACCAGGGTAACGGAGAAGCGTCCCGCTGGCAATCCACCGCTTTGCGCAGAAACCGCTTGAAGCGGGGGATGCCGATCAGCAGGTTGCCGCCGACGAGCCAAATCCAGCCCACCGCCGACACCAGCAGGATGCCCGGACCCGTTTGGAGGCCAACCCATGCGGCAATGGTCGCGGCGGCGACCACGAAGGTCACCAACAGAACCATTTGCCGGATGCTCAGCCGGTAGCGCAGTTCGCGCTTCTGCTCGTCGACCATCAATTCGCCGTGTCCGAACGGCACCAGCACGTTCCATTTGCCGACGAAGCGAAACATTCCGCCGCGAAAGGACACGGCGTGATCTGTGACCGTAATGCGGCGCGCCTTGACCTCGCGCAATCGATCGCAAAGGTACGGGAGTAGCGTTTCGGCCGGCATAAGCCCGATGTGGAGCGATCCTTCGATCCGGAGCCAGTCCATCCTTTTGCCTCCCAACTACGATACAGCACCACGCTCCGCCCGATTGCCGCCGGCCGCGTACTCTGCTTCAATGTGCGGGTATACGGCGCCACGCGCCCAAGGAGATTTACGATGCGCCTCGCTGCATTTGCCCTCTTGACCGCGGTTGCGGCCTTCGCCGCCGCGCCCGACCTCAACGGCACCTGGAAACTCGACACCGCCAAGAGCGATTTCGGCCAGTTCCCGGCGCCCTCCAGCCTGACCCAGAAGATCACTCACGCCGAGCCGAAGATCTCGGTGGACGCCAAAATGTCGACCGATAACGGAGACATGCAGTTCACCGCGAACTACACCACCGACGGCAAGGAGTCCACCAATCAGGGCTTCGGCGGCTCCGAAATGAAGAGCACGGCCAGTTGGGACGGCGAAACCCTGGTCATGGAAACCAAGGGTGCGTTCGGCGACACGCCGTTCACCATGAAGGACCGGTGGGCGCTATCCGGCGGCGGCAAGACGCTCACGGTTCTGCGGCATTTTTCGAGCAGCATGGGGGAAGCCGACCAGAAACTGGTCTTTGCGAAGCAGTAGGCGGCGCGCGATGAAGATCACGATTGGCGTCCTGCTGGCTCTGGCCATGGCTTATGGCCAGAACCCCTCCGTTCCACCGAAGTTCGAAGTGGCTTCCGTGAAACGGGCGGAGCAGTGCGGTGGGGCCGGCTCCATGGGTCCGGGGTCCGTCATTTTGCCCGGCGTGTTCCTCAAAGCGGTCCTGATGGAAGCCTTCCAAGTGAAAATGGAGCGGATCGAAGGGCCTGGGTGGCTCGAATCCGATTGCTTCGCAATTTCCGCCAAGATGCCGGAAGGCGCAACCCGGGACCAGGTCCCGGCCATGCTCCAGACGCTGCTGGCGGAACGGTTTAAACTCGCCGCCCACAAGGATGACCGCACCCGATCCGGCAACGCGCTGGTGGTGGACCAGGGTGGGCCGAAGTTCCAGGAGGACGATGCGGGCGCGAACTTCATGGGCAAGAACAAGGGCATGATGTTCTATAGCGCCGCCCGCGCGTCCTTTGGCGCGTTGAAAGGCGTGATGACGATGGCGACGCTGGCCTCGAATCTCTCCACCAAGGGTTACGGTCCCGTGGAGGACCAGACCGGCCTCACGGGAAAATACGATATCGACCTGCGTTGGACATCGAGCCCCGACCGGTTGCCCCCGGGACCCGACCCCGTGCCGCCGCCGCCGCCGGGCTGGCCCGACAGGGACCTTCCCACCGCGCTTCGGGAGTCGCTCGGCCTGAAACTGGAACGGAGGAATGTGCAGGTCCAGTATCTGGTGGTCGATCACATCGAGCGGGTGCCGTCGGAGAACTGATCGCACCGCCCGGCCGTGATAAATTCTCCCTGTGAAGCTCAATCGACGCGACCTCCTCACCACAGCGGCCTTCTCGCCGCTTCTGGCGGCATCCCCGCAGGATTCCTCCGAGTCCGGCTTCGTCTCCTTATTCGACGGCAAGACCCTGTCCGGCTGGACCGTCGAGGAAGGCCCCGAATCCGCCTTTTACATCGATAACGGCGACATCGTGGTCCACGAAAGCGCCGGCTACCCCACCTGGCTACGCTCCGCCCGCCAGTACGAGAATTTCGATTTCCGCGGCGAGTTCTTCGTCAAGGGGTGGATGAATTCCGGCA
>JBBIQR010000085.1:0-8680 GCA_037442245.1 Candidatus Solibacter sp. | reverse complement strand
TCAACATCTTCCAGGATGTCGACGCCAAACCCGCTCCCGAATCCATGGGCAGCATCTTCCCCATCGTTCCGCCGCTGAAAATCAACGTGAAGAACCAGGGCCAGTGGAACACGTTCCGCATCCTGATGGACTGGCCGCGCCTCCAGGTCTGGACCAACGGCGAACGGATCCAGGACCTCGACGTGGAATCCGTCCCCGAACTCCGCCAGCGCCTGCGCAGCGGGTACCTGGGCTTCGAATCCCTCTCCTACCCGATCCGTTTCCGCAGCCTGCGCGTGCGGGAACTCCCGTCTAAGGTCGCGTGGACGCCGCTCTACGAAACCGCAGCCGACTTTTCCAAGTGGCACGTCTCCCAGGGCAAACCCATCTTCCAGGCGCTCGACGGTGTTCTCCACGGCGACGGCAACGGCCACTTCGCCACCAATGAAAAGTTCCGCGACTTCGAACTCCAGATGTATATTCGCCACGTCTGGCACCACAATGGCGGCGTCATGTTCCGCACCGAGGGCAAGGGTTCCGCCGGCCGCCACTACGAGGTTCAGTTGCACGACGTCGAAGGCGCCCATTATCCCACCGGCTCGCTGTACCACTACAAGCGCGGCCTCTATCCGCGCATCCAGCCCGAAAAATGGTGGCTCTTCCAACTCCGCGTGAAGGACGCCAACTGCCTGGTCCGCATCAACGGCGAGACCGTCCTCGAATACGACACGCTGGACAATCTCGACGAAGGCTACATCGAACTCCAGGCGCACGACACCGGGCGTTGGACCGAGTACAAGCACATCCAGGTGCGCCGCATCTGAGCTACTCGAGTTCGATGCGCTTCACGTCGCCCAAAAGGAACACGTACGAGAACGCGCCCAGCAGCGCGGCGGCTCCCACGTAGACCAGCGCGTAGAAGAAGGACCCGGTGGCGCCGATGATCACGCCCACGACCACCGGGGTGATCACGCCCGCCAGGTTCGCCGCGAAGCTGAAGATCCCTCCGGTCAGCCCCAGCAGTTCCACCGGAGCCACATCGGAGATCACGGTCCATCCCAGGCCGGTCATTCCCTGGCTGAAAAAGGCGCAGGAGAGAATCGCGGTCACCAGCGCGTCGCCCTTCGCGTAGTTCGCCAGGATGATGCTCGATGCGCCGAACAACCCGGCGATGAGCGGCAGCTTGCGCGCCAGGTTCCGCGACCCGGTGCGTTTCAGAATCGTGTCCGATCCCCATCCGCCCAGCAGCACGCCGCACGCCGCGGCTAGAAACGGCAGGATGGCGAAGAACCCGGCGCGCATCCAGTCCATGTGCCGCTCCTTCGCCAGGTAAGTCGGAAACCAGGTGAGAAAGAACACCAGCGTAGTGTTGCCGCCGAACTGCCCGATGCTCGCGCCCCATACCTGGCGGTGGCGCAGCAGGCGCCGCACCTGCTCCCATCGCATCGGATCGCCCCTGCGCCCGCGCGCGCCGTTTGCCGGCTCCGGGTCCCGGTAGAGCACCCACCAGACCGCGGCGAAGACGAGCCCCGTGCATCCCACCGCGATGAAAGTCGCCCGCCACCCGAAGGCGCGCGAGATCCAGAATAGCAGCGGACCGAAACAGGCCAGCCCCAGGTACTCGCCCACCGTATAGACCGCGGTCGCCTGCGCGCGCTCGTGCTCGGGGAACCAGGTGGCCACCACGCGGCCGTTCGTGGGAAAGCAGGGCGACTCGCTCAAGCCCAGTCCGAAGCGGAACGCCAGCAGCGCGGAGACTCTGGCGGCGAACCCCTGCGCCAGCGTGAACCCGCTCCACAGCGCCACAGCAAGGAAGTAGGTCAGGCGCGTGCCGATCCGGTCCAGCAGCCAGCCTCCCGGGATCTGCCCCGCCGCGTAGCTCCACGAAAACGCCGAGAACACCAGTCCCATGACAGCCGGCGAAAGGTGCAGCTCCGCGGTCATCCCCGGCGCCGCGATGCCAAGCACGGTGCGGTCCAGGTAGTTGATCATGGTGCCCGCGGCGATCAGGGCCAGCACGCGGAACCGGGCGGGCGAAGGCCCGGTGCGGTCCATCGCGAATGTCATGCGTTCATGCGCTCCGCCGAAAGCGTTCCAATCCGAGGACCCAGCCTAACACACCGGGGTATGGCGGCCCTCGGCAGGGAGCGGGCGCGGAAACGGTCAGCCTGCCGGGAACGGCATGGCGTCGACGTAGGCATCTTGAAAGCCGGGGTCCGCGCCGAGGGGGACGTGGCGCGTGATGGCGCGGACGTCGCGGAACGCCGGGTCCGGGGCGAAGAGCGCAAGTTTGGCGCCGAGCAGGGCGGTGTTGCCGGCGGGTTGAACCACGTCGTCGGGGAATTCGAGCAGGCCGATGCGGCGGGCGCTGGCGCGGTTGATGTAGTTGCCGAACGCGCCGGCGAGCCAGACGCGGCGGACGCCTCCGGGGGCTGCGCCGAAGCGCTCGAGCAGGACGCGGACACCGGCGGCGATGGCGGCCTTGGCGAGTTGCAGTTCGCGCACGTCGGCCTGCGTAAGCGCGAGACCGGCGGTGAGCGGGATCGGTTCGGGAGCGCGGCCGCGCGGCGAGATGAGGCCGAGATCGAGGCCGGCGGCGACCGCATCCACCAGGCCGCTGCCGCAGATGCCGCGCGCGGGGCCGCCGCCGATCACGGTGCAGCGGAGGCGGCCGTCTTCCGCCGCGGCTTCGGAGATGGCGCCGGTGGCGGCGCGCATGCCGCAGGAGATGCGCCCGCCTTCGAAGGCGGGGCCGGCGGCGGTGGAAGCGCAGAGGAGGCGTCCGCGGTGCCCGACGACGACTTCGCCGTTGGTGCCGAGGTCGATCAGAACGGAGAGGTCCGGGCTTTCGTGCATGCCGGTGGCGACGATGCCGGCGAGGATATCGCTGCCCACGAAGCCGCCGAGGCAGGGGAGGAAGCCGTTGGGCGATTCAAGCTGCAAGGGCTCGAAGGGAGCGTGGGCGAGAGGCGCGGGGTCGAGACCGTCGTAGAGGTGGAGCATAACGGTGTTCCCGCAGATGGCGGTGGCATCGGGCGGGCGGCCGCCGGAGAGCGCCGTGCTCATCTCGTCGAGGGCGGCGTGGATGGCGTCGTGCAGGCGGGCGCGGCCCTCGGGATGGAGAGCGTATTCGATGCGGGTCATCACGTCCGCGCCCCACGCGGCCTGCGGATTGAGGGCGGTACGCACGCCGAGGACCGCGCCGGTAGAGAGATCGACGAGTTGCGCGACCAGCGTGGTGGTGCCGAGGTCGATGGCGAGGCCGCGGCCGGGGCGCGGGGTGAAAGGGAAGGCGCGGTCGTCGGCGAGGATGGGGGCTTCGAACTGGCCGATTTCGAGGGTGGCGTCGGCGGCGGCGCGGGCGCGGCAGGCGAGCATCCAGCCGGGCAGGAGATCGGCGGCGCCGTCGTCGGGTCCAGGGTCCACCGTGCCCTCGAGGACGCGGACGCGGCAGCGGCGGCAACGGCCCTTGGCGCCGCACGGGAACTCGACGCCGAAGGGCAGCAGGAGGTCGCGGAGCGGAGCGCCGGGTTCGGTCTTCACGCGAGCGCCCAGGGGTTCGAGGCGGAGGGTGATGCTCATGCGAGGGGCACGCCGGCGCGAAGGGGGATATTAGTCTGGTCTAAAGGGCAGGCCGCGAGGCCAGCTCCACTTTGGCGGGTCATGAGTCCGCCTTGCGGGCTTCAATGACGCGGTCGTCCCAAGTGGCGGCGATGCGGTAACCGGGGGGCACGACCAGGAAGTCGGCTTCGTCCCATTGTGCTTCGATGAGGCGGCGGAGGAGGGAGAGATCGCCCGCGAGTTTCTCAAAGTCCCAGCCGCGTTCGGCGGCCTCGGCGCGGGTCTTCTCTTCGAAGCGGCCGTCGGGCTCGATGCCCATTTCGATGTAGGTATAGGTGTGGTAGGTCTGCTGGTATTGGTTCAACTGCTCGTACAGGTACTCGGCGTTCTCCTCGCCATACTTGGCGACGAGTTCGGCCATGGAGACGCCGTAGCCGGTGAGCTGGTTGGTGGTGTGGCCGCGTTCGATCCAGCCGCTGGTTTTGAAGTACACGCCGTGGTGGGAATCGAAGTACTCCTGATAGCGGTGGCGTCCGCCCAGGAAGAGGGCGATGCAATCGTGCGCGCGGGGCACGACCAGAGGGATGGCGCGGGAGCGGAGGCCGTTGAGGCCGTTGCCGCAGAGGGCGTAAGCCATGACGACGGCGTCGTAGTTTTCCTGAGTGGCGAGATCGACCCGCTCCTGGAGGCGTTCGCGCATGGCCGCGCTTTTCAGATCGTGGAGCCCTTTGGGCAGGAACTCGACGTCCACCTGGTTGGCGGAGTGGGCCGCGAGGTGGCAGATCTCGCGGTACATGACGTCGCAGGAAATGGCTTTCAGGCGCATGCGTCCGCCAGCGCGCGGATGAAGGCCGGGGTCGTGCCGCAGCAGCCGCCGAGGTAGGCGACGCCCTGCATTTTTCGGGCGTGGGCGGCGAATTCGGCGGGGGTCATGCGGTAGGTCACGCTGCCTTCGACGAGTTCCGGGAGGCCGGCGTTGGCCTTGATCCAGATGGGGAGCGTGGTCGCGGCACGCAAGCGGGCCGCGATGGCGACATAGCCTTCGATGCCGCAGCCGCAGTTGGCCCCGATGACGTTGGCGCCGGCGGCGGCGAGGCGTTCGGCGGCCTGCTCGGGAGTGTTGCCCATCATGGTGCGGTCCTTGTTGCGGCCGGTATCGAAAACCATGCAGCCCACAGTGAGGAGGCCGGTGGCGCGGGCGGCTTCGACGGCGAGGACGGCCTCGTCAAGATCGGACATGGTTTCGACCACGAGCGCATCGGCGCCGGCGGCGGCAAGGGAGCGCGCCTGTTCGACGAAGGCTTCGCGGAGGGCTTCGGCGGAGACGTCTCCGGTGGCGAGCATCTTGCCGCTGGGTCCGATGGAGGCGAAGACGCGGGCGCGGCCGGCGGCGCCGCGGCGCGAGAGTTCGACGCCGGCGCGGTTGATGGCGTCCACCTGGGCTGCGAGTCCGTAGCCCTCCAGTGCGATGCGGTTGGCGCGGAACGTGTTGGTGAGGACGACGCGGCTGCCCGCATCGGCGTAAGCCGCGGCCACTTCGGCGACGGCATCGGGACGGGAGAGGTTCCACGCGTCGGGGCATTCGCCGGCTGCGAGACCGCGGGCCTGCAACTGGGTGCCCCATGCGCCGTCGGTGAGGATGGGTGCGGTACTCATGCGGCGGGTACGAGGCGGCGGGCAAGGGTGACGGCGGCGGTGGCGCTCTCGCCGTAGCCATCGGCGCCGATTTCGCGGGCGAAGTCGGCGGTGACGGGAGCGCCGCCGACGATGACCTTGACTCCGTCGCGGACGCCGGCCTGCTGGAAGGCTTCGATGGTGGTCTTCATCGAAGGCATGGTGACGGTAAGAAGCGCGGAAAGGCAGACGAGGTGCGGGCTGCGCTCGCGGATCGTATCGATGAACTTCTGAGGCGGCACATCGGCGCCGAGGTCGATGACCTCGAAGCCGCCGCCTTCGAGCATGGCGCCGACGATGTTCTTGCCGATGTCGTGGAGGTCGCCCTTCACGGTGCCGATGACGACGCGGCCGGCGGATTTGGCTCCGGAGGCGGCGAGCAGGGGGCGCAGCAGTTCGAGCGCGGCTTTCATGGCGCGCGCCGAGAGAAGGAGTTCGGGGATGAAGTAGTCCTCGCACTCGAAGCGCTTGCCGACCTCGTCCATGGCCGGCACCATGTAGCCGGCGACGAGTTCCATGGGCTCGATGCCGGCGTCGATGGCCTCCCTGGTCACCGCGGCCGAGGTCTTGTGGTCGCCATTGAGGATGGCATCGTAGAGTTCCCTGAGTTCAGGCATGAAGAGCCACTCCATTGAATTCGTGCACGGCATCGAGCATGGCCACGATGTTTTCGACCGGGGTCCGAGCCTGCACGTTGTGAATCGTATTGAAGACGAAACCGCCGTCTTGGGAAAAGATGCGGCAGCGTTCGAGCACCTGGCGGCGCACCTCTTCGGGCGTGCCGAAGGGCAGCACTTTCTGGGTGTCGACGCCCCCGCCCCAGAACACGATGCGGCTGCCGTAATCGGCCTTGAGGTGCGCGGCGTCCATGTTGGCGGCGGAGCACTGCACGGGGTTCAGGATATCGAAGCCGGCCTCGATAAAGTCCGGGATGAAGCGGTCAACGGAGCCGCAGGAGTGTTTGAACGTCTTCCACGAGGTGTTCGCGTGGACCCAATCGTTCACCCGTCGATAGTAGGGCACCCAGAGGTCGCGGAAGGTATTCACGGAGCAGAAGGTCCCGGACTGGGTACCGAAATCGGTGCCGCAGATGAACAGCGCGTCGACGAGATCCCCGGTTGCGGAGTGGATTCTGGAGAGGTTCGCGATACCGATTTCACACTGGCGGGAGAAAACGGCGTGGATGTAATCGCGGCGCGAACGGAGCGACATGTACCACTCGGTGATGTCGCGGATGCCTTTGGGGTGCTTGAGAAAGGGCGCGGGGACGAGGGCGATATCGCCGAACGCAGTGCCGCCGAAGGTGGCGAGGACGGCGCGTTCGCCCGCGGCGGCGGTTTCGACGGCGGATTTCAGGGCGGCGAGGTCGGCGCCGGAGACCGGCTGAAACTCTTCGAGGTTGTCCTGGGGGTCGAGGGCGTCTTCGACGATGGGAGGCTGGCGCATGATGGCGTCGAAGAAGTAGCCGCCGGCGGGCATGCGGGCACTGGGCGGCGAGGAGAGATCGCCTTCAGGGTACATATAGGTGTTGCCCGCGGAGTCGGTGGTGGTTTGGAAGCCTCCGGGGACGAGGACTTCGAGGCCCTGGGGCGTGCGCCACGGTTTCCAGTTTTCGCAACTGAACCCGAACATGGTTTTGCGGCGGAAGACGCCGTTGACGTCGATGCCCATGGCCTGCTGGAGGTCGGGGTCGATGCGGCCGAGCATCTGGCTGGGTTCGTGGACGTGGACCGGGCGGCGTTCGAGGCCGTAGTAATCGCGGAGGGCGGCGACGCAACTGACGTGGATGCCGGTGACGGTGGTGGCGCCGAAGTCGATGGGGATACGGTCCGGAGGCCGGTGATCGAGGGCGGCGGTCACACGTTCCTTGCTGGTCATGCGGGGTTCCCGACCCGCAGTGTATCAGATAATCAGAGCCGGTTTGGAGCGCTTGACCCGCCGCGGATGAGACCGCGACAATGGCCCCATGGATCGCGAGCGCGTGATTGCCACGTTGCGCGGGCACGAACCGGAACTGCGCGCCGCCGGTGTTGTCCGGCTGTCACTCTTCGGTTCGACCGCACGAGGGGAGCAGCGCACCGATTCCGATATCGACCTGCTCGCGGCCTTCGACAGTAACCGGCGTATCTCGCTCTTGGAGGTTGTGGGAATCGAGCGTCAGATCGAGCAAATGCTCGGCCGGCGGGTCGAACTTGTCGAAGAAGGGACGTTGAAGCGGCGAGTCCAAAAGAGTGTGGAGGCTGAAGCGGTTCGTGCCTTCTAAAGATCCCATTCAGCGGTTTGAGGATATTCCCGAAAACATTATCCTCATCGAGGACTTTACTCGCGGAATGGATTTGAACGCCTACCTGGAAGACTTGAAGACGCGCAACGCGACGGAGCGGTGCCTGGAACGGATCAGCGAAGCCGCGAGAAAGCAGGGGACGCTGACTGAGCAAATGAGCCCGGCCGTTCCGTGGGCCAACGTGCGGGCTTTGGGGAATTTCCTGCGTCACGAATATGACCGGGTTGATCCAGCCAGGGTGTGGGTCCTGGTTGAAGACCACCTCGGCATCCTCAAATCCGCGACGCAACAGGCACTCGAAGAACTACGCCGGGCGGAGGAGTAAAGAACGCGCCGCACCGGAGCTCCCAGGGTGGGGGCAGTGCGGGCTACAATGCCAGATGCCCCGGCCGCGCGTGACGGGCCGGGCGCATACGAGGAGCCGATCCGATGCGAGTTACCGCCCTGTGCGCCGCGATTACCGCCGCGGCGAGTCTGCTGCCCGCCCAGAATGTGACGCCCGCCCGGCCGCCGATCATCGACATCCACGTCCATGCCGCGATGAGCATGGCCGGCCAGGCGGCGTGCGCCAACACTCCGGCGTTCCTGGCGTCCGATCCGAAGGAAAAGGAAGCGCCGTTCGGGTGGAAGATCGTGCCGTGCGCCAATCCGCTGCTGCCCGCCAAGACTCCGGACGCCTACGAGAAGGAAGTGCTCGCCGAGTTCGAACGGCTCAATGTCACGGCGGTCGTGATGGGCGGGGAGAAGGTGGTCAATCAGTGGAAAGCCGATGCGCCGGCGCGGGTGATTCGCGGCACGAGTTTCGATGCGACCGCGCTCAGCGGGCCCAAGAAAGAAGCCGAACTCAAGCGGCTGCGCGAAGCCTTCACCAGCGGCGGATTCCAGGTGATGGGCGAAATCGGGCTGCAATACCAGGGCATGTCGCCGAGCGATCCGGCGGTGGACGAGTACTTCGCTCTGGCGGAGGAGCTCGATATTCCCGTGGGTATCCACATGGGGACCGGCGGGTCCGGGCGGGCCAACGTCACGATGCCGAAATTCCGCGGTTCGATGGGCGATCCTCTGCTCCTCGAAGGGCTGCTGGCCAAGCACCCGAAACTCCGGCTCTGGATCATGCACGCCGGGTATCCGATGATCGACAACTTACTGACGCTGTTACAGGCGAACTCGCACGTCTATGTC
>JBBIQR010000084.1:0-16756 GCA_037442245.1 Candidatus Solibacter sp. | reverse complement strand
CTACAACTACACGCATTATTCCTTCAACCATATCTTCAGCAGCACCGACATGCACAGCTTCGTGGGCAGCTATGCCGTCCGGATGACAAAGAACTGGGAACTGACCGCTACCGGTGGCGCCACCCTGTTCGACACCAAGTTCATTCAGACTGTGCCGGTGGATCCGGCGATCGCCATCCTGATCGGATACAACTCCACAAATCAGATCTCCTACAGCCGGCAGTGGACGCCCACGGCCAGCGGACGCCTTTCTTACACAATGCACCGCGGCGTGGTGTACGTTTCCGGCGGCCGCGCCATCACGCCAGGCAACGGGCTGTTTCTGACGTCCACCACGGAGACCGCCATGGCAGGCTACTCCTACACGGGGCTCAAACGGTGGAGCGCCGGCATCTCGGGCGGATACTACGGCTCGAACTCGCTGGGAAACTACATAGGCTACTACGGGAGCTACATGCTCAGTCTGGATGTTAGCCGGCAAATCATGCGGTACACTCACGGAATCCTGAGCGTGTATGCTCACAAGTTCACCAGCGGAGACTTCTCCAACTACAACCTGTGGGCGTACGGCGTTCGGGTGGGGCTGGGCTTCACGCCGGGCGATATTCCGATGCGGTTGTGGTAGAAGGAGAGCTGGCGTCCGGCGGATGGAAACGTCCCCAAGGCCAACTATGCGCATTGCCGATCTGAGGGTGCGGATTTACGCCGATGGCGCCGGTCTGGCCGGACTGCTCGAGCTCAACCGCAATCCACTCATCCAGGGGATGACGACGAATCCGACCCTGATGCGCAACGCCGGAATCGCCGACTATGAGCGGTTCGCCCGGGAAGCGTTGCGCGAAGTGGTGGACAAACCGATCTGCTTCGAGGTGCTGAGCGACGACTTTGCGGACATGCGCCGGCAGGCGCTGAAGATCAGTTCCTGGCAGACCAACGTATTCGTGAAGATTCCGATCACCAACACGCGCCGCGAAAGCTCCGTGCCGTTGATCGGCGAACTGGCGCGGGAAGGCGTCAAACTCAATATCACCGCGATGCTTTCGCCGTCCCAGGTGCGGCAGGTGGCCGCGGTGCTCCCGCCCGGCGTGCCGGCCATTGCCAGCATCTTCGCCGGACGCGTCGCCGATACCGGCCGCGACCCCGTGCCGGTGATGCGCGAGGCGCTGCACATTCTGCGCGAACTTCCCCGTGTGCAACTGCTGTGGGCCAGCGTGCGCGAGGTGCTGAACATCGTTCAGGCGGACACCTGCGGCTGCCACATCGTCACCGTGCCGCACGACATCCTGGCCAAGGCGCTGAAGCTCTGGGACATGGACCTGGAAGATCTTTCGCTGGACACCGTGAAGATGTTCGCCGGCGACGCGGAAAAGGCCGGCTACTCGCTCTGAGCGGCCGGCCCGCGGACTATTTCGAAGCGAACGCCTTATAGAGGTCCGCGACCGAGGCGTCGCCCGGATGCACCACTACGCGCCAGAGGAAGGAGATCTTGTCTCCTTGAGCCAGCTTCCACTGGCTCTCCTCCTGGTTCGGGTCGAACGCCGCGCGCCCGAACGGGTCGAGCGCGAAGAGACCGTAGTCGCGCGCGTGCCAGTACGTGGGATGCCGCGGGTTGGAGGGATGGTCGAACATGGCTACGCCCAGCGGTTCGCCGTCCACCGTGGCTTCGTAATCCACCCACGCCGAGCGCTTGCCCCATACGTTCTTCATCGAGACGAGGCCTTCGGCGTTGACGATGCGCGCGCCTTTGCGCTCGGTAAACGGCTCGGTGAGGCGGATGGCGAACGCGCCTTCCTTGGTGTCGCCGAGAGTCACCGGCACCGCCGCGGTGAGGGTGATGTGGAAGTCGATGGTACGGAGGCCGGGCTGGTCGTAGAAGACCATGTCACGGGTCTCCACCAGCAGGGTCTGGCCCTTGGGATCGTTCCAGTGCATGGTCGCCGAGAGCGTGCCGGTGGCGCCGCCGCCCTTCCAGTGCGACTCCTGCACCACGATCTTACCGATGTGCGGCTTGGTGTAGGAGGGATCGTTCTCCCAGAATTTCACGCCGTTGACATCGTCGTAGGAAAACCACAGGCCGCGATGATGCAGGTGGTCGCGGCTTTCGCCGGGTATATTTTCCATCGGAAAGCCGCGGGTGATGATCTTCCCCGAAGCCGAGCGCACCGGTGCCAGGAACGGTTTGTTGGCGTCCTCTCCGTAGTGAAACGTGGTGAATGGCTTGCCGCCGATGGTGACCGTGTGGGTGTCCGGTGCGTAGCGCACCTGCGCGGGCGCGGACACCGCCGCTGCTGCCGCCAGAATAAGAACTAACCGGGATCGCATGAGGGTCTCTCGATGACCGATAATATCAGCAAATGATGCCCGTCCGTCTCCTTGCCGCGCTTGCCTGCGCATCCGCCTTCGCGTTCGCCGCCGACGCCCCGCTGCCCGAACTGCGCATCGAACCCAAGACCGGGGGATCCATTTTCCATGTGAGCAATCCGTCGGCGCAGCCGCTCACCGCTTACCTCATCGAGTTAGTGGATTACCCGGGGAGTTCCTACCAATACTGGCAGGACGACCCCGCCGCCCCGCTGGCGCGGGGCGCGTCCACGGTCTTCGACGTCGCGAACATGACGGTGGGCGCCGTGCCCGATTACGTCAAGATGCGGGCCGCGGTTTACGCCGATGGCTCGACCGCGGGCATCCCGGAGAAGATCGAATTGCTGCTGGGGCGGCGCAAGGCTGTGCTGGCCACGACTCGCGAACTGATCCAGCGCATCGAAAAGGCGGGCAACGCCGCGGCCGCCAAGGCGGACCTCGACCGCTGGACCGCATCGCTGCCGGAGATCAGCCGCGTCCGCCGCCTGCGCGCCGAGGGCGTCAACCAGACGGCCTCCGCGGCCTTGATCGCGGAAGCATCAAAAGCGCTCGCGGCGGGAGATACGGCCCCGGTTCTGGCGCGGTTGCGGGCCTCGGAGAAGGCACTGGCCGCGGCGCGCCCGTAGCGCCTTACATGAAATAGTCTTTGACTTTTTCGAAGAGGCCCTTCTCGGCCGGGCGGTTGTCGACCGGGAGGGTGTCGCGGAGCTGCTCGAAAAGCTTGCGCTGTTCGCGCGAGAGGCGCGCGGGCATTCTTACGTCCACGTGGACGTAAAGATCGCCGCGCCCATTCGTGTTGAGGACCGGCGCCCCGCGGTGGCGCATTTTGAACTGCGCACCATTCTGCGTGCCTTCCGGTATTTTCAGTTTAGCGGGCCCCTCGATTCCGGGGACATCCACCTCGCAGCCCAGCACCGCCTGCGCGACATTCACCGGGATGGTGCAGTGCAGGTCGTTCCCCTGCCGCTCAAAGAAGGCGTGCTCCTTCACCTTCAGGAACACGTACAGGTCGCCGGGAGGTCCGCCGTTGATTCCGGGCTGCCCTTCGCCCGCCAGCCGCAGGCGGTTCCCATCGTCCACCCCGGCCGGAATATTCACCTTCAGCTTGCGCTGCACCTGCGTGTAGCCCTGCCCGCGGCAATCGGCGCACGGGTTGCGGATGATCTGTCCGTTTCCGTTGCACGTGCTGCACGTGCGCCGGATGGAGAGGAAGCCCTGCTGATAGAGAACCTCGCCGCGGCCGTGGCAGGTAGGGCACTGGCTGGGACCGGACCCCGGCTCGCTGCCTGCGCCACGGCAGTGCTCGCAGCGCTCCATGCGCGGGACCTGGATCTCCGCGCTCATCCCGAACATGGCGTCTTCGAAGGCCAGTTCCAGATCGTAGCGCACGTCCTCGCCGCGCTGCGCGCGCGTGCGGCTGCGCCGCCCTCCGCCGAAGAGATCGCCGAAACCGAAAAAGTCTCCGAGAATGTCGCTGAAGTCGGCGAAGGCTTCCGGGTTGAATTGCGGACCGCCGGCGGCGCCCTGCAACCCCTGGTGGCCGAAGCGGTCGTAGGTGGCGCGCTTCTGCGAATCGCTCAGCACACTGTAGGCTTCGCTGGCTTCCTTGAACTTCTCCTCCGCCGCGGGATCGTCGGGATTGCGGTCGGGGTGGTGGCGCTTGGCCAGTTCGCGGTACGCCGCTTTGATTTCCTGGTCGCCGGCCTCGCGGCCCAGACCCAGCACTTCGTAATAATCTCGTTTGGACACCGGATTCACCGCCGCCTACGGATGCACCGCGACCCGGACCATCGCCGGCCTGAGCAGCTTGCCCTTGAATTGATACCCGCGCTGGAATTCCGCCACGATCGTCTGGTCTGCCACGTCGTCCCTCTCCACCCGGTCGATTGCCTGGTGCAGATTCGGATCGAAGATCTGGCCCGCCGTCTCGATCGGCTCCAGCCCCATTTTCCTGAGCTGATCGTACATCCGTTGATAAATCAGTTCGACTCCCCTGGCGTAATCCTTGTCCGCCGTCTCGGCGCGCATGGCGCGCTCGAAATCGTCCAGCACCGGCACAATGTCTTTGATCAGGTCCATGGCCGCAAACTGCAGGTACTCGCTGCGCTCGCGCTCGGCGCGGGCGCGCGCGTTCTGGAACTCCGCGCGGGCGCGCAGCAGCCGGTCCTCGAGCTCCGCCTTGTCCGCGGCCAACGCGTCGCGCTCCGCCGCCAGCGCCTCCACGGTCGAAACAGGCGCTTGGTCTTCGGCTGGAAGTTCCTGGGGGGATGCTTGAGACTTGTCCGGTTCCACTTCTATCAGCTTATCAGTTGCGTCCAGCCGGTCAGAATTGCGCCGCTTGCAGCGCCCGGCTGGTTTGCACCACCGCGGCCATTACGCGTTCGTAGTCCATCCGCATGGGCCCGAGCACCGCGATCTTCACCGGCACTCCGTTGCTCATCCGCACGGTGGTGCCGATGAGCGCCAGGTCCTTCATGGCGGGATGGGCTTCTTCGAGTCCGACCCGTACCGCGAGTTGTCCGGCGGGTCGCTCCAGGAAGCGGTCCAGCAGTTCGATCACGCGCTGCTTCTCTTCGAGGGCGCGGAACAGTTCGCACAACTTTTCGCGGGTCAGGTGGAGGTCCAGGCCGAGCAGGTTACTGGCGCCTTCCATGTGCAGTTCCGGCGACATATCCACCGCCAGCAGGCCCTTCTGGTACAGCATTTCCAGCTTGCGCTGCGCGGCGTAGTAGAGTTCGCGCTCTTCGGCCAGGCGGTGCAGCAGCGCGCGCCGCGCCCGCCCCAACTGCCAGCCGCGAAAATTCCGGTTCACGTAGTTGCAGATGGAGGCCAGTTCCTCGGGCGACGCCGGTTCGTCCAACTGGAGCACGCGATTGCGCACCATCTGGTCGCGCGTCACCAGCACCATCAGCACGCGGCGATCGCTCAGCGGCACCAGTTGAATCTGATCCAGTTCCTGCGCCAGCTCCGGAATCGCGACAGCGATCCCGACATTCTTGGTGAGTTCCACCAGGATGAAGCTGGATCGCTCCACCCGCTCCGGCACCGTCTCCAGTTGCCGCAATTCCCTGGCCAACCGTTCGGATTCGGCAGTGGCGCGGCTTACGCTCAGCGCGCTCACGAAGCAGCGGAACGCCTTCCCGGTGGGGATTCGTCCCGCGGAGGTGTGCGGCTGGGAAAGGTAGCCTTCGTCGGCAAGGTCCGCCATCACGTTGCGAATCGAGGCGGCGCTCAGCCGGGTCTGCGGCAGCTTCGAGACGGTCCTCGATCCCACCGGCTCGCCCGTCTCGATATATTCGCGGACGATCGCCGTGAGGATTTCCTGATAGCGGAAATTGAGCGGCGCACCCTGTTTCATCGGCCCTTGAGTTCGCTACACTTCCCTAACTCTCTATTCTATTCACATCGCCGTAAAGGGTCAAATCCGCACACTTCGCCGCCGCACCGACACACTGGCGTCAGCGGCCGCGGCGCGTCAAAATCGAATTATGCCGCGCGCGCAGATTCTCTTTCTATTCCTCTTCTCCGGGAGCCTCGGAGCGCAGTCCGCCGGATCGCTCGTCTTCAGCGGCAGCCTGCGGACCCGCGCGGAAGTCACGGACTGGTTTCAGGGCGCGGCCAACAGCGATTACGGCTACGGGTCGATGCTGTTGCGCTTCGGCGTCAGCCAGCAGAAGCCAGGGTACGACTGGCAGATCGAGTTTGCGGCGCCGGCGCTGCTGGGATTGCCCAACGACGCCATTTCCACTTTGGGCGCGCAGGGTCAGTTCGGGTTGGGCGCAAGCTACTTCGCCGCGAACGGCAATTCACAGAACAGCGGGATGGTGTTCGCCAAGCAGGCATTCATTCGCTTCAAGCGCGGGCGGCAGTCGCTGCGGCTCGGCCGGTTCGAGTTTCAGGACGGGCTGGAACTGACCCCGAAGGACGCGACCCTGGGCTGGCTCAAGCGCGAGCGGATCGCCCAGCGGCTGATCGGCTCCTTCGGCTGGTCCGACGTGGGCCGCAGTTTCGACGGCGCGCAGTACGGCTGGGGCACGTCGAAAACCAACGTCACGGTGCTGGCGGCGATTCCGACGCGCGGCGCGTTCCAGACCGACGGCTGGGGCGAGTTGCATACCGCGTTCGCCTACGCGGCGCTCTCGCACGAAGTGGACGGCGCCAACGCCTCGGGCGATTTTCGCTTGTTCGGGATCTACTACGACGATTGGAGGCACGTGTTGAAGACCGACAATCGCACGTTGGCCGCGCGGCGCGCCGATATGGACAACATCAGGATCGGTACCTTCGGCGCGCATGCCGCCGGGGTGGTGAAGACCGCTGCGGGCACGTTCGACGCGCTGGTTTGGGGCGCCGGACAGACCGGGCGGTGGGGCCGGCTGGACCAGCGCTCGGGAGCGATCCTCGCGGAAGCCGGATGGCAACCGGGCGTGCTCGCCCCGGTCAAGCCGTGGCTGCGCGGCGGCTACTCCTACACCACCGGCGACGACAATCCGGGCGACCAGACGCACGGCACCTTCTTCCAGATGCTGCCCACCCCGCGGCCCTACGCGCGCTTCCCGTTCTTCAACATGATGAACAACGAGGATCTGCACGGCGATTTGGTTCTGCGCCCGCACGCGAAGGTGACGATTCGCTCCGAGGTCCACGGGCTGCGGCTGACCAGCGGCAACGACCTCTGGTACGCCGGGGGCGGCGCGTTCCAGCCCTGGACCTTCGGTTTTCTGGGGCGCGCCACCGGCGGCAACCGCGGGCTGGCCACGCTCTACGACACCAGCGTGGACGTCACCGCTTCGCGCCACGCCAGCTTCACCGCCTATTTCGGACACGCGGCCGGGCACTCCGCCGCGGCGGGCATTTATCCGCTGGGCAGGAGCGCCAACTTCGGGTATCTCGAAATGCTCCTGAAGCTATAATCACGGCATGGTTACACGCCGTGAATTGCTGGCCGCCGCGTCCGCCGCGGTCTTCGCCCGCCGCCTGAGCGCGCTGCCGCTGGCCGAGATCAAGCTGGGCATCACCACCGACGAAATCGACGACGACGTCCTCACCGCCGCGAAATTTCTCCAGCAATATCACTTGAAGTGGGCCGAGATCCGCAATATCTGGGGTCCGTACAACACCTCGCAGCCGATCGAGAAGGTTCGCGAGGCCAACCGCATCCTCGACGAGCACGGCATCAAGGTTTCGATCGAAGGCACCGGTTTCTTCAAAATCCCGCTGCCGCCGGATACGCCGGAAGGCGGGCAGGCTCTGGACAAGCAGTGGGCGCTGCTCGATGCGGCCAAGGAACGCGCGCGGGCGTTCGGCACGGACAAGATCCGCGTCTTCACCTTCATGCTGAGCAAAGAAGGGCGGAAAGACGAGAAGAGTTACGCGCGCATCTGGGAACTCACCCGCGAAGCCGCGCGCCGCGCCAAAGGCTTCCGCCTCGCAGTGGAAAACATCGGCGGCGGATATGTTTCCACGGGCGAGGAAGCGGCGCTGATGTTCCGCAACGTGAAAGAAGACAACGTCGGCCTCACCTGGGACCCGAACAACGCCGGCGAAAGCGGCGAGCAGAGCTTCCCGGTTGGATTCGGCAAACTGGACGCGGCGCGCATCTTCCACGTCCACCTGCGCGACTACAAGCACGTCAACGGCAAGGTGGTCTGGGCGCGGGTGGGCGACGGCGAATTCGATAACCTCGGCCAGATTCGCGCTCTGTTGAAGGACCGTTATCAGGGTACCTTCACACTGGAGACCCACTGGCGCGATCCCGAGGGCAGGGGCAAGACGTATTCGAGCGAGCAATCGCTCAAGGGCCTGCTCGACGTGATTGCGAAGGTGTAGACCGAAGCTTCGCGGCCCCTCGGCGAAGCTCCCAAGACTCAGTCAACCCACGTCTCGAAGGGAGCCTTCGGCATGCATTGGCCCCACGCTTCCGGTCCCCAGCAGCGCGTGCCTACCAGCGGTTCGGTATCGCTGGTGTTGACCAGCCGGATGCCGCCGGCGTTCCGGGCGGCTTCGTAGGGGATGACGAATTCGTCGTGCAGCGGCTCGCCCAGACGAATCCCGGACTTGACCTCGACCGTGTGGTTGCCGATCCTGCCGTGGCCGTGGCTGAAGTGGATGATGCACAGCGCCGCGGGCGCGGTCAGCACGGTCTCTGCGCCGGGCGCGAGTTCGAATTGGCGCAGGCTGAAGAGTTCATCGCCGTTTGGTTTGCCGTAGACGCGCCACTCGTCGTGGAATCCGCCGTGGCTGGCTTCGGTGTCGATCACGGGCAAAAGGAAGTGCTTTTCCACGATGTGCGGATCGCGATTGCGGCGCATATCGATATCGGCCACCAGGCGCTGCACGCGGTCCTCGCCCTCGAGTCCTTCCGGCAGGTGCCGGAAGAGCAGGTCCTGGCCCAGGAAGACCTCGCCATCGGGACACAGCACGTGGCTCTGGTAGAAACGGAAGTCGTCGCGGTCGCGCTGCGGCTCCTCGGTGTTGACGGCGGCGGGACCATGCAGGATGCGGGTCGGGGTGAAGAAGCCGGTGCCCATCCGGATCAGCAGGTTGCGCGAGTGGCTGCGGAGATGGTTATCGCGGCCCGCGATGAAGTCGCGCACCGCATCGGCCATCATGTCGTCGGTGAAGTACTGCATCAACCCGACCGAGGTGTGGCAATCGTTGCGGTAGCGTTTGTTGCGCCAGGGGTTGAAATTGTAGGCCTCCGGCTTCCACGGGTGCATGTGGTGCCCGAGCGGGTAGAGGTTGTCGAATTCCTTGTTGTAGAAACCGGTCCCGCCCAAAGTCCGGTACAGGGGGCCGACCATGAAAGCGGGCGCGCCGTGAACCGCGGCGTCCATCGGGATGAGGAAACCATCAGGGTGATGAAAGTGGCACAGCCCTTCACCGTGAATACCGTTGCCGGTATCGGCGAGAATAGCGCTTCCGTTCCATCTTTCATCGATGGCCCAGCCGTGCGGTCCTTCGGGGAAGTAGTCGGCATCGGCCAGTTCCAGGTTCTTGCCGGGCAGACAGAACTTGCGGCCCACAAAACTGGGAAAGCAGCGGAGCACGCCCCCGCCGGCTTCGGCCGCGGACTGCACCGTATCGGCCGCGCCCTCCTCGACGATGGGCAGGTCGGAGCGGTACAGTTTGACTTGGAGAGCGGTTCGTGTCTTGGTACTCATGGCCGTAATTGTCACAATGACCCGCGTTACCGCGAAAGTCAAGTTATTCTTTGATACGTTTCAAACTTCCACAATACCCCATAATGGTTCCATGCGCCCGGCGCCGATCCTCTATTGCCTGCTTCTGGCCGCCTCCCATCCGATGGCGGCCCAGGACAAACTCCCGGAAGGACCGGGCAAAGCCGTCCTGCTCAAAACCTGCAAGAGTTGCCACCCTCCGGACGCCGCGGCGGCCAAGCGCCACACGCGCGACGAATGGGAGGAGGTCATCCAGAAAATGATCGACACCGGCGCCACCGGCACCGACGACGAGTTCGACCAGATTGTGGACTACCTCGCCCGCGCCTTCCCGAAACTGGACAAGGTCAACGTGAACCAGGCGCCCGCCGAAGACCTGGCCGCCACACTGGCGCTGCCCTTCCCCTCGGCCCAGGCGATCGTCAACTGGCGCGAAAAAAACGGACCGTACCGCACTGCGGACGACCTTAAGAAGGTTCCGGGCGTCGACGCGGCCAAACTCGATGCGGCCCGCGACAAGATGCTTTTCTGAGCCATCCTACCGTGGGAGCAATTTCTCGATACTCGCGGCCACCTGCGCGGCCAGCACCTGATATCCCTGTTCGTTGAAGTGGACCCCATCCGCCGCGTGGTATTCGGGGTGGTCCTGCACCAGCGGGAAGAGATCGTCGACCGGAATGTGCTCCCGTGCCGCGAGCGCGGCGACCGAACGGTTGCGCTGGACGATGCGGGCGGTCTTGCCGTCCACTTCCTGCAAGTTGCCGCGGCGGCGGACATCGGTGGTGGTGGCCAGGATCAGTTTCGCGTCCGGCGCGTAACGGCGCAGCGTGGCCACCAGTTGCGGCAGTGCCGCGGCATATTCTTCCTCGCTGTAGCCCTCGCCATGCATCCCGTTATTGCAGTGAATGATTTCGAATCGCTGCTCCTGCACGATGAGTGCGACCTGGTCGAGGAGGGCCGGGTCGCTCAGCGATTTCGAGGTCGCCAGCCGCCCCACGTAGGCCTTGCCGTGAAGCAGCGCCTCCACCTGTTTGCCGTAGCCGCGGGTAATCGAATCGCCGATCAAAAGGACGCGCGGAAGGTCGTGGACGTTGGTATCGGGCAGCCAGACATCGAGCCACTCGATGTTTTCGCGCGTGACGTGTTGGGGAGTGGCCGCGAGCGCGGCGGCGGCGAGCAGGCAGAAGGTCGCAGGGAATCGCATGATGCCTCGCCTTCGCATTATGACTCAGGCGCCGCCGGCCCTGCGATATCCGGCGGCGCCCAGCGGAGGTTACTCGGCGATGACGACTTTGGTCTTCGTGCCGCCGAAGCGGATTTCGGCGATCTTGCTCTTGCCGGATTCCTCCGTGTAGCGGACCGCGGTATTGGTGAATTTGGATTCGGCATTCTCAATCTTGGCGGGCACTTCCACCGAGATTTTGCCGCTGACGATGGTCACGGAATCTTTCCCGAGGTTGACGCGGTAGTCTCCCTCCTTCAACTCCGTGCCTTTCACGATGGACGGACGCAGTAACTTCACGCTGTAGGACGGGCCAGTGGCCGGGACAGTGCCCGCAATGGCGGCTACGAGTGCGAACAGGGCAAACAAAACAATCAGTTTCTTAGTCATTGGTATTTGATCTCCTGAACCGGTTGGTTCACATTTGTCGTTTACGTGGGCCCTGGTTGGGCCAACCGCATGGTAGCACCACTCCACTGTGGATGCACATCACCCCGAAGATATAGGGGGGAACACCTACACGGCGGAGAGGTATACTGGCCCTTAGCCCTAGTGACAGAGGAAATCCCATGAACGCGGTCCAGGCCACTCGTGCGGATGCACAACACGCCCCGGAGGAAGGCCTTAGGGCCGAATTGGCGCACAAATTCCTGTACTATATGTCGCTGATGCGCGAAGTCGAAGACCGCATCGAGCGCAAACTGTACCGGCAGGGAAAGGTCGTGGGCGGGGTCTATGTGGGGCGTGGACAGGAAGCCATTCCGGTGGGCAGCGCCCTGTGCGCCGGACCGGACGACGTAATGCTGCCCTCGCACCGCGACATGGCGGTGTTCTTCATCCGCGGGGTTACGGCGCGCCGCGTCCTGGCGCAATACATGGGGCGGATGGACGGTTTGACCGGCGGGCGCGACGGCAACATGCACATGGGCGATATGCATGCCGGGGTGGTTGCAATCATCAGCGCGCTGGCGGCGACGGTGCCGGTAGCCGCGGGAGTTGCTCTGGCGCTGCGGTATCAGGGTAAGAACGGAGTGGCGTTCAGTTACTTCGGCGATGGAGCCACCAGCCGCGGGGACTGGCACGAGGGAGTCAACCTGGCGACAGTGCAGAAGTTGCCCGTGGTCTTCATCTGCAACAACAACCAGTACGCGTACTCGACGCCGCTCCACATGCAGATGGCGTGCGCGAACGTGGCCGACCGCGGCGCGGCGTACAACATGCCTTCTGAAATCGTGGATGGCAACGACGCCTTCGCCGTGTGGGAAGCCACGCAGCGCGCCGTGGCCCACGCGCGCGCCGGACTTGGTCCGTACATGCTGGAGTGCAAGACGTTCCGTATGACCGGCCACTCGGCGCACGACGCGGCGCATTACGTTCCCAAGGAGATGTTCGAGGAGTGGAGCAAACTCGATCCCATCGTCCGGCTGGAGAAGCGGATGCTGGAAGAGGGCTGGGCTACGCGGGACGATCTGGATGCCGCACAAGCCGCCGTGAAGGCGGAAGTGGACGACGCCGTGGCGTTTGCCGATCAAAGCCCGTGGCCCGACCCGGCGGCCCTGCTCGACGGCGTCTACGAGGATCAGTAAGTCCATGCCCGCAACGACCTACCTGGAAGCGATTCGCGAAGGGCTCTGGGAGGAGATGGAGCGCGACCCGAACGTCTTCTGCATCGGCGAAGACATCGCCGAATACGGCGGCGCGTTCAAGGTGACGGCCGGGTTTCTGGAGCGGTTCGGCGCGCGGCGCGTGGTGGACACGCCGATTTCCGAGGCGGCCATCGCGGGAGCCGCCATCGGCGCGGGGTTGATGGGGCTGCGTCCGGTGGCGGAGATGCAGTTCGCCGACTTCATCTCCTGCGGCTTCGATCAGATCGTGAATTTCGCGGCCAAGTGCCGGTACCGCTGGAACGCGGCGGTCCCCATGGTGGTGCGGGCGCCCTCCGGCGGCGGCATCCACGGCGGGCCGTACCATTCGCAGAACCCGGAGATGTGGTTCGTGCGCACACCGGGATTGAAGGTGGTGTGTCCGGCGACCGCGTACGACGCGAAGGGGCTCATCAAAGCCGCGATTCGCGACAACGACCCGGTGATCTTCTTCGAGCACAAAGGTCTCTACCGCAGGATCAAGGAAGAACTCCCGGCGGGCGATTACACGGTGCCGATCGGCAAGGCGAAGGTGGTGCGGGAAGGCCGCGACCTGAGCATCGTCACCTATGGCGCGATGGTCTGGACCGCGCTCGAAGTGGCCGATAAGCTCGCCGCCGAGGGCGCGAGCGTCGAAGTGGTGGATCTGCGCACCCTGATGCCGCTGGACCGCGACACGGTGTGCGCCAGCGCGCGCAAAACCGGCAAGGTGCTGCTGGTGCACGAAGACACGCGTACCGGAGGGATGGCCGGAGAACTCGCCGCCACCATCACGGAAGGCGCCTTCGAGTATCTGGACGGCCCGATCCTGCGGGTGACGGCGCCGGATACGCCGGTCCCGTTCAGCCCGCCGCTGGAGGAGGCGTTTTTGCCGAATGCGGAGAAGGTCCTGGATAAGGCTCGCTGGCTGTATCGTTATTGATCTGCTGCTGGCGGTCGCGCTGTCCGCCGCCGGCTACAAGGCCGCCTCCGCCGGCGCGGGGACGGCGCGCGTCCTGGCCCTCGAAGATCCGCAGGGAACCCGCGCGGTCCTGGTGCAGACCGAATTCCGCATCACCCGGCAGGTGGCGGACCTGGTCTCCGCGCAGATCATGAAGACCTACGACCTGGACCGCTCCGGCATCCTGCTGCGGTGGAGCGGATTCGGCGCGCGTCCTCCGCAACCGGATGACGTACTGGCCGCGGTGGATCAGGCCTTCGCGAAACTGGAGCCGGCCGTGCTGCGCTACACGCACCGCGGACTTTCGGTTTCGGGCGGCGAAGAATTCGAACATTGTCTCGGCTCCCTCACTCCCGACGCGACGCTGAACTTCGAGGGTTGTTGGAAGGGCGGCGCGGAGATTACGGGCGGAATCCGCGCCGCTTTTCAGACCGTCGAACCGGCGCACGGACTGGTGCGGCGCGAGCAGAGCGTGGCCTCCTATCCCGTGCAGGCCATCGGCCTGGGCAAAGTGGTGACCATCCTGGCGCTGAGCGGGGAGGCCCCCTTTCCCGAAGGGATCAACCCGCGCGGCCTGATCTACGCGCCGTTCTCCAACGACGCCGCGGCCCCGCCGAAGGACGCGCGCGTGGCGGCGGCCATCGAGCGGGTGCTGGCGCGGGCACGCTGAGGCCGCCAGGTGTCACCTCCGGTTTGAGGCCCGCATCTAGAAAGGTGTATGGAGATTCGAGTTCGGCATCTGAATGGCGTGAAGTTTGAGGCGGAAACGCGGGGACACCGCATTGTCTGCGACCAGCCGGCCAACAACGGCGGAGAGGACACGGGGATGACCCCGCCGGAGTTTCTGCTGGCGTCGCTGGGCACATGCGCTGGATTTTACGCCGCGCAGTATTTGCGCAATCATAAGCTTTCCCAGGAGGGTCTGGAAGTCACCGTCCATGCCGATAAGGCCCCGGCGCCGGCCCGCCTGGCCGGATTCCGTATCGAGGTCGCCGCTCCCGGCCTAGCCGCCGAACACGAAACCGGCATCCTGCGCGCGGTCAACGCGTGCCTGGTGAAGAACACCCTGGCGCTGCCGCCGGCGATCGAGACGGTACTGCACACGGAACAGTTAGTCAGCGTCGGGTAGGCCCGGAAAGTATAGAAATAGAAGGGGTAGGCTGGGAGGCCTACCCTACGGGGCAATCCACGCTACAATCGTCCCAGTGGACCCCCAGAGTGAAGCAGTCCTTGCCCGAGCCATGCTCGCCGGCGAAGCCGACGCCTTCGAGAAGTTCGTGGAACACTTCCGGTCCAAGCTCTTCCGCTACAGTTGGCTGATGTGCGGCAGCCCGGAAGACGCCGAGGAAGTGGCCCAGGAGACGCTGCTCAAGGTGTTCCAGAGCATCGACCAGCTCCGCGAACCGGAACACGTCCGCTCCTGGGTCTACCGGATCGCCCGGAACGCCTGCCTGATGCAGCGGCGCAAGAGCGTGTTCGCCCCCACCGAGGAAGTGCCCGCCGACGAAGTTCCCCTGGCCGACGAAAGCGTCCCGGCCGACGCCCGCCTCCTGCAAAACGAACTCCGCGCGGTGATCGAACGCGTTGTCATGGAGCTCTCTTCCACGTACCGCCCGGTCGTTGTGCTGCGCGACCTGGAAGGGCTCTCGACCGAAGAAACCGCGGAAATCCTCGGGCTCGGCGCGGATGTGGTCAAGACACGCCTGCACCGCGGGCGCGCCGCCATGAAGGAAAAGCTCGACTGTTACATCCACAACCACTGCCTGGAGGACATGCCCACTCCGAATCCCTCGCCACTGACCGCGGTGGAGCGGGAACAGTTGCGCTCGGCCTGGATGAGGACGGTGTGACTTGAGTCACCGATCTCCGATTCCGGACCGGATAGCCTGAAATCAGAGGTAGCACCGATGGCCGCCGTCGCCGCACCGCCGAACGCTCCCCGCAAGAAGCTGCAACGCCGTGCGGGGCGCGATTGGTCACAGGCCGTACGGCGCACCGTGCAACTGGCCTTCTTCGCCCTGAACGCCTGGATCGGGACCGAGTTCTACCTCTTCGTGCGCTACTACGAAAGCGGCGGACGGACCACGTTCGCGGCGCGGCCCCCCGGCGTCGAGGGCTGGCTCCCCATCGCCTCCCTCATGAACCTGAAGGTGCTGTTCTATACGGGCCACGTTCCGGCCATGCACCCCGCCGGCATGTTCCTGCTGCTGGCGTTCCTGGCCGCGTCGTGGATTTTCCGCAAGAGTTTCTGCGGGTGGCTCTGTCCGGTGGGCACGATTTCGGAGTACCTGTGGCGGCTGGGGCGGCAGACCTTCGGGCGCAACTTCCACCTGCCGCGCTGGCTCGATCTCGCGCTGCGCTCCCTCAAGTACATTCTGCTGGGATTGTTCATGTACGCGGTAGTCTCCATGAGCGTCCCCGCCATCCGTGCGTTTCTCGAAGGGCCGTACGGCGTAGTGGCGGACGTGAAGATGCTCAACTTCTTCCGCTACATGGGGCTGACCGGCGGCATCGTGATGGCGGTGCTGGTGGTGGGCTCGGTCTTCGTGCAGAACCTGTGGTGCCGCTACCTGTGCCCGTACGGCGCGTTGATGGGTCTGGCTTCGCTGGTCAGCCCGCTGCGCATCCGCCGCGATCCGGGGCTGTGCATCGACTGCGCCAAGTGCGCGAAGGCGTGCCCGTCGGCGCTTCCGGTGGACCGGCTCATCACCATCAAGTCCGCCGAGTGCATCGGCTGCATGGAGTGTGTGACCTCGTGCCCGGCTGAAGGCGCCCTGTTCCTGTCGGCGCCGCGGCGCAAACGGGTCCCGGCATGGGCGATCGCCGCCGGAGTCGCGGTGCTCTTCTTCGGCGCGGTGAGTTACGCGCGCTGGAAGGGACACTGGCGGACGGACGTGCCCAGCCAGATGTACTTCGAACTCGTCCCGCACGCTAACGAGTTCACCCATCCGTAGCGGGCTTCAGCCCTCCCAGGGCTTGGATTCCCCGCCCAGTCCGTGGTAGCCGTTCTTCATACGCTCTTCGATCACGGCCCACACCTTGGGATCGCAGCCCTTCCACTCGGCCACCGCGCGATTGCCGAGGTACGGCAGGTCGCTCACGCCCACGCGGCTGGAGAAGAAGCCGCTCACCGTGAGATCGCGGAAGTGGTTGAACCATGCCACCCAGCGCTGGTCGGCGGGCGCTGCCTTGGCCGGCCAAGCCACGCGGTCGAGGATCTGTTTCTGCTGCGCGGGTTCCGCCGCGGCAAAATCCCGGGCGAAGAGGAGGCGCGACTCGGCGTCCACCCACATCAGGCCGCCGAGGATCTGGGCCAGCAGCAGGTCGTCGCCGTCCTCGGAGCGCCGGAAATCGAGCCAGTCGTCGATGAACTCCGGAACCCCGGCGGCGGACGCGGCGCCGCTGCGCT
>JBBIQR010000083.1:0-16935 GCA_037442245.1 Candidatus Solibacter sp. | reverse complement strand
ACGGTGCCGCCGCCGTTGCGTCCGTACTCGGCCTGATAGTTGCTGGCGAGGACGCGGACTTCGGCGATGGCGTCCATGTTGGGCTCCTGGGAGGCGCCGTTGTTGCCGGCATCGATGATGGGCACCCCATCAACGAGCAGGACGGTCTGGGTATCGCGTCCTCCGTTGACGTGGATGCCGGAGAGGGCGTTGCGCTGCATGGCGTCGCGGTTCGGGTTGGTGTCGACGATGCCGGGGAGGGTGGAGAGGTAGGAGACAAAGTCGCGGCCCTTCACGGCGATATCGTTGAGTTGATTGCCGGTGATGGTGGCGGAGCGTTCGCCGCTGGAAAGCTGGACTGGAGTGCCCTCCTCCCTGACGACGATGGATTCGGCGGCGTGTCCGACTTCGAGGACGATGACGCCGGCGGAGTGAAACTCGCTGGACTGGATGGAGACCCCGGCCAATTCGTAGGTTTTGAAGCCGGGGGCGGAGACGCGCAGCGTGTAGGCGCCGGCCAGGATATCGAGAAACTGAAAAGAGCCATCGGAGGCGGTGGCGGCGGTGAAGACGGCGGAGGTGGACGGGTTGGCGAGGCGGCAGGAGGCTCCGGCGATGGCGGCGCCGCTCGAGTCGTGCACGATGCCTTTCAACGTACTGGAGACGGTTTGCGACGGGAGGATGGCGGGGAGAAGGGCCGCTGCAGCCAGCAGCGCTCGGGCGCCGATCAACGGCCGGATCATCGAGGGCCTCCTTGGCAGGAAAACCCAATTAGTATATCGGACGCGCGGGCGGCAAGTACGGCGAAGTTACTTCACGATGGAGCGCAGAGTATCCCAGAATTCCGGGAAGGACACGGAGGCGGCTTCGGCGCCTTCGATGACGCTTTCCCCATCGGCGCGGAGGGCGGCGACAGCGAAAGCCATGGCGATGCGATGGTCGCCGAAGGAATCGAACGCGGCCGCGCGGAACGTCTGGCGTCCGGGGACGATGAAGCCGTCGGGCAACTCTTCGGCCTGGACGCCGAGGCGGCGCAGGTTCTCGACGATGGTGGCGATGCGGTCGGTCTCCTTGATGCGAAGTTCGCCGGCATCGCGGACGGTGAGTCCCTGCCCGGTAGCGGCTCCGAGTACGGCGAGGACAGGCAGTTCGTCGATGACGGCGGCGGTGAGGGCGCCTTCGATGACGCCACCGGTAAGGGCGGAGTGCTCCACCACGATTTCGCCGATTAACTCGCCGTTGACGGTCTCGAGGGTGGGCACTTGGATGCGGGCGCCGATCGAAATGAGGAAATCGAGCAGCGCGGAGCGGGTGGGGTTGAGCCCGACCCCGGCGATGGAGAGATGGGAACCGGGTACGAGCAGGGCGGCGGCGAGGAAAAAGGCGGCGGAGGAGAGGTCGCTGGGGACGGTGAGTTCGCGGGCTTCCAGGCGGGGGCGCCCGCCGAGCCGGATGCGACGCTGCTGCGTGGTCAGGTCCGCGCCGAACTCACGGAGGGCGATTTCCGTGTGGTCGCGGGAAGGAACGGGCTCGATGACGGCGGTTTCGCCTTCGGCGTAGAGTCCGGCGAACAGCACACAGGTTTTCACCTGAGCGCTGGGGACGGGCAGGGCGTATTCTATGGGGCGCAGCTTGCCGCCCTCGATATCCAAGGGAGGGAACTTGTCCTGGCGCGCGTGAACGCGGGCGCCCATTTGGGCGAGGGGCTGCATGATGCGCTGCATGGGGCGCCGGGAGAGGCTTTCGTCGCCAAATATACGGCTGGCAAAGGGTTGGGCGGCGAGGATACCGCTGAGCATGCGGATCGTGGAACCCGAATTGCCTGCATCGAGGGGGGTTGCGGGGGCACGCAAGCCGTCGAGTCCACGGCCGTGGACCGTGACTTCGGTGCCGTTCTCTTCGATCTCGATGCCGAGGGCGCGCATACAACCGAGGGTCGAGTGGCAGTCGGCGCCGGTGGAGTAGTTGTGTATCCGGGAGGTTCCGGAGGCGATGGCCGAGAGGAGGCCGTATCGGTGGGAGATCGACTTGTCGCCAGGCAGGGTAATGCTGCCCGAGACAGATGTTGCCGGAGAAATGCGCTGTTGCATGGGGAACCTTCATTGTACGCGGGAAATTATGTTCTTGTAGGACCGGCGGGAATGGGGTATTTTACCTATCAGAGTAGTTATCGTGGTTGGTCCGCTTCGACGGACGACGGGGACGGTGGTGTTTGCCATGGACTTGTGCGGATATGCACGGTTTAGTTCCATTACGAATGCTCTAGGGCATTTTTCGCTTGAGAACTGACAGTACCGTGCGCCACTTCCCTCTATGAAGGCAGCGAGAAAACGATGGGGAGACAAATTCCGCTCATGGACCGCTTCTGCCAAATGGACGACGACGAACTGGAGCGGTTCAGTTTAGGTCAGGTATCCGACGAAGAAGCCGAGGAGTTCGAGGAGCACCTCCTGATTTGCGAGTTCTGCCGTGAGCGGTTCGAGACGGTGGATGAATTCGCGCAGGCGATGCATTCGGCGGCTGCGGCCCTGCGCGTCGAGGAGATCGAAAAGGCGCGCAGGCGGACGCGGCTGGCGTGGCTGGTGCCGGTATTCGCGGCACTCGTACTGATAGTGACCGGGGTCCTGACGTTATCGCATCAGACGGCTCCTCCGTTGGGGGTAGCGCTGACCGCGACGCGTGGCACGGAAGCGGACCGAACGGTTCCTGCGGGGCGGGCACTGAGTCTGTCGCCGGACCTGACGGGGATTGCGGTGCCGGGGCCGTACCGGATCGAGGTCATCGATGACCGCGGCTCGGTGACAGGGCGGGGCAGCTACGACAGCGCAACCGGCGCGGTGATTCCGGCACAGCGGGCGGGCCTGCATTACGTCCGGGTATACGCGCCGGGCGGAGAACTCCTGCGGGAGTACGGACTGCTGGTGCAACGCTAGAATGAAAGCGTGCCTCGCGCGGAGTCCAGCGCCGCTGACCATGTAGAGCGCTTCTTCCAGTTTTC
Organism: Candidatus Solibacter sp.; assembly: GCA_037442245.1. Classification (GTDB taxonomy): domain Bacteria; phylum Acidobacteriota; class Terriglobia; order Bryobacterales; family Bryobacteraceae; genus Solibacter. The sequence continues at coordinate 13,958 of JBBIQR010000083.1, read as the reverse complement.
GCTGCTGGGACTGGTCGCAAGTGGCTGTCTGGCGGTGGCGGGTAGCGGATACCTGGACCGGCCGACCATGGCTCTGACGGCGGCGGGGTTGGTGCTGCGGGGGTTGATCGTCGCGAAGGTTCTGCGGCTGGAGCTTTCCGAACGCACCATCACGGGGATTACGCTGGGGTACGCCGGGTTTTTCGCGGTCGACTACTTTCTGTGGTCGCGCGATTTTCTCTCCGCCGCCGTTCACCTGCTGTTCTTCCTCGCCGTGATGAAGATCCTTACGGCGCGCAGCAACCGCGACCATCTGTATACGGCGGTGATCGCGTTTCTGGAACTGCTGGCGGCGGCGATTCTCTCGGTCAATTTCAATTTCGTTCTGTTCTTGTCTCTGTACCTGTTGTTTGCGGTGGCAGCGCTGAGCAGCGGGGAGATCCGCCGGGCGTACACGCGGGCGGCAGTGACGGCGCGCGGGGGGACACGCGGTTTCGGAGTGCGGCTGGGCGCGCTGGCCGTACTGCTCGCCGTCGCCATCCTGGCGATGATGGGGGGCTTGTTTTTCCTGCTGCCGCGGACGGCGGAAGCGGCCTTCGCGCGCCTCATGGCGCAACGCGTGTATCTGCCGGGATTCTCCAACCAGGTGACGCTGGGGGAGATCGGGGAGATCAAGACCAGCCAGCGGACGGTGATGCACGTGAAGGTGTACAGCGCGCAGCCGGTGGGGCCGCTGAAGTGGCGCGGAGGTGAACTGGACGAGTTCGACGGCAAGCGGTGGAGCGTTTCGGGGCCGGGAATGGAGCGGATGGAGGTGGCCGACGATCACGTGGACCTGGTGCCGATCGGCGAGCGCCGTCCGGGGCGCAGAGTCAATTACCACGTGGACCTGGAGCCGGTGGACACGGACGTATTGTTCTTCGCCGGGACGCCGGAGACGATGGATTTGCGGGCGCGCGTGATATATCGCGCCGGAGACGCCGTGTACCGGCTGGGGCACCCCAGTCCGCGGGGTCAACGTTACGACGCGTACAGCCGGTTGGAGGATCGTCCGGAGACGGCGGCGGCGATGTACCCCGTGCCGGTGCTCGGGCTGGAGGAGCGGCAGCGGGCGCTGGAACTGCCGCGGATGGACGGACGGATCGCCGGATTGGCGCAGGAGTACGCCGCGGGTGCGGCCACGGATCTGGAGCGGGCGCGGAACGTGGAGCGGCACCTGCGCGGCGATTACGGGTACACCCTGCGGCTGCCGGAGAAGGAGGCGGCCGATCCGCTGGCGGACTTCCTGTTCCGGCGGCGCCAGGGCCACTGCGAGTACTTCGCGAGCTCGATGGCGGTGATGCTGCGGACGTTGGGAATTCCGGCGCGGCTGGCGACCGGATTTCAGGGAGGGGTGTACAACCCGGTCACGGAATTGTGGCTGGTTAGGGCAAGCGACGCCCATTCCTGGGTCGAGGCATGGATTCCGGGGCGCGGGTGGACCACGTTCGATCCCACGCCGCCGGATGCCTCGGCGGCCGGCGGGACGCTGGCGAGCGGGATTGCGCTATGGCTGGATGCGGCCGAGACATTCTGGCAGGAGTGGGTGGTGACGTACGACGTGGTCCGGCAGGGATCTCTGGCGGGACGTCTGGAGGATGGTGCGCGGCGATATGGGGTGCGCTGGTTCGACTGGATGCTTTCGGCGGGGGCGGTATGGAACGGCCGGATCGTGCCGTGGGGCCGGCGTTTCGGGGTTTGGTTTGTCGGGGTGGTGGCGGCCGGGATTCTGGGATGGGCGGGGTTGAAAGTGCTGATGCGGCGGGTGCACTGGCGCAAGCGGGTCGCGCGCGTGCGTCGCGGAGAGGCCAGCGGGGCGGACGCGACCCAGCTTTACCGGCGGATGCTGTGGGTGTTGGAACGGCAGGGGTATCAGAAGCCGGGGTGGTTCACGCCGCGGGAGTTCGCCGGTTTGCTGCCGGACAGCGAGCTGGGACGGGCGGCGAAGGAGTTCACGGAGGCGTACAACGCGCTGCGGTTCGGGGGGCACGCCGAGAGCGCGGGGCGGCTATCGGCATTGCTCGAAGAACTGGAGCGCGCGCCCGCGGGCGGGTAGGGGCGGCGGGCGGCGTTGAGCTGGCCGAGAAGGTAGGCGCAGGCGGCCCTCTCGTCGGGGTTGAGGGCGCGGCGGCGGAGGGCATCGAAGACGCTGTCGAAGACCTCGGCGCGCTCCTGTTCGAAGGTGTCGGGCTGATGCAAAGCGCTCACAGGGAACGTATCGGCCGCCGTGGGCGGCGGATGAGCGCGCTAATGATATTGGCGGGTTTGGCCGATACCTAAGGTGGAGCCGTACGATGATTTACCTCACCCGCCTGAATTCCGCCTCGATGGTTTTGAACTCGGACCTCATCGAGCACATCGATGTCACACCGGACACGGTCATCACATTGACCACCGGGCAGATCCTGCGGGTGCGCGAGACCGCCGAGGAGGTGATTCAGCGGATCGTCGCGTTCCGGCGGCGCATCTTCGAACAGCAGGCCGGGCCGCCTAGCGCTGGCGCGGAGGAACCCGGGTCCGGCGATGCCTGAGAAACCGGTCAAGGCGTCTGGGCCGGAGGAGAAGCCGGCCCCGGCGAAGAAGCCGGGGGTGCGTCCGGATCTGGCGACATTCGGAGGGCTGGCGCTGGCGCTGGCCGGGATTGTGGGCGGGCTGATCCTGGAGAAGGGCCAGTTACAGGATATCGTGCAGGGGACTGCGGCGCTCATCGTCCTGGGCGGAACCATGGGGGCGGTGCTGGTGACCACGCCTCTGGGGGTCGTCCGGCGGGCGGTTCGCGGGTTGGGGGGAGTGTTCTTCGAACGCCCGGGGAGTCCGGGGGAGGTGATCGAGACGCTCATCGGGTTTGCGACCAAGGCCCGGAAGAACGGGATCGTGAGCCTCGAGTCGGAGACTGCCGGGATTGCGGATCCGTTCTTGCGCAAGGCGCTGAATCTGGCGGTGGATGGGACGGATCTGCAGGAACTGCGCAAGATGATGGAGGTGGATACGGCTTTGGCCGAGCAGGCGGGGGAGTCCGAAGCGCGGGTCTGGGAGGCTGCCGGGGGATACGCCCCGACGATCGGGATTATCGGGGCGGTGATGGGGCTGATTCAGGTGATGAAGCACCTGGAGGATATCAAGGAGGTCGGGCACGGGATCGCGGTGGCGTTTGTGGCGACGGTATATGGGGTGGGGTCGGCGAACCTGTTCTTTCTGCCGGCGGCGAACAAACTGCGGGCGCGGGTGCGGGATGCCGCATTGCTGAAGGAGATGACGCTGGAAGGTGTGGTGGGGATCGTGGAGGGGCTGAACCCGACACTGATCCGGCTGAAGCTGGAATCGTTCCATCCACGGGAGGCGGCGCAGCCGGCCAAGACAGGGAAGAAGGATAAGACCACGCCGGAGAAGAGCAAAAGGCCGGTGCGGGAAAGGGCGCCGGCGACGGCGGAGAACTAAAGCGATGCGCCGCAGGGGAAGCCCCGGGCATGAAAACCACGAACGCTGGCTGGTATCCTACGCCGATTTCATCACGCTGCTGTTTGCATTTTTCGTGGTGATGTTCGCTTCGACGCAGAACGATAAAAAGAAAGCGGCGGCGGTATCGGAATCGGTGCGGCAGGCGCTGGAGAGCGGTCCATTTTCGAATACCCTCTCCACGGTGCTGGGTTTGGGGCGGCACCAAGCCAAGCGCGCGCCGCAGACCCAGGCGCCCACACAGGAGCGGGAGAATCCGCCGCAGGCCAAGCCCGAGCAGCATCCCCCGGACCTGGTGCCGTATCTGGCGGCGATCCAGAAAGGTCTGGCGCCCGAGTTGGAGGCGGGGAAACTACAGGTGCAACTGCTGCCGCGGGGGTTGGTGATCAGTATGCGGGAGGCGACCTTCTTCGACTCCGGGGCGGAGACGGTGGCGCCGGCGGGCATCCCGATTCTGGCGCGGATTGCCGAAATCGTGCGGGATCTGCCGAATCCGGTGCGGGTGGAGGGGCACACCGATTCGCGCCCGATCCACAACTCGCGGTTCCGCAGCAACTGGGAACTCTCGACGGCTCGCGGGATCGCGATTCTGGAACTGCTTCGCGACCATTTCCACATCCCGCAATCGCGGATGGCGGTGGTGGGTTATGGGGAGAACGCGCCGGCGGACACGAACCAGACCGAAGAAGGGCGGGCGCATAACCGGCGGGTGGATCTGGTGCTGCTCTCGCCGGATGCGGCCCGCAACGAACCCGGGGCAAACGTGGCGGAACCGGCCCCGGCCGCGGCCCGGTAAAGCGGGAGGGTTCGCCGGAAACCGCACAGCCGGGTGCCGCGCGGAATGTGCCAAGTTGCTGCCAGCAAATGGGTTTGGTTGGTGATCGTACAATTCCGCTCAGCCCCCGGAATGCTCCGTTCCCCGGCAGATTGCGCCGTTCGATGGAAACGCATTTCTTTCAATCGTTTAACAGGTCAAGATGGCCTCAAACTGGGAAACCGAACCCTTATGAGCACTCAGACCATCGATCCCAAACCTTCGCCGTCCGCAAACCTGGTGCAGATTGGCGCGATTGAAGATGTGATCCAACAGCGTCTCGCGGAAGAGCGCGCGCGTCTGGAGCGGGAAGCGGGGGTCGTCAAGCACGACGCCCATCACTTCAAGCGTCCGGCGGAGCGCAAATTCACGAGAAGCGACCGGGGACACACGACGCTGCTTTTCGGCGGGTTGACGTGGAAGCACGAGAAGTTGGTCCACGGCGCGCTCGAGGGGCTGGGCTACCTGGCCGAAGCCGTGCCGACGCCGAACGTGAAAGCGTTCCAGACCGGCAAGGAGTTCGGCAACAACGGGCAGTGCAACCCCACCTACTTCACGGTGGGCAACCTGGTGCAGTACCTGCAAAGCCTGGAAGATCAGGGGCTTTCGAAGCAGGAGATCATCGACCGGTACGTCTTCTTTACAGCCGGGGCGTGCGGACCGTGCCGCTTCGGAATGTATGAAGCCGAGTACCGCCTGGCGCTGCGCAACGCCGGGTTCGACGGGTTCCGGGTGCTGCTGTTCCAGCAATCGGGCGGGCTTTCGCAGAGCGACGCGGAAGCGGGTCTGGAGATGAACCTGGATTTCTTCCTGGGGATTCTGAACGCGCTGAACTGCGGCGATGTAATGAACGAAGTGGCGTACGCGCTGCGTCCCTACGAGCTGGAGGCGGGGGCGGCGGATCGCGCGCTGGACGCGGGGATGGACTACCTGCACGAAGTCTTCCGCAAGAAGCAGCCGTGGAAGCTGGAAGAGGGGATGACGAAGTACCTGGGCGGCTTCTCCGACACGGCCGAGTATGTCGGCAAGTTCGTCAAGCAGCTCAAGGGCGACGAGTACGTGCCGGCGCTGGAGCATTGCCGCGACCTGTTCAACGAAGTCGAAATCGACCGGCTGCGGGTGAAGCCGATCGTGAAAATCACGGGCGAATTCTGGGCGCAGACGACGGAAGGCGACGGCAACTTCAACATGTTCCAGTTCCTGCAGCGGGAAGGCGCGCAGGTGCTGGTGGAGCCGATCGGGACGTGGATCATGTACATGATCCACCAGGTAATTCAGAAGTACCGCGACCTCAAGGGTCTGGAGGAGGGCGCGGTGCTGCCGCCGGTCTGGAAGATCGGGCAGCGGGCCAAAATCGAAATCGGGTTCCGGCAGAAGGTGGCGAAGCTGAAACTGGCGGAGGCGATCTTCAAGGGCGAGTATCACAAGATCGTGGACGCGCTCGGCGGGATCGCGCATCACCTGGCGGATCAGTACGAGTTGCAGCGGCTGGGGCATCCGTTCTACAACTCGCGCGCGGGCGGCGGCGAGGGGCACCTCGAAGTGGCCAAGAACATTTACTACAGCAACAAGGACCTGGCCCACATGGTGCTGTCGCTGAAGCCGTTCGGGTGCATGCCTTCGACGCAGTCCGACGGGGCGCAGAGCGCGGTGGTGTCGAATTACCGGGACATGATCTACCTGCCGGTCGAGACGTCGGGCGAGGGCGAGATCAACGCGCACAGCCGGGTGCAGATGGCGCTGGGAGAGGCCAAGAACAAGGCCAAGAAGGAATTCGCCGAAGCGCTCGAAAAAACCGGCCTGACGCTCGACCAATGCCGGGCCTGGGTGGAGCAGCATCCCGAGAGCAGGAAACCGCTGTACCACGTCCCGCACACCAAGGGCGTGGTCGGTGCGGCTGCAAACTTCGTGCATCACATCGCGGCCGCGAGAAACTGACTTCTGACTAGCGACTTCTGACTTCTTCGATATGAACAAACACTTCCTCATCGGCATGGATGTCGGCTCGACCACGGTTAAGGCGGTGGTGATCGATGCCGCGACCGACCAGATTTTGTGGAGCGATTACCAGCGCCACGACACCAAGCAACCGGAGAAGGTGCTGGAGTTCTGCAAGCGGATCGAGAGCGAGGTCGCCGGGTTCTCGCAGGCGAACGCGCGCATGTTCATCACGGGGTCGGGCGGCAACGGGCTGACGAAGCACCTGGGCGCGAAGTTCGTGCAGGAAGTGAACGCGGTTTCGCTGGCGGTGGAGCGGTTGTACCCCGAATGCGGCAGCGTGATCGAGTTGGGCGGGCAGGACGCGAAGATCATCATCTTCAAGAAGGACCCGGAGACGGGGCGGAAGAAGAAGATCCCGTCGATGAACGATAAATGCGCCGGAGGCACGGGCGCGGTCATCGACAAGATCAACGCCAAGCTGCGGATTCCGTCCGAGCAGTTGTGCGAGATGGGCTACACGGGGTTGAAGTTGCATCCGGTGGCGGGCAAGTGCGGGGTATTCGCCGAAACCGACATCAACGGTTTGCAGAAGATGGGGGTGCCGCCGGATGAACTGATGGCGTCGCTGTTCGAAGCCATCGTGATGCAAAACCTGAGCGTGCTGACGCGCGGCAACACGCTACAGCCGGTGGTGCTGCTGCTGGGCGGGCCGAACTGCTACATCAAGGGCATGCGGGATTGCTGGAAGCACAACATCCCCAAGATCTGGGAGGAGCGCGGCACGACGCTGCCGGAAGGCGTTCCGCCCGAGGACCTGATTCGCACACCGGAGAACGCGCAGTATTTCGCGGCGATCGGGAGCGTGGAGTTCGGTAAGGCGGAGGACGAAGGGGTCGGGCAGTACCTGGGCATCGAAAAGCTGGAGTGGTACGTCACGACCGGGCGCGACGAGGAGAAGGCCAAGCGCGGCGGGACGGGCGGTCTGGCGAAGGACGAAGCCGACCTGGCCGCGTTCAAGGAAAAGTACCGCCACAAGAAGTTCGTGCCGGTGACGTTCCAGCCGGGCGAGGTGGTGGAAGGATTCATCGGGATCGACGGCGGATCGACGTCGACCAAAGCGGTGCTGGTGTCGAAGGAACACAAGCGGCGCATCCTGGCCAAGACGTATCAGCTTTCGAAGGGCAACCCGATCGAGGACACGGTGGAGGTGCTGTCGAAGCTGGACGCGCAGATCCGCGATCAGGGCGCGACCCTGAAGATCCTCGGGGTGGGCACCACCGGGTACGCCAAGGACATTCTGAAGGACGTGATCGGCGCGGACTCGGCGCTGGTGGAAACCGTGGCGCACACCGAGGCCGGGCTGCACTTCTATAGCGATGTGGACGTGATCTGCGACGTGGGCGGGCAGGACATCAAGATCATCATTCTGAAGCACGGCCGCGTGAAGGATTTCAAGCTCAACACGCAGTGCAGCGCGGGCAACGGCTACTTCCTGCAATCGACCGCGCAGGGCTTCAACGTGCCGGTGGAGCAGTACGCGGATACGGCATTCGGGGCCAAGGGATTTCCGAGCTTCGGCTACGGGTGCGCGGTGTTCATGCAGAGCGACATCGTGGACTTCCAGCGGCAGGGGTGGAAGCCGGAAGAGATCATGGCCGGGCTGTGCAACGTGCTGCCGAAGAACATCTGGCTGTACGTATCGCAGATTCCGAACCTCTCGGCGATCGGACGGCGGTTCCTGCTGCAGGGCGGGACGCAGTACAACCTGGCGGCGGTGAAAAGCCAGGTGGATTTCATCGAGAGCCGCTTCAAGGGCAAGGACGTGCAGGCGGATGTGATCGTGCACGAGCACTGCGGCGAAGCGGGCGCGATCGGCGCGGCATTGGAAGCGGGGCGGCTGTGGGACAACGGACGCCAGAGCACGTTCATCGGGCTCGACGCCTGCCGCGACATTCAGTACAAGACGACGCGGAATGAATCGACGCGCTGCTACTTCTGCAAGAACAAGTGCCTGCGCACGTTCATCGACGTGAAGACGGGCGTGATGAATCCCGATTACCGTCCGCCGTCGAAGACCAAGGTGCCGCTGGAGGCGGGCGCGCAGCGGCTGATCATCGCCACCTGCGAGAAGGGCACGGTCGAGAATATCGACGAGATGCGCAACATCAAGGGCAATCTCGACAAGATCAAGAAGGCGAATCCGAACTTTGTCGAGATCGCGGCCAAGGCGGTGTTCCGCGTGCCGGATATGCCGCTGGTGGCCGACGCCGCGCCGCGGATTCAGATCACGCCGGCGCAGAAGAAGCGCGCCGAGCTGATGAAGAAGCGGAGCGAGATCCGGATCGGGATGCCGCGGGTGCTGAACATGTACTCGCAAACGCCGGTGTTCACGGGCTATTTCGCGAGCCTCGGAATCCGGGCGGAGAACATCGTCTACAGCGACTACACGAGCGAGGAACTGTACAAAGAGGGCGCCAAGCGCGGGGCGATCGACCCGTGCTTCCCCTCGAAGCTGGGGATTCCGCACGTACACAACCTGCTGTACCGGGTGCATGCGAAGAAGCCGCTGGACATCATCTTCTTCCCGATGATCGACTGCCTGACGAGCCCGCTGAGCCATGTGCAGGCGAGCCGGTCGTGCCCGACGGTGGCGACCACGCCGGAGGCGGTAAAGGCGGCGTTCACCAAGGAAGGCGACCTGTTCCAGGAGAAGGGCGTGCGGTTCCTGGACACGTTCGTGAACCTGAGCAAGCCGGACCTGTTCGAGCGGCAGATGTATGAGGAGTTCAGGGACATTTTCGGGCTGAGTCCGGAAGAGAACAAGCGGGCGGTGGAACAGGGCTATCGCGCGCTCGAGTACTTCGATAACGTGACGATGCGGGGCGCGGCGCGCGAGGTGCTGGAGCAACTGGAGCGCGAGGACCGGCTGGGCGTGGTGCTGCTGGGGCGGCCGTATCACAACGATCCGGGCGTGAACCACGAGATCCTGGAGGAGTTCCAGAAGCTCGGGTACCCGGTGTTTGCGCAGGACTGCCTGCCGATCGACGACGACATGGTGTGGCGCCTGTTCGGGCCGGAGGTGGAGTCGGGCGAGATTCCGCATCCGCTGGCGATCACGGACGTGTGGAAGAACAGCTACAGCGAGAACACGAGCCGCAAGGTGTGGGCGGCGAAGTACGTGGCGCGGCATCCGAACCTGGTGGCGCTGGAGCTGTCGAGCTTCAAGTGCGGGCACGACGCTCCGATTTATACCGTCGTGGAGGAGATCGTCGAGCACTCCGGCACGCCGTACTTCTGCTTCAAGGACATCGACGAAAATAAGCCGACGGGATCGATCAGGATCCGGGTGGAGACGATCGGATACTTTCTGAAGCGGTACCGCGAGGACATGATCCGCAACAAGCAGAAGCAGAACTCGATCGAGGAGCAGATGAAGGAGTTCGAGGCGCGGCTGCGGCGGCAGATGATGCGGGAGCGGCTGGAGAAGATGGGGGACGCGTTCGAAACGGGCGCGATGCCTCAGATTCACGTGACGATCGGCGCGTTGGCGGCGTCGGGAGCGGAGACCCGGGTCAGCGGGGATTAGTGTCTGGAAGCAGCGGCCCCCATAGTATGATCGGTCGATGCGCTTCCTGCTGACCCTGCTGGTGCTGGTTCCGTCCGTTGGAGCCCAGTCCAGCACGATCCTCGATAACCCGACGGTGCGCGTCATCGACGCCGTCGACCAATCGCGGCAAAAGGGAGCCCTGCATAAGCACGAGCACCCTCGCGTGATGATCTATCTGACGGGCGGCGATCTGGACATCACCACCGAGGATGGGCGCACGGAGCACCAGCACTGGAAACCCGGAGACGTGGCGTGGAGTCCGGCGGGCGGGATGCACACCAGCGAAAACGTGGGGGACGCCGCGATGCGGATCATCGAGGTCGAGATCAAGTCTCCGGCGCCCGCGGCGGCGGTGAAACGCGATCCGGCGCTCGATCCGGTGGGGATCGACCGGCGGCGCAACCAACTGTTGTTCGAGAACGCGCAGGTGCGGGTGTTCCGCAGCCGGCTGGAAGTGGACGGGCGGGAGAAGTGGCACCAGCATACCTGCGCGCGCCTGGCAGTGCTGCTGACGCCGATTTCCGCGCGGGTGGATTATGCGAAGAAGCAACCGGCGCCGATGAACGGAGGCGCGGGGGATGTCTTCTGGAGTCCGGAACCGGTCCGGCACCGGACGACGAACCTGGGGGCGCGCGCGGCCGAAATCGTGGTGGTCGAGGTCAAATAGCGGTGCCACCGCCGCGTGTTATTATGATGGTTCACCACCAAATCATTCCTTTGAGGTTCAATCCGCTTTGGCATTAGTCGAAGGCTGCAAGCACTCGCTCGAAATTTCCATTCCCGTCGCAGAGGTGGAGAGCGAAACCAATCGCGCGGTAAGCGAAGTCCAGAAGAAGGCCAAACTGCCCGGGTTCCGTCCCGGGAAGGCGCCCACGTCCATTATCCGGCGGCAGTTTGCCGGAGAGATCCGCCATCAGGTGATGGAGGCGCTGATTCCGAAGGCGCTGCAAAAGCAGTTCGAGGCGGAGAACCTGAACGTGGTGGGGACGCCGGACGTCAGCGACGTTCACTTCCATGAAGGTGAGGCGCTGCACTTCAAGGCGACGTTCGAGGTGTTCCCGCAGGTGGAGTTGGGCGAGTACCGCGGGGTCGAAGTGCCGTACCACGATCCCGAGATCACCGAAGAGGACGTGGCCAAGCGGATCGGGGAGATTCGCGAGCAGAAGGCGCAGTACGTGAACATCGACCCGCGTCCGGTCGCCGACGGCGATTACGCCGTGGTAGCGCTGGAGAGCCTCGCCGGTGTGGACGGCGAACCGGTGAAGACGGACGAGGTGGTGCTCGAAATCGGCGGGGCGGATACGCTGCCGGCGTTTACCGAGAACCTGCGCGGGAAAAGTCCGGAGGAGGAGGCGGAGTTCGAAGTCGCCTATCCGGCGGACTATGGTTCGGAACGGTTGGCGGGCAAGACGGTGAAGTTCCACGCGACGCTTAAGGGACTGCGGCGCAAAGAACTGCCGGAACTCGACGACGATTTCGCGCAGGAGTTGGGCGACTACCGCACGGTGGACGAGTTGCGCGAGGCGGTGCGTAAGGCGCTGTTCGGGCAGCGGCAGCACGAGGCGCAGGAAGAAGCCAAGCACCTGATCATCGATAAACTGGTGGATGCCCACGAGTTCCCGGTGCCGGAGGCGTTCGTGGAGCGGCAGATTCAAACGCGGGTAGAGCAGAGCGTGCGCACGATGGTCGCGAGCGGCGTGGATCCGCGGGGATTGAAGCTCGACTGGGAGAAGGTGCGGGAGAGCCAGCGGGAGAAGGCGGTGCGCGAGGTGAAGGCATCGATTCTGCTGGGCAAGATCAGCGAGCGGGAAAGCATCCACGCGACGCGCGACGAAGTCGATAAGGAAGTGGAGCGGGCGGCGCGGCAGCAGCGCAAGCCGGTGGCGGCGATACACATGGAGTTCGAGAAGGACGGCACGCTGGGGCGGATCGCCAACCATATTCAGACGGAAAAAACGCTGAACCTGCTGTTCGAACACGCACGCAAGACGGCGTGAATCGCGGCCCGCGGGGGCCGCATCATTAACATCAGATAGTACAGGGGTATTTCCGCTAACTGCCGGGCACGTTGCTAAGGAACTCCGTTCGGGTGATAATAGAGACGAAATCGAGTGTTGGTCCTTACCCCGCGGGCAAAGGGAGCGCTGCGGCGTCCCAATCCGCGTCCACGGCGGGAGAGGAGAAAACTGCGTGAAGCGTGCCGGATCCGATGATGCTTTGCGGTGTTCGTTTTGCCATAAGAGCCAGGACGTAGTCGGAAAGCTCATCTCCTCCCCCAGCGATTACCCCCGCGCCTACATCTGCGACGAGTGCATTGCTGTCTGCAATTCGATTCTCGAGGACGATAAGGTCGAGGCGCCGTCCGGCACCCCGAACAAGATCCCGAAGCCCCTGGAAGTGAAGGAGTTCCTGGATCAGTACGTGATCGGGCAGGAGGCGGTGAAGAAGAAGCTGGCGGTGGCGGTGTACAACCACTGCAAGCGGATTCACATGAACCGGATGCGCAACAGCGAAGTCGAGCTGCAGAAGTCCAACATTCTGCTGATCGGCCCGACAGGCACGGGCAAGACGCTGATGGCGCAGACGCTGGCCAAGATCCTGGACGTACCGTTTGCGATCGTAGATGCGACCACTCTCACGGAAGCCGGCTACGTCGGCGAAGACGTGGAGAACATCATCCTGAAGCTGTTGCAGGCGGCGGACGGGGACGTGCAGAAGTGCCAGCAGGGCATCATCTACATCGACGAAATCGATAAAATCTGCCGGAAGGACGAAAACCCGTCGATCACGCGGGACGTATCCGGGGAGGGCGTGCAGCAGGCGCTGTTGAAGATCCTGGAAGGGACGGTGGCCAATGTGCCGCCGCAGGGCGGGCGCAAGCATCCGCACCAGGAATTCACGCCGGTGGACACGACCAACATCCTGTTCATCTGCGGGGGTGCGTTTGTCGGGCTGGAGAAGGTGATCGCCAAGCGGACCGGCAAAAAGTCGATGGGGTTCCTGCAGGAGGAAGACAAGACCGGGCGCGGAGCGGTGAGCGGGCGGAGGGATATCGACCTGCTGGGCCAGGTGCAGCCGATCGACCTGATCAAGTTCGGATTCATTCCGGAATTCATCGGACGGTTGCCGGTGAACGCGGTGCTGGAGGATCTTGACAGGTCGGCCCTGATCCAGATTCTCACGCGGCCGAAGAACGCGATCATCAAGCAGTACCAGAAGCTTTTCGAGTTCGAGAATGTGCGGCTGAAGTTTTCCGACGAGGCGTTGGAGGCCATTGCGGACCTCGCCATGGAACGGAAGGTAGGCGCCCGCGGGCTGCGCATGATTCTGGAAGACCTGATGCTGGACCTGATGTACTACATCCCCTCCTATAAAAAGGTGCGGGAGTTTCAGGTCACGCGGGAGATGGTTCTCTCGCAGAAGATCAGTCTTACAATATTGGAAAAGGCCGGTTAGCTCCCTCCGCTTCCGTTTGACCTTGAATTTGGGTTCGCCCTCCCGGGGAAGGTCCTCCAGGGCTCAGAGGATCGGGAACGTGGATTGTTCCCGTGGAAAACGATGCTTACTTCAAAGGAAAAATCCGATACAAAGCGTCTGCCGATGATGCCCATCCGCGACGTGGTCATCTTTCCGTACATGATGACGCCGTTCGTGGTGGGGAGGGAATCGAGCGTCCGCGCCCTGGAAGAAGCGATGGCGGCGGACAAGAAGATCTTCCTGGCGACGCAGCACGACGCTTCGATCGACGAGCCCAAGCCGAACGAGATTTACAACGTCGGCACCATCGTCAACATCGTGCAGAGCCTGAAGCTGCCGGACGGAAACATCAAGGTGCTGGTGGAGGGCGTGGAGCGCGCGAAGGTGGTATCGGTGGCGGACGAAGAGGGCTTCTTCCGCGCCATCGTGCGCACGGCGAACTTCCGGGTGGAGCAGGGGGCGCAACTGGAAGCGCTGATCAGCCGGGTGACGGGGCTGTTCGAGCAGTACGTGAAGCTCAGCCAGAACCTGAACTACGAGAGCATGATCGCGGCCATCCGGGTGGATGAGCCGGGGAAGCTGGCCGATACCGTTGGCGCCAACCTGCAGCTCACGATCGAGGAGAAGCAGGAACTGCTGGAGATC
>JBBIQR010000082.1:0-16950 GCA_037442245.1 Candidatus Solibacter sp. | reverse complement strand
GTATCGAGCGGGGTGGCGCCCATCTTCGTCGAGCCCTCCGGCCAGAACCGGATCTGGGTGGTGAAGGGCGCCAACGACCGGCTCACGCCGGAGGACGTGGAGGCCGCCGGAGAGGCGATCCGCGGCGCGGATTACGTCGTCCTGCAACTGGAGATTCCGCTCGAGACGGTGTACTACACGATCGGGTTCGCGCGCCGCCACGGTGTGCGGACGATACTGAATCCGGCGCCGGGACAGGCGCTGGACCTGGCGCGTATCGCGGCGGCGGACTACGTGATCCCAAACGAAACCGAGGCCGAGGCGATGACCGGGACGGCCGATGTGCGGGCTGCGGCGCGAGCGCTGATCGAGGGCGGGGTGCGGCGCGTGATCGTGACGCTGGGCGGGAACGGCGCGCTGCTGGCGGACGCGGAGGGGATGCGGATGGTGGCGCCCTTCGCCGTGAACGCGGTGGATACGACCGGCGCGGGCGACGCCTTCATCGGCAGCCTGGCGGTGTTTCTGGCGGAGGGGCGCGCCGAAGCCGATGCCGTGCGGCGCGCGAACCTGTACGCGGCGCTTTCGACGACCGCGGCGGGCACGATGAAATCGTTCGCCGCCCGCGAGGAGTTCGAGCGGGAGTGGGCGCTCAGGGGTGCATCAGGACTTTGAGGGCTTTGCGGTCCGCGCACAGGTCGAAGGCGGCGCGCCATTCGGCAATGGGGAGTTTCACGGACACCAGATCGTGCAGCCGCACCCGGCCCTGACGGTAGATTTCGATCATCCGCTCCCAGGTGCGGGCGGTGTAGCAGATCGAGCCGGTGACCGCGAGCTGCTTATAGAAGATGCGGTCGATGGGAAACTCGATGTCGCGTCCGCAGATGGCGACCTGCGTGTAGCGGCCCATGGGGCGGAGGGCATCCAGGCATCCCCGGACGCTGGCCGGATGTCCGGAGCATTCGAGCGCGACGTCCACGCCCGCGCCGCCGGTGAGTTCGCGGACGGCCTGCGCGAGATCCTGATGCGAAGTATCGATGGCGGCGGCGGCGCCGAAGCGGCCGGCGGCCTCGAGCCGCAGATCGTCGCCCGCGGCGCCGGCGACGATCGTGCGGACGCCTTCGGCGGCGAGGAGTTTGAGGCAGAGCAGCCCCATCGGGCCGGGTCCGGAGATGAGGGCGGTGTCGCCGGGGCGGACGCTCGTGACCTCGGTGACCGCCTGCACCGCGGCGGCGAAAGGCTCGCTGAGGGCGGCTTCTTCGAGGGTGAAGTGATCGGGAATCCGGTAAAGCTGGTCCGGGCGCGCCACCACGTAGCGCGCAAACGCGCCGTTCACGCCGTGCCCCATGCCGCGGCGATCGGGACAGAAGATGAAGCGGCCTTCCCGGCAGTAGCGGCACGTGCCGCAGGTGACCGCGGTGGCGCCGAGCACGGTGACGCGCGCGCCGGGAGAGACGCCGGTGACTTCACGGCCCGTCTCGACGACCGTCCCGGAGAACTCGTGGCCGAGGATGACCGGCGGGTAGTTGCGGAAAGTATCGTGCATCACGTGCAGGTCCGTGCCGCAGACGCCGCAGAAAGCGATTTCGACCTTGACCTGGCGCGGGCCGCAGATAGGCTCGTCGACATCGAGGATGTCGAGATTGCCGGGGCCGGGGGCGAATTTGACGAGTGCCTTCATGAGCGCGATTGTTTCACGGATACCACGTTGAGGGCGGCGATGAACTGCTGCTCGTCGAGCGCCTCGACTCCCGGGGCGATGGCGCGCGTGACGGTTCCGGAGCGGGGGCGGCGGTGGACCACCACGCAACGGGCATCCGGCGCGGCGCGGCGCAGCGAGTTGAGGGGCGCGGCCATTTTCGGATAAACGGTTTTCGAGGCTTTGCACTCGACCAGCGTGAGTTTGCCGCGGCGGTCGGGGAAGAGGAAATCGACCTCCAGGCCCTGCTGGTCGCGGAAGTGGTAGAGCTCCTTGCGGGCGCCGCGGTTGATCTGGCTTTTGACGATCTCTCCGGCGATGAAGCCCTCGAAGATCGCGCCCAGGAAGGGAGAGCGCTCCAACTCCGCGGCGGACCGGATGCCGAGCAGGTGGCAGGCCAGACCCGAATCGCACAGGTAGAGCTTGGGCGATTTGGTGAGGCGCTTGCCGAAATTCTCGAAGTACGGCGGCACGAGCAGAATCTGCCCGGTGATCTCGAGGATGTGGATCCAGTCGTTGACGGTGGGGACGCTGACGCCGAGCGGCGCGGCGAGATCCGTGCGGTTCACGACCTGCCCATGGCGCGAGGCGACCAGCGCCAGGAAGCGGCGGAAGAGAGCCAGGTCGCGGATGCCGGCGACCGAGCGGACATCGCGCTCGAGATAGGTCTGGATGTAGGAGGCGAACCAGAGGTCGCGGGTCTTCGGATGGGCCAGCACCTCGGGAAAGCCGCCGTGGAGCAGGCTCACCCGCGGAGTCTCGGCGAGGCTGAAGGGAAGAAGTTGCAGGACGGCGGCGCGTCCGGCCATGGACTCGCTCACGCCCCGCATGAGGGGCGCCTCCTGGGAGCCGGTGAAGAACCACTGGCCCATGCGGCGCGGGTGCGTGTCGATGCGGGCGCGAACGTGGTTGAAGAGCTCGGGGACGTTCTGGATCTCGTCGAAGATGACGGGCGGGGGGAAATCGTCGAGCAGCGCCGACGGGTCGGAGCGGGCACGCAGTTGGAGGGCCGGATCCTCGAGAAGGAGAAACCGCGCGGAGGGTTGAAAATGGCGGAGGAGGGTAGTTTTTCCCGAGCGGCGTGGACCGGTGAGCACCAGCGCGGGGAAAGCGCGGGCGGCATCGGAGAGCGTGATTCCAGCTACGCGGGAAACAAACCGCATATGAGAATAATAAGCCAGCGGTTTAAAAAACTCAAGCCTTTATGGAACCGCTTGATTTGAGAAATCTAAAGTGGCAGTTTAAAAAACTCAAATATTAGAATGAACCGGCCCGGTCGAATGAGCGCGGGCGATTTTAGCCGGGCACGCGCGGAATCGGCAGCGAGGAACGCTATGGAAAGGACCGCCGCTCCCGGAAGACGGTAACGGTACGGGGCCGGGCGGCATTGGCGTAGAATCGGGACTGTGAAGTTGAGTTGGAGTTGCCTGGCCGGATTGTTGGCCGCGGCCGGCATATCAGGTCAAGTATTACCAGGTGTCGGGCGGACCCGGCTGGATGGATAACGCCCGTTTCAACATCGAGGCAAAGGCCGCTGGGGAGCCGGGCCGCCCGGAGATGATGGCCATGCTGCGGACCCTCCTGATAGAGCGCTTCCGGCTCCAGGCGCGGCGCGAGATGCGCGAGGGGAACGTATTCGAACTGGTGGTCGGGGTGGGCGGGCCGAAGCTTCAGTTGTCCGCGGCCGAGCGTTCGTACCTCCGCACCATTCGCAACACGCCGCTGGAGTTGCCTGGCGTCAGCTACACCCTGGATGGCCGGAAGACTTCCATGGCGCTGCTCGCCGATGAACTGAAGGGGTGGGTCCAGCGGCCGGTCTTCGACCGCACGGGGATCGCGGGCGAGTACGATTTCCAGATCGACTTCGCCATCGAAAGCCACCTGGATGCCGGACCATCGATCTTCACGGCGCTCCAGGAGCAACTCGGACTCAAACTGCAGGCGGCAAAGGGGCCCATCGATACGCTCGTCATCGGGAAAGCGGAAAAGCCAGGCGAGAACTGACGCCGCGCGTGACCCGGGGGTACACTTTCTCCCAGGAGACCAGATGCACACAACCGGACGGAGAGCGTTTCTTGCGGGGGTGATCGGCACGCTGGCGGCGGCCCAGGAACGCTACGTGCCCAGGCAGAGCGACCGGCCCGAGGCGGCGGCCGGGGACGAACCGGGGTTCCGTCCGATTTTCGACGGCAGGACGCTCGACGGATGGGAAGGCGATCCCAAGTACTGGCGCGTGGCGGACGGGTGTCTCACGGGCGAGATCACGCCGGAGACCATCGTCAAGAGCAACACATTCATCATCTGGCGCGGGGGCGCGCCGAAGGATTTCGAGCTCAAGGCGGACTTCCGGATTACGCCGCTCGGCAACAGCGGGATCAACTATCGCAGCGCCGTCGTGCCGGACCGCGTCACCCCTGCGAACCGCTTCGCGATGCGCGGGTACCAGTTCGATATCGACGGGCGCAACAACTACACCGGGCAGAATTACGAGGAGAAGGGCCGGCTGTTCCTGGCGCTGCGCGGGCAGGTAACGCACGTGCTCGGCACGCAGAAGCCGGTCGCGATCGCCAGCGTGGGGGATGCCCGGGAACTGGCCGGGTTCATCACCACGGACTTTAACTCGGTGCACATCGTTGCGCGCGGCAACGTGTTGATGCATTTCCTGAATGGGCACCTGATGAGCATGACGATTGACGACGATGCGGAGGGGCGGACCATGGAAGGGCTGATCGGTGTGCAGGTACACGTGGGTCCGCCGATGAAAGTGGAGTACCGGAACTTCCGCCTGAAGACGCTGGGATGAGGATCGCTCTGCTGTTATTGGTGTCGCGCGCGTTGGCCGCGCAGGTGGTGGAAGGCACCGTGACGGCTGCGGGCGACGGCAGGCCGCTGGCCGGCGTAAAGGTGGACCTGGAGCAGAAGGATAGCTCGGTGCGGCAGACATTTACGAATACCGCCGGAGTGTTTCACCTGGACGCCGTGGCCGACGGCGACTACATCCTGGACCTGACGCTGGAAGACTACCGGCCTGCCGGGCGGCGCACGGCGGAGCGCACGGTCCACGTGGCGGCGGGATCGATGCCGGTGCGGATTGATGCGCGGATGGTGCGGCTGGCGAGAGTATCCGGGCGTGTAACCGGCGATGGGCGGGGCATCCCCGGCGCGGTCGTGCTCCTGCTGGCGCCGGGCAACCTGGCGGGCGATATCCGGGTGAGCGGCAAGAACGGCGAGTTTGAGTTTCGCGGAGTGGAGGCGGGCGCCTACATGTTGAGCGCGCGGCCGAACCAGGGCGCGGCGCCACCGGAAGAGCGCGACGGGCGCAAACTCGGGTGGGCGCGCACGTGGTATCCGGATTCGCCCGGTCCGGACGGCGCGGCGAAGGTGGTGGTGACAGCCGGGGTGGACCTGCCGGCGCAGGACATCTCGGTCCGGGCGGCGCCGGCGCGGCGCGTGAGCGGACGCGTGTTCTCGCCGGCAGGGGAAGGCATGGAGGGGGTGACGGTGAAGGCCGTCCCGGTCGACGAACTGCAAGCCAGGGAATTCGAGGTGGCGGCGCGCACGGCGAAAGACGGGGCTTTCGAGTTTGGCCTGCCGGAAGGCGGCTGGCGGCTCAGCGCGACAGGGAAAGCGGAAGGCGAGGATTGCTACACGGCGGTCCTGGAGGACGTGGGCGACCGGGACATCGACCGCCTGGAATTGCGTTTCGCGGCACCCTTTGCGCTGACCGGGAGCGTGGTGCTCCTGCCGCCGGAGAAGAGACGGGTGGGCGTGATGCTGGCGCCGAAGGAGGGTGGGGGCAACGTCCCGTTCGCGGGTGTCCAGGAGGACGGCGCGTTCCGCATCGGGAAGTTGCCGCAGGGCGTGTACCGGTTCCAGCCCATATCGCCCGGTGCGCCGTACTACCTCGCGTCGGTCGGGATGAACGGGCGCGACGTGACCGGGCAGTGGGTGGAGATCGTGCCGGGAACGCTGCCGGTGACGATCACGTATCGTGCGGACGGCGGGACGGTGCGCGGCGTGGTGGAGGATTGCGGCGGGGCCACAGTTGTGCTGGCGCCGCGCGATCCCGCGCTTCAGTACGCCGAGTTCATCCGGCAGCAGGCGTGCGCGCCGGACGGACGGTACGAGATCGCCGCGGTGCGTCCGGGAGATTACTACGCGTGGGCGTTCGACCGGGGCGTGGGGATGCTGGAGATGGGATCGTTTGCCGGGATGTGGGTGAATCAGGCGGCAAGGGTGACGGTGCGGGCGGGCGAGGCGACGGAAGTTACGTTGAAGGTCACGGAGCGGAGGTAGCAGTGTTTCAGGTGTTTTCGAGCGCATTTGCGGAGGGCGGATGGATTCCGCGTCTGCACACGTGCGAAGGGGCGGACGTATCGCCCTCGATCGAGTGGAGCGGGGAACCGCAGGAGACCCGGAGCTTCGCCCTGCTGGTAGAGGATCCGGATGCGCCGCGAGGCGTATGGACGCACTGGATGCTGTACGACATTCCGCGGGCGGTACGCACGCTGGCCCAGGGAGTCACGAAGGTGGGGCTTGCGGGCCGGAACGATTTCGGGCGTGCGGGCTATGGAGGACCGTGTCCGCCGCCGGGCGATCCGCACCGGTATTACTTCCGGCTGATGGCCATGCGGGTGGAGAAATTGGGGATTGCGGAGGGGGCCACGCGGGCGGAGTTCGACCGGGCGATTTCAGGAAAGGTGGCGGGGGAGGCTGTGTATATGGGACGGTACCGCAGATAGGGCGGAAATTTTCCCTCTTGATTTTCGTGTTTTATTCGCCCAGAATAGAAGCAAGGTATCCTGAACATGGCCCTGACCAAGAGGCAAAAAGAAGTTCTGGATTTCATCGCCGGCTTTGTGGACGAGAACGGTTACTGCCCGAGCTATGAAGAGATCGCACGGGGACTGAACCTGGCATCGCTGGCGACGGTACACAAGCACATCACGGTTCTGGAAACGAAGAGTTACCTGAAGCGCGGGTTCAACCAGAGCCGGTCGCTCGAGTTAGCGCCGCGGTATATCCAGGAACAGCGGCGCACGAAGCCGGTGCCGGGCGAGATCCCGCTGCTGGGGCGGATCGCCGCCGGCGCTCCGGTGGAGGCGGTGGAGCAGAGCGAGACGCTCAGCTTCGCCGATTTCGTCGGAAGCGGCGAGACGTTCGCGCTGGAAGTGCGCGGAAACTCGATGATCGACGACCACATCTGCGATGGCGACCGGATCCTGCTGGAGAAAGCCGGGCAGGCGCGCGACGGCGATATCGTGGTGGCGCTGGTCGCCGGCAACGAGACCACGCTGAAGCGGTTTTACCGTGAGCCGGGCGATATGGTGAGGCTCCAGCCCTCTAACCCGGCACTGAAGCCGATCGTGGTACCCGCGAGGGATGTACAGATACAAGGCCGGTTGCTGGCCGTGCTCAGAAAGTACCGCTAGGAGTTACTCGGCGGACGGGGCGGCGAGCAACTGCTCGGCGCGGAGCCAGTCTTCTTCCGGAGAACCGCCCTGGTAACCGCGGGCTTCCCAGAGGGAGTAAGCGATGCGGGCGATGTCTTCGCGCGAGGGCGCGGCAACGGCTGGAGCGGGCTCTGCGGTCTCCACTACGGATTCCACGGGAGCGGCGGTGTAGACCGGGGCGCCGGACGTTTCCGCGGCGCGACGCGGCTTGCGGACAGTGGAAGGTTTACGGCGCGCCGGCGCGGGAGCGGCAGCGGCCGGTGACACGACGAGTGGGTTCTCGGAAACACGCTTTCTTGCCATTGGAATGGAAACTTTCTGGATGTAAGATTACTTCTCTTTATTTTACTCGATTCACCAATACAACGGCATGAAAAGTTTCTATCGAGGGGATTAGAGGACACACTTTTCCGGCTCCGGAAGATTCCCCGCCGGATGCCGAAATCGGGTTGCGGAAGAATCGGACTCCATCGTCTGTATCGACGTATACTTGAGGCAGGTCACGATGCGCGCGCTTCTTACTCTGGCGTTTGCGCTTTGGGCGCAGTCCGCATCCGCGGCACCGCGGGTGATGGCGGTGAACGTGGAGGGGATGGTGCATCCCATCACCGTCGAGATCGTCAGCCACGCAATCGCACAGGCGCGGCAGGAGAACGCCTCGCTGGTGCTGGTGCGGCTCAACACGCCGGGCGGCTTGATGGACGCGATGCGCGCGACGATCGAGAAAATGATCGCCTCGCCCGTGCCGGTGGTGACGTTCGTGGCGCCGGGCGGAGCGCGCGCGGCGTCGGCGGGTTTCTTTCTGCTGGAAGCCGGCGACGTGGCGGCGATGGCGCCGGGCACGGCGACCGGCGCGGCGCATCCGGTACTGATGGGCGGCGAGATGGACCCGGTGATGAAGCAGAAGGTGGAGAACGACGCCGCCGCCTACCTGCGCAGCATCACGGCGCGGCGCGGACGCAATGCGGCGCTGGCGCAAACTGCGGTACTGGAGAGTAAGTCGTTTACCGAGCGCGAGGCGATGGACGAGAAACTGATCGACCTGATCGCGCCCGGCGACCGGAGCCTGCTGGCGGCGCTGGAGGGGCGGACGGTGGCGCGTCCCGGGGGCGGGAGCGTGACGCTGCACCTGGACGGCGCGGAAATCGTCGAGTACCAGCCCTCGGCGCGGGAACGGATCATGGCGGCGATCGCGGACCCGAATATCGCGCTGGTGCTGCTGGTGCTCGGGGCGCTGGGGATCTACGTCGAGTTCTCTTCGCCGGGGCTGATCGCGCCGGGCGTAATCGGGGCGATCCTGGTGCTGCTCGGGCTGGCGGCGCTCTCCCTGCTGCCGATCAACTGGCTGGGCGCGGCGCTGTTGCTGCTGGCGTTCGCGCTCTTCGCCCTGGAGGTGAAGATCGCCTCCCACGGCATCCTGGGCGCCGGCGGGGCAGTGGCGATGGTGCTGGGGGCGGTGCTGCTGGTGGCGAGTCCAGTGCCGGAGATGCGCGTACGCTGGAGCACGGCGATCGCGCTGGCGCTGCCGTTTTCGGCGATCACGGTGTTTCTGCTGACGATCGCGGTGCGGGCGCGGCGCAGCAAGGTGCAGACCGGCTCCGAAGGGATGATCGGCCTGACCGGTACGGCGGCAACCGCGCTCGAGCCGTCCGGGAAGGTGTTCGTGCACGGCGAAGTGTGGGACGCGGAGGCGGTGCGGCCGGTGGCCGCCGGCGCGGCGGTGAAAGTTTTGGCGATCGACCGGTTGAAGCTGACGGTGGAACCAATCACAGGAGATAAGCGATGAGCGACTTGGGACCGGTGGGGCTGATTTTCATTCTGATCGTCGGGATCTGGCTGTTGAGCTCGATCAAGATTCTGCGCGAGTACGAGCGCGGCGTGATTTTCCGGCTGGGACGCGTACTGGTGTCGCCGAAAGGGCCGGGGCTGATCTTCGTCTTCGCCCCGTTCGACCGGATGGTGCGGGTGTCGCTGCGGGTGGACACCCTGGAGGTGCCGCCGCAGGACGTGGTGACGCGCGACAACGTGACCGTGAAAGTCAACGCCGTGGTTTACTTCCGGGTGCTGGACCCGAAGCCGGCGGTGATCGAGGTATCGAACTTCCTGTACGCGACGTCGCAACTGGCGCAGACCACGCTGCGCAGCGTGCTGGGCGAGGTCGAGTTGGATGAGTTGCTCAGCCAGCGGGAGAAGCTGAACGTGAGGCTCCAATCCATCCTGGACACGCACACAGCGGCGTGGGGCGTGAAGGTGACGATGGTGGAGGTCAAGCAGGTGGACCTGGCCGAGCAGATGATCCGGGCCATCGCGCGGCAGGCGGAAGCCGAAAGGGAGCGGCGCGCGAAGATCATCCACGCCGAGGGCGAGTACACCGCGGCGGAGAAGCTGAGCATGGCCGCGGCGATCATTCAGAAGGAGCCGGTGGCGATTCAGTTGCGGTACCTGCAGACCCTGGTGGAAATCGGCTCGGAGCGGAACACGACGATCGTATTCCCGCTGCCTGTCGATATAATGGCGGGGTTGGGGCGCACTCTGCAGGCGGTGGCGGAGCACGTCGCGCCGAAGGCGGGAAATCCATAGAACATGCGAAATAACGAAACCGGCGAATTTGAACTGGTGGTAGGCGACCGGCAGTTGCTGAGCGCGTTTTTCATCGTGGTGCTGTTGTGCGCGGTGGCGTTTGCCATGGGATACGTGGTCGGGCAGAACGCACCGCGATCGGGCAAGGCCACGGCGGAGACCGCCGCGGCATCGCAGCCGTCGGGCGCGGGCGATTCCCGCCCGCAGCCGCTGGCTCCGGCGCCCGCCCCGGCCGCGCCACCTCCGGCGCCGGCTCCGGACAACACGGCGGCGCCGGCGGAAAGTTCGCCCGAGCCCACCACGCACGCGGCGCAGGGTGCGGCTCCGGCCGCCGACGCTCCGGCGCAGGCTCCCGCCGCGCAAACCCCTCCGGCGAAAAAGGAGGACGCGCCGGCCCCGAGCGGTCCGGTAGCTGCCGGCGATCTGCCGGCGGGGAATTACTGGCAGGTGATGGCGGTGGCGCAGCAGCAGGCGGAGATGCTGCGCACGACGCTCAAAGATCATGGATTCTCGGTGTACCTCACGCCCGGCTCCAAGGGGCTGATCCGGGTCCTGGTGGGTCCGTACGCGGATACGCAGAGCCTGGGCAAAGCCAAGGGCGATCTGGAAGGCGCTGGGATGCACCCCTTGCGGTACAAACCGTGAGCGGCGCGCTGGTGCAGATCGGCGGCGAGCGCCCTGCTGCGCGGGGTCCGCGGCTGCCCGAGTGGGCGCGCAAGAGCCGGACGCATTTCGAATCCCTGAACCGGCTCAAGCGCGGGCTGCGCGGACTCAATCTACACACGGTGTGCGAGGAAGCGCGCTGCCCGAACATCCACGAGTGCTTCCACCGCGGCGCGGCGACGTTCATGATCCTGGGGGAGCGGTGCACGCGCGGTTGCGGGTTCTGTAGCGTGCAGAAGCTCAATCCGCGGAAGCACGAGACGCGGCTCGATCCCGGCGAGCCGGTCAACGTGGCGCGGATGGCGCGGGAGATGCAGCTTCGCTACGTGGTCATCACCAGCGTCAACCGCGACGACCTCGAAGACGGCGGATCGTGCCATTTCGCGGAGACCGTGCGGGAAGTGCGGCGGGCGCTGCCGGAGGCGCGGGTCGAGGTGCTGACGCCGGATTTCTGCGGCGACCTCGAGGCTGTGGCGCGGGTGATCGGCGCCGGTCCGCACGTGTTCAATCACAACATGGAGACGGTCCCCCGCCTCTACAGCCGGGTGCGGCCGCAGGCGGATTACCGGCAGTCGCTCGGGGTGCTCGCCTTCGCGCGCCGCAGCGCCGGGGCGGACGTGCTGACCAAGTCCGGATTCATGGTCGGGCTGGGCGAAACGGAAGCGGAAGTCCGCGGCCTGCTCGAAGACCTGCGCGCCGCGGGGGCGGACGTGGTCACGATCGGGCAGTATCTGCAACCCGCGCGCCGCAATCTCGCGGTCGAGGAGTACGTCGAGCCGCGGCAGTTCGATGCGTACCGCGAATACGGGCTCGCGCTGGGCTTCCGGATGGTGTTCAGCGGCCCGCTGGTGCGCAGTTCGTACATGGCGGACATGGTCCGCGAGGAAGCCAGCCGGCAGTGTTGAACGGGATTCTGGCGCTGACCACGGCGGCGCTGCTCGTCCTCGCGTTTCCCCGCTTTTCTTTTACCTGGCTGGCGCCGTTCGCGCTCGCACCGCTGCTGATCGCCGCGGCGCGCGAGAGCGCCTGGAAACGGCGGTTCCTGCTGGGATGGGGCGCGGGCGTCGTGTATTGGTTCGGGGTCTGTTACTGGATACAGTTCGTGCTCTCGTTCCACGGCGGGCTGGGGGACCTCGCGGGATGGGCGGTGTTTACGCTGTTCGCGCTCGCCAAGGCACTGCACATGGCGGTGTTCGCGGTATTCGCCGGGATGCTGATGCGGCGCCGCTGGGCCGCGCCGGGGGTGGCGGCGCTGTGGGTCGCGGTGGAGGTGACCCACGGTCCTCTGGGGTTCGCCTGGCTGGCGCTGGGGAACGCGGGCATCGATATGGAGCTTCCGCTGCGCCTGGCGCCGTACACGGGCGTGTACGGGATCTCGTTCGTGTTCGCCCTGATGGCGGCGGCGATCGCGGTGGCGCTGTTGCGGCGGAGCCGGGCGGAGCTGCTGTGGCTGGCTCCCCTGCTGCTGCTGCCGCTGCTGCCGGGGATGCCCGGCCCGGAGCGCGGCGGGGACACGGCGCTGCTGACGCAGCCCAACATCTCCGAGACCGAGGAGTGGACCGCGGAGCGCATCGAGCAGATGAAGCAGGAGCAGGCGCTGCTTTCGCTGCGCGGCGCGCTGGGCGAGACGGCGCAGCCGCCTTCCCTGATCGTCTGGCCGGAGGTGCCCGCTCCGTTCTACTACTTCGACGACCCGCCCTTCCAGCACATGGTGGACAGCCTCGCGCGGCATACTCACGCGTACATCCTGGCGGGCATCGTGGCGCGCGCGCCGGGCGGCGGTCCCACGAACTCGGCGGTGCTGGTCGCGCCGGAAGGCGGCGCGGTGAGCCGGTACGACAAAGTGAACCTGGTGCCGTTCGGGGAGTTCGTGCCGTGGCCGTTCGGCTTCGCCAACAAGATTTCGACCGAGGTAGGCGACTTCGTCGCGGGGAAGCGCGTCGTGGTGTCGCCGGTTGGCGCGCATAAGCTGGGCACGTTCATCTGTTACGAGAGCGTGTTCCCGAACTTTGTGCGGAGGTTCGCGGCGGAGGGCGCGGAGGTGCTGGTGAACATCTCCAACGACGGCTGGTTCGGGCGCAGCGCGGCGCGCCGGCAGCACCTGAGCATGGTACGGATGCGGGCGGCGGAGAACCGCCGCTGGATCCTGCGCTCGACCAACGACGGCATCACCGCGACCATCGATCCGGCGGGGCGGCTGCGCGGCACGCTGCCACTGTACACGGAGGCCACGTCGTACACCGGGTTCAACTGGGAGAGCGGGATGACTTTGTATACCCGGTGGGGCGACTGGTTTGCGCTGCTATGCGCGATGGCCGCGGTGCTGGGGATCGTGGCCGAACGGGTGATGTAGCGCTTTCCGCGTTGGAGGAGGAGAAGTTGTTTTGCTTTCAACCGCTGTACTCCCGAAACACGCCCGGTGAAGACCTGTCAGGAGTCGCCTTTGTCACGTCCGGAGACCGGGGACTCCTGGGAGGAATCCGCGCTCCCCGCCTTGGCGCGCCGCAGTTCAGCCAGCGCCCGTGGAGGCCGCCCGCGACGCACTTCACTGGCCTGCAGCCGCTCTAAGCTGAAGATGGCCGCGTTCAGGTGGTCGAGCTCTCTCCGCAATTGCTCCAGTACCTTGACCAGGTCCATGGCGTCTCTATCCTGAGCATAGTGCTTTTCAATCGCGGTTCATATCAGCGAAATCCGGCAATTTGGAGGCTGGCGCAAAACCGTCGGGTAAGTTCCGTAGGAGGGCGGGGAACAGAGGCGTGAAGCGGAACTCAGACCGGCGGGCGGCTGAGAATCGGGTCCCCGGCCAGGTCGGCCGGCTCGGTGTAGCTTTGCAGCGTGTCGAGCGATTCCAGCACACGCTCCAGCAGGCTGTCCGTCTGCGATACCGTCGTCTTTAGTACGTCGATGGATCGCGCCTGCGTGGAAAGCCGCTCGTCGAGCGACGACATCGTCTTCGACAGGAGCTGCTCCATCGCCGCCACAATCTGCGCCGTGGACGGTATCTCCGCAAGCTTCGTCGCGTGCTCTTCCAGCCGGGTCTCGATCTGCGCGAAACGCGTGTCGTCGGCGGCATCGCGCGCTTGCATGCGGGTGTCCAGCCCCGCCAGAGACTTCTTCAGATCATCCAGAGCCGCCGGATCCATGCCCACGCGCTCGCGCCGGGGAATCGTTAGAGCGGCCGCGGCGGCGCCGGCGAGAAAGATCGCGACCCGCGGGACGTAAGTAAGAACTCGCGACATCGGTGATTCCCTTATAGCGCTTTCCGTGAAGCATCCGCAAGTCCTGCGTTTAGTTAGGGAAGTACCAGGTACGTACCCGGATTGCAGCATACGCTTGGGGACTGTCATTCTGCAAAGGAAAGATCTGCGAAAATCAGGAGACTTCCGGTTTGAATCAGGGTTCCCAACCCGGATTTCCACCTAAGGAATCTCTCGCATACCCCCTGCTGCTGGAGTGTGACTCCAGCGGCCGGATCCTCTGGATGAGCGAGCGGGCGCGCGAGACCGTCGGTGGAATCGCCCATTTGAGCGACCTCACGCTCTCGCCGCGCCCCGGCGAGGGCCCCGGCGCCGTGCGCTTCCGCGTCTTTTCCTGGCACTTCTGGCGGGTGTGGGAAACGCCTCACACCGTCCTGGTCGGAGCGCGGCCCCCCCAACTGCCGGACCGCCTGCTGATCGAATTCCTGCGCCTCGAAGGCCGGCTCCTGCGCGATTACTTCCGCCTCGTCGAAGGCGAACGGCATCTCTCCGAACAGGTCCGCCACTACCGCGGCGCCACTGCCGGACACAAGGTCATCCGCCAGTTAGAACAGGAACGGCAGCGCCTGGGACGCGAACTGCATACCGGCGTCGGCCAGTCGCTCGCAGCCATCCGGGTGCAACTGGAATTGATCGCCGCCGAGATGCCGCTGCCCCCGCCCAAAGTGCGCCAGGCTCTGGAGAATATCTCGCGGCTCGCCGCCGACGCCCTGGACCAGGTGCGGACCGTTTCTCAACGCCTGCACCCGCCCGAGTGGCAGCGGCTCACTCTGGAAGAAGCCGTCCGCCAGTTGTGGCGCACCAGCGGCATCGGGGAGCGCTACGCCGGCCAACTGCAAGTGGCCGAATTGCCCCGCCAGCCCGATCCCGAAATCAAGGCGCTCATCTACCGCACCCTCCAGGAGGCGCTCTCCAATATCATCCGCCACGCCCAGGCGACCACCGTCGAAGCCGGGTTGCGCGCTGATGGCGACAACCTCGTCCTCTCGGTCCGGGACAACGGCGTCGGCTTCGACATAGAAGGACTGCGCGCCGCCGCGCCCCGCGCCGGCGCCGGCATCGGTCTCCGCTCGATTCGCGAACAGACCGCCGATTGCCGGGGAAATTTCCATATGGAAAGCGGACCGCTTGGCACTACACTGGTAATCTCAGTGCCGTTTTCGTTGGGCGATTAGCCCACGCGCGGAGCGCGAGCAAGGGAGAAGGATGCAGGACAGCGAACAAATCAGCGTGGTGCTGGCCGACGACCACAATATCGTGCGCGAGGGGATCGCCGCGCTGTGCGCGGCCAACGGGATGCGCATCCTCGGGCAGGTCTCCGACGGGCCCCCCGCGGTCGAGATGATCGAACAACTCAAGCCCGACTTCGCCATCCTCGATCTCCACATGCCCAGCATGACCGGCGTCGAGGCCATCCGCAAACTGCGCGCCGCTGGTTGCCGGGCCAAACTCCTGATCCTCTCCATCAGCCGCGAAGAAAATACCGTGATGGAAGCCTTGCGCGCCGGCGCCGACGGGTATCTCTTAAAGGATGGACCGGGGCGTCACCTGCTCGACGCCATCAACTTCGTGCGCGACGGCGGCGTCTACGTGTCCCCGCTGCTCAAGGGCGCCGGACTCTTCACGCAAGGCGGCAGGAGCCGGCCGGAGGATCCGCTGGGCACGCTCAGCCCGCGCGAAATGGAGGTCTTCTCTTACCTGGTCAACGGCCTGCGCGCCAAGGATATCGCCGACCTGCTCGAGATCAGCCCCAAAACCGTCGATACCTACCGCGCCAGCCTGATGCGCAAACTGAATGTGCACGACCTGGTGGGGTTGGTGAAATTCGCCATCGAGCGCAACCTTACGAGCACGTCGGTGACGCGCTGAAAGGCACGCACACCGCGCTTCGGCCCGCCTGAAAACGCTGATAGTTCTCCAGGGACTCGATCAACTCGTCGACGGCTGCCTTGCGCTCATACAGACGTTCTAAGGCGCGCCGTCGGATTTCGTCGGAACCACGGGTGCTGGCGCGCTGGGCGAGGGCTGGCATCGGGAGAAGGTTCGTGAGCGTCATCAACTTTATCCTGGTGATCTACGGAATTTCCCTACCGCTATGTCAGGATACATACTAGGTACTGGGAAATCAACCTTAAAACTATCCGAAAGATAAATTCAGTACATCCAGTATTTTAGTTCTATGCTTCCGCCCACCCGCGTCCGCCCTCCACAAGGCTGGGCGGGATACCGCCGCTCAATCTAAATAACTCCTTATTAATATTATATTTGTCGACAACTCCCCGGTGCATCAATCTCCGCCCCCCCCAAAAAACCGCGCCGGTACCGGGGACGCGTCCCCATGCTCCCCACCGGCCTCCCAGGCTGGAGCCCCGCGAACCCTCGGTACCATGGCGACTAAAGAGTAAAGAGAGCTGTTTGGTCCGCAACCTGAACAATTGAACGTGCTTATCCCTTCGGAAACGCGAGAACAGCGAGTTTTCACCCACAAGTATCCGCCTTTTCACCCATTCCGAGGTTGTAGATAACCGCCCCAGGTGTATGCTGAAAAAATCAACACAGTGAAAATAAAAGAGTTTCCGGTCCGTTATAGACCCTCGGCGGTTTGGCGCGGCATGTGCACGGTACGGAAGGTTCGTTGTGCATTATTTGGGGAGAAACTTATGCGGATTCGTTCCATTTTCCTGGCGCTGGCGGCGGTAACCGCCAGTGTCGCGCTATCCGGCGCGGCCAAGAAGACCGAATTCAACGTCTTCGACAAGGCGTATTACGCCTCGCCGGCGACGGTGAATTTTGTCCGGCCGGGCCTCGTCATCAAAATCGTATCGGCTGGCATCGCGCAGGATGGCACCATCAGCGTCGATTACAAGCTGACCGATCCCAAAGGCCTGTCGCTGGATCCGGCAGGCGTCACGACTCCGGGCGCCGTCTCGGTAAGTTACGTGGTGGCTTACATTCCACAGGGCCAGACGCAGTTCGTCGCCTACACGACCCGTACCCAGACCAGTCCGATCACCAAGGTGTCGGCGGTCCAGGCGGGCACGGACTCGGGCGGCTCGGTGCGCCAGGTGGCCGACGGCGAATATGTCTACACCTTCAAGCAGAAGGCGGTTCCCGCAGTAGGCAACTACGACGGCACCGCGACCCACCGGGTGGGCGTGTTCGGTTCCCGCAACCTGACCGAGTTCGACCTCGGTACCAATTATGATGACGACACCCTGACCTGGGTTCCCGCGGGCGGCACCCCGGCGCCGCGCGATGTGGTGCGCACCGCCACCTGCAACAAGTGCCACGATCAGTTGGCCTTCCACGGCGGCTCCCGGCG
>JBBIQR010000081.1:0-17153 GCA_037442245.1 Candidatus Solibacter sp. | reverse complement strand
AAACACCATGGTAGACGAAGCGCGCGGGTCCGCCCCACACCACCACGTCGCCGCTCTCCACGAGGAAGCGGCGCACCGGCAGATGGCGCTTCTTCCCGCCCCAGAGAAACGTCGCGGTGAGCCCGATGGAGACGCTCACGATGGGCGCGACCGGGTCGTGCTCGTCGCGGTCCTGGTGCAGCCCGAGTTTGGCGCCGGGGACGTAGCGGTTCACCAGGCAGGCGTCTGGATCGTAGCCTGCGAAGCCGGCTTCGGCGGCGGCGCGGCCGGCGAGATCGACGAACGGCGCCGGCATCGCGGGCCAGGGCCGGCCGGTCGCGGGATCCACGGGGTCGTAGCGGTAACCCGCGGAGTTGGATGTCCAGCCCACCCGGCCGCAGTTCGTCATGGCTACGGACATCTTGTGCCCGCCGGGCGTGACCATGTGGCGGAACGGCGCGTTGGCGCCGAGGCGTTCGATCTCCGCGATGAGTGCGGCGACGTCGCCGGCGAAACCGCGCAGCAGCAGCGCGCCCTCTTCCAGCGGCTCGCGCGCCGGCGGAGCGGGTTCGTGATCGAAGAGCGGAGTCACGCCGCGGTCCCGTCCATGACTCCATGATCGCCCGTGGGGCGGGGAAGTGCACTCCGAAGCTTGTGGTCCAATTGGGGACAGACAAGCCCCACTTCGACGTGGTAACCTCTCGGCCAGAAGACCATGCTGTCTACACTCGAGTATCAATCCGGTTTCGGCAACGAGTTTGCCACGGAAGCCGTGCGCGGCGCTCTCCCGGTGGGACAGAATTCGCCGCGGCAGGCGCCGCTGGGGCTCTACACGGAACAACTCAGCGGCAGCGCGTTCACCGCGCCGCGCGGACAGAACCGGCGCACCTGGACCTACCGCATCCGCCCCAGCGTGACGCACAAGCCGTTCGCCGAGGCGCGGCAGACGTTGATGCTCGGCGGACCGTTCACGGCGGTGCCTACACCGCCGGACCAACTGCGCTGGAGCCCGTTCGAGATTCCGTCCGCGCCCACCGATTTCGTGGACGGGCTGATTCCGATCGCGGGCAACGGCGACCCCGCGGAGCAGAACGGCGTCGCCATCCACGTATACGCGGCCAACCAGCCGATGCAGGGACGCTACTTCTACACCGCGGATGGCGAACTCCTCATCGTGCCGCAGCAGGGTGCGCTCCGCATCGCGACCGAACTCGGCGTGCTCGACGCCGCGCCCGGGGAGATCGCCCTGATTCCGCGCGGCATCAAGTTCCGGGTGGATCTGCCGGACGGTCCCGCCCGCGGATATGTGTGCGAAAACTACGGCCTGCCCTTCCGGTTGCCGGACCTCGGTCCCATTGGGGCCAATGGTCTGGCGAACCCGCGCGATTTTCTGGCGCCGGTCGCGGCGTACGAAGACCTCGACGGCGATTACCGCATCGTGGCGCGGTTCCTGGGGCGGCTGTGGGAGGCGGAGATCGATCACTCTCCCCTGGACGTGGTCGCCTGGCACGGTAATTACACGCCGTACAAGTACGATCTGGCGCGGTTCAATTGCATCAACACCGTAAGCTTCGATCATCCCGACCCTTCGATTTACACGGTGCTGACTTCGCCCACCGCGATCGCCGGGACGGCCAACTGCGACTTCGCCATTTTCCCGCCGCGCTGGATGGTGGCCGAGCACACGTTCCGCCCGCCGTGGTTCCACCGCAACCTGATGAACGAATTTATGGGGCTGATTCGCGGCGCTTACGACGCCAAAGCCGAGGGCTTCCTGCCGGGCGGCGCGAGCCTGCACAACTGCATGTCCGGACACGGTCCGGACGCGGAGACGTTCGAGCGCGCGATCGCCGCCGAAGCCAAGCCGGAGTACCTTGCCGGCGGCCTCGCGTTTATGTTCGAAACGCGGCTGGTGCTGCGTCCCACGCGCTACGCCATGGAGACGCGCGTGCTGCAACACGAATACTTCGAGTGCTGGCAGGGGTTGAAGAAGAGGTTCCGCGGCCATGAGTGACGGCGGTGTGGACGTCGGCGGCTTCGGCATCGAAAATCTCCCGTACGGCGTGTTCCGCCGCGAGGGGACGCCCGCGATCGGAGTCGCGTTCGAAGATCGCATCTTCGATTTGCGGCGTGCGGCGGGCGCGGGTCTGCTCGCGGCGCTGCCGCCGGAGACTCGCGACGCCTGCCGCGCGCCGTGCCTCAATCCGCTCCTGTCCCTCGGCCGCCGCCGCTGGCGCGAACTGCGCGCCCTGTTGACCGGGGTGCTCGCGGCGCGATCACCGGCCGAGGCGTTCCTGGCGCCGCGCAGCGAAGCCGTGATGGTGCTGCCCGCCCAAATCGGCGATTACACGGATTTCTACGCGAGCATCCACCACGCCACCAATGTGGGGCGCCTGTTCCGCCCTGACCACCCGCTGCTGCCGAACTACCGCTGGATGCCGGTGGGCTATCACGGACGCGCCTCGTCGATCGTAGTGGATGGCTCCGCCATCCGGCGGCCGTGCGGACAGGCGAAGGAGCCGGATGCGGCAGCGCCGCGCTTCGGCCCCTCGCGCTCCCTCGATTACGAACTCGAGGTGGGCTTCCTCATCGGCGAAGGCAATGCGCCCGGCGAAGCCGTTCCGGTGGAGGCGGCCGAAGAGCGCATCTTCGGCGTGTGCCTGGTGAACGACTGGTCGGCGCGCGATATACAGGCGTGGGAGTATCAGCCGCTGGGCCCGTTCCTGGGCAAGAGCTTCGCGACCTCGATCTCGCCGTGGGTCGTTCCGTTCGACGCGCTGGAGCCGTACCGCGTCGCGCTCGCGCCGCGGGCGCCCGGGGACCCAGCGCCGCTACCGTACCTGGCGTGGCCCGGCGACCGCGCAATCGACCTCACGCTCGAAGTGGAACTTTCCTCGTCCCGCATGCGCGCGGAGGGACTCGCGCCGCTGCGGCTGAGCCGCGGCAACCTGCGCGACCTCTACTGGACTCCGGCGCAGATGGTGGCCCATCACACTTCCAACGGCTGCAACCTGCGTCCGGGCGACCTGCTGGCTACCGGCACGGTGTCGGGTCCGTCGCCGGATGCGCGCGGCTGTCTGCTGGAGATCACGCGCCGCGGCGCCGAGCCGGTCGTGCTGCCCACCGGAGAAACGCGCCGCTTCCTCGAAGACGGCGATGAAGTAACGCTGCGCGGCTTCTGCGAGCGGGAGGGGCTACCGCGGCTGGCGCTGGGCGCCTGTACCGGCCGCATCGCGCCTGCCTGAGTGCGCGGTTACCGCGGGCGGCACACGCCGGTGTGGATGGCGAACGCGGCCACGCTGCTCCAGCGGGTCCCCTGCCGGTGTTCGACCTCGTAGCTGTGGGAGTTGGCGTCCGCGCGGACGCGCCACTCCGGCGCTACGGGCGCCGCGGGAGGCTTCAGAGCCAGCGGCTTGACGTTGCTCTCTTTCACGCTCCAGGTATCGCCGCCGTCGGTGGATTCGAAACGCTCGTAGCGGTCGGTGGCACTGCCCGCGCCCTGGTCGACGATCAGTTCGCCCGAGGCTTTATCGTCGAAGCGGAACTGTACGATGGAACCGTACGAGGTTTCACTGAAGATGTTCGTCTTGCGCCAGGTCTTGCCGCCATCGGTGGTGTGGAGCAGAAAGGGATCCTGCGGAAGCGGCGAGATCGCCAGCCCGCTGACCCATCCGTTTTCCGGGCCGGCAAACTGCATCGTATCGAAACTCGACGAGCGTTGACGCTCGAAGGATTCGCGCCACGAGTGGCCGTTATCGTCGCTGCCCAGAAGGATGCTGTACAAGGTCGCGGCCGAGGTATGGATGTTGCCCGCCGCGAAGATGCGGATGCCGGTGGAGGCGACTGTGGTCAGTTCCAGGTAGACGGCGCAGGGGTCGTCCTCGGTGCAACTCAATCCGGCGATGCGCATGTCGTCGTCGGTGCAGAGGAAGGGGACTTGTAAGGGCTTGCCGGCGTACTCGAGGACCACGGGTGCCGGAGCGGTTTGCGGCGCGGGCGGCTGCTCCTGCGCGCGCAGTGCAGTCGACAACAGCAGCAGTAGCGTAGCCTTGTGCATGACCCAAAAGAGCTACCGGAACGTGGCCCCAACATCCGGTCAAAAATATTCGAAGAACCTGTAACGTCGTTACCGGGGTGTCTCGTCTTCTTATTAAATCCCCGTTACGACAGCGGGCGCACTCACCCCTATCACCCAAACGCGCCCGCTATCCTCCTCTCGCTCACTCATCAAACATTCCTTCGAACATTACCGTGCTGAGGTAGCGTTCCGCGGCGTCGGGCAGGATGGCAACGATGGTCTTGCCGGCGAATTCGGGAAGTTTCCCCAACCGGACCGCCGCCACCACCGCCGCGCCGCAGGAGATGCCGCACAGCAGGCCCTCTTCGCGCGGCAGACGGCGCGCCATCTCGATGGCTTCGTCGTTGGTGACCGCCTCCACGCGGTCGATGACCTTCACATCCAGCGTCTCTGGAATAAACCCCGCGCCGATACCCTGGATCTTGTGCGGCCCCGGCGTGAGCGGACGTCCCGCGAGGTACTGCGCGATGACCGGGCTGTGTGTCGGTTCGACCGCCACGGAAAGTATCTGCTTGCCGCGGGTGTGTTTGAGGTAGCGCGAAATGCCGGTGATCGTGCCGCCGGTGCCGACGCCGGAAACCAGTACGTCGAGCGTGCCATCGGTATCGTCCCACAACTCCGGTCCGGTGGTCTGCGCGTGGATCTCCGGGTTGGCCGGGTTCTTGAACTGATGCAGCATGACGAAACGTTTGGGATCGCTGGCGACCATCTCTTCGGCGCGCTCGATGCTGCCCGCCATCCCGCGGCTGCCTTCGGTCAGGATCAGGTTCGCTCCGAGAGCCTTCAGCACTTTGCGCCGCTCGATGCTCATCGTCTCCGGCATGGTGAGGTGCACCGGGTACCCGCGGGCGGCGCCCACGAACGCCAGCGCGATGCCCGTGTTCCCGCTGGTCGGCTCGATCAGTTCCTTGCCCGGTTTGAGAATGCCGCGCTTCTCCGCGTCCCAGACCATGGCCGCGCCGATGCGGCACTTCACACTGTAAGCGGGATTGCGCCCTTCGACCTTGGCCAGAATGGTGGCATGGGCGCCGTCGGTTACCCGATTGAGCCGCACCAGCGGGGTGCGGCCGATGCTGAAGGAATTATCGTCGTAGACTCGCAAGCTAGATCTCCCAATTCATGACGTAGCGGGTTTGCTTCTCCTGCCAGCGGCTCAGCAGGTCGGCGAAGGTGGTTTTGTCGATCACCACGCTGACCGCCTGTTCCACCTGAGACCACATTTCCGTGAACGGCGTCTCCTGCTTCCGGCGGCTGCGTCCGCGGGCGTGCGCCGCGCCGTCGATGTGGCGGATCACTTCGGCGACGGTGATCGCATCGGGAGAACGCGCCAGCAGATAGCCGCCTTCGGCGCCGCGGCGCGATTCCACGAACCCTGCCTGCTTAAGGCTGGCCAGGATCAGCTCGAGAAATTTCTGCGGAATCCTCTGCCGCCGCGCAATGTCGGCGATGCGCACCGGCTCGCCCGGCCGCTGGGTGGCCAGGTCGAAAATCGCCTGGAGGGCGTATTCACCTTTAACTGAAGTATTCAATCACCTGAATCCCAGTAGAGATTGTAGCGTTTGCGGCGGAGGCGCGCAAGAAAATGGCGGCAAAAAAGGAACGGGCAGACACCGGAGTGTCTGCCCGCGAGGTAAAAGGCAACGCCCAAATCAGAATGTGAAGCGCGTCTGGAATTCGATGCGCCGGTTGTTGGCGACCGTGCCGCCGAAGCCGCCCGGGCCGCCGCCGAAGCCGGTGTTCACGCCGGTGGCCTGGCCGAAGAGAGGCGAGTTCAGCGTGCCCACGTAGTTGGCCGGGTTCACGTGGTTCAGGATGTTGTTCACCATCAGGGAGAAGGTGACGTTGAAGCGGTGCTCGGTGGTGTCGCCGCCGAAGGGGCCCCCGCGTCCGCCGGGACCTCCCGGTCCGCCGCCCATGCGCATGCCGCCGCCGCCGCCGGGTCCACCCGGTCCACCGCCGCGCGGACCGCCGCCGCCGGGTCCGCCGAAGCCCCCAGGGGGCATTCCGGAATTGCCGCCGCGGCGCGAGCCGAAGCCGAACGTACGGCCGATGCGGAAGTTGATGGAAACCAGTCCATCGCCGGTGAGGTAGTCGCGCGGCACCAGGTTATCGGTGATGCCGGGTTGCGGCGTCATACAGAAATTGCCAACCGGGGTGTTCTTCGCGTCGGCGCAGCCCGCGTAAGCGAACAGCGGACGGGCGTTGCGCAGCGTATTGCCGTAGATGTCCTGGCCCAGCGTGATGTCGTAAGGAGAACCGGTTTGCAGCGTCACGAACGGGTTGAGCCGGACGCCGCCCGGCAGCAGGATGCTGCCCACCAATTGGAACCGGTGGGTACGCTGCAAGGGCGAGCGTCCCCAATCCGCCGCAAAGTTGTAGGGATCGGTGGGCGAGCCCGGCAGGTCGTGCGAGTCGTTCCACTGGTAGTTGCCGAACAGCGAGATGTTGCGCGAGAACCGGGTGTTGAAGTTGGCCATCAGGATGTTCTGCTTCAGCAGACCGCCGGACTCGTACATGAACAGGTCGCCCGCCGCGGCGCCATACGGGTAAAGGCCGCTGTTGGGCTGCCCGAAGATGTAGCTGCCCGGCAGAGGTGTATTGACGGGCACGGTCTGCATCTCGTGCAGCGCCCGGGTGTAGGTGTAGGTGACGGCCACGGTGGTGTTGCGCGGCAACTGGCGCTCGACGCCGATCGCGCCCTGCATTTCCGACATGGGGCGCAGGTTCGGGTCGAGCCGGTAAATGGCGTTCTGCGACGGGTTCAGGTTGGCCAGCGACGGCACGTTGGGGAACGTGGCCGGATCGGTCACCGTGTAGGAGAGCTGATTGACGCCGTTGAGCAGGTTGGCGCGCTCGATCAGGGTATCGCCGACGCGCTCGTAGAAGATACCGAAGCCGCCGCGGATGACGGTCTTCTGCCGTCCACTCTTGGCGCCCGGAGCCCAGGCGAAGCCCAGCCGCGGCGCGATGTCGCCGTGGTCGCCCAGATTGGTCTGCACTTCGTACCGGATGCCGTAGCTTACGGTGAGGTTGGGCCGCATCCGCCAGTCGTCCTGCGCGAACGCGCCGACGTCGTACTGATAAATGCTCGAATACGGGTTGCCCGCACTGATGTTGAACTGCGAAGCGCCGCCGCCCAACTGCCGGATCAGCGAAGTGGAGTAGCCGAGTTGCTGAAGCTGCAGGGTGCGGGCGTACTGCTGGATGGCGGTGATGGGCGTAGTCGTGGCGTTTCCGCTGGCGTCCCTCACCACGTTGAAGCTCGAATCGAGCACCGGCGCCACCCCGCCGTCGAAGTAGAACGTGCCGCCGAAGCCGTTCGGGGACATATCGCTCTCGCTTTCGCGGCGCGCGCGCACGCCGAAGCGGAACGTGTGGGGACCGTGCTGGATGCTGGTGTTGTTCTGCAACTCGTAATGTTTGCGCCCGCTGTAATTATCGCCCTCGTTGGCGCCGCCGGCGGTGAACGCGCCGGACACCACGACCTGCGGCAGCAGATTGCCGATCATCTCGGAGTAGTTGCGCGCGAACTGGAAGCGGGTCTCGTTCACCGTGGTGGCGTTCAGCACGCTGGTTTCGGTGAGCATCAGGTTCTGGTTGTTTCCAGTGACGTTGTAGCCCGTATCGGCGTAGGGCGCCGGCAGCCGGTAGCCGCCGATTCCCTGGTTGTCGCGCGAATTCCAGCCGTACTCGAAGCGCGCCACCAGGGTATTGTTCTTGCTCAGCGCGTAGTCGATGCGGGGCGCGATCTCGGTGCGCACGTTGGGCGTGACCACGGCCTGCTGAATGGGCGTTTGCGCGAAAGTGGTGGGATCCAGGAAGATGGCGTCCACCAGCGCGTTGTCGTCCACCTGCCGGCGGTTGAAATCCATGAAGAAACTGGCCTTCTTGCTGAGCGGTCCACCGAGGTTGCCGCCGATCATGCGGGAGGAGAAGTCCGGTTTGTTCGTCGAGTAAGGGTTGCGCGAGTTGAAGACGCCGTTGCTGTCGTTCAGGAAGAGTGCTCCGCGCATATGATCCGTGCCAGGGCGCGTCAGGATCTCGATGCGGCCGAAGCCAAGTTTGTCGTATTCGGCCGAGAACGGGTTCTGGTTGATGCGGATTTCGCGGATGGATTCCTTGGGCGGGAGTTGGCCGCCGCTGAAACCGTCGATGTAGATCGAGCCGCCGTTCGGTCCGGCGCCGGGTCCGGCGAGGGCCTGCAGCGCGTCGGAGAGATCGTCTGGATCGTCGGGCAGGGCGGCAAGGTCGTCGCCCTTCAGCACCAGCGCCGTGGCGTTGTTATCCGGCTCCACGCTCACCGAGGTCGTGGCCGAGTCCTTGACCGTGATCTCCTGCTTGGCGGCGGAGACCGTCAACTGGATCTGGACGGTGATGGTGCCGGCGCTCACGTTGACCACCTGGTCCACCGGAGCGAAGCCGGGGAACGCCGT
This sequence comes from Candidatus Solibacter sp., assembly GCA_037442245.1. Lineage (GTDB taxonomy): Bacteria > Acidobacteriota > Terriglobia > Bryobacterales > Bryobacteraceae > Solibacter. The sequence continues at coordinate 8,663 of JBBIQR010000081.1, read as the reverse complement.
CTTCAGGTGGTACTGTCCCGGAGCCACGCCGTTGAACGTGTAAGTGCCGTCGGCCTGCGTCTGAGCCGTCCGGGCGGCGCCCGCGCCGTTGAGTGTGATGGTGGCGGCAGGGACCACCGCGCCGGAATCGTCGGTGAGGGTGCCGCGCACGGCGCCGGACGGCGCCGGTTGCGCGAAGCAAACGCCCGCGAGAAGCGCGGCGAGTACAAAAATGGCGATGGTGCGGAACTGGAACATAATTCTCCTCAACTGATGGCTAGCTTCCGTATTTGCTTCCGGGATCTGTGTTGGCGCTACTGTCCCGTGTCTCCCCCGCCTCCGCCCAGATTCCACCCGCTCATGATGTCGCGGGTTGCACTGGGAGAAGCGGTCAAGAGGGGCTCGACTCCGGCCAGCAACATAATCGCGGTGGCGTGCCCAGGGTCGGCGCCCTGTGTGGTTGAAACCATGATGGCGTCACCCGGCTTCAGTCCGCCGAGTTCCATTGCGGGAAGGCGATCCAGCATCTGGCCGATATCGCCGCCGCCGGGTCCCCGCCCGGCGCCGCGCCCCGGCATCGCCGGAGCATTGGGGGCCTGTGGTAGTGGTTGCTGTTGCTGTTGCTGTTGGGCGCCCGGAGCGTAACGGCGCGCCAGCATGGTGGCCATCTGCTCCGGCAGCCGGCGCATGGTGGAATCGCCGGACACCTTGATGACCAGCGGTTTCTTCGTTGCGAGGTCTTTCACCGTCATCTCGCCTTTGGCCGGGTCGATGTTGGTGACCGTGGCGGCGATCTGCCGGAAACTGCCGAACACGATCTTTTCCGCCTGAATCGTCGCGCCGTCCTCGCTCTTATTCCCGAGTACTCGAAGCTGGTCGCCGCTCTTCACTTCGTCGAAGGAACTCGCCTTGGCATCGGCGAAACGCGACGAATCCACGGCATACCGGTTCCAGGTGGTCTTATCGGTCGCGGTCACCGTGTACGTATGGGCGCCGCTCTTGATCGTGATCGTCTTGTTCGCGCTATCCAGAGCGGTCACGTTGCCCGTGGTGCCGCGGCGGCGCCAGTCGTCCTGATCCTTTTGCTGGAGCGACGCCACATCGGCGCGGGTCATGACCAGGATCGCACCGGCGTTCCACGTATTCCCTTCGGGCGCCGGACCCACCACTACGGCGCGGTCGCCGGGCACGAGGCTGGACAGTGCCAACTTAGTGCCTTTCTTTGGATCCGTCTCCCCGGGCGGGATGCGCAGTACCAGAGTTCGGGCGGTGGTGTTGACCTCGATCGTGCCATCCTTGTCGCCCTTCATCGTGAGATGATTGGCGGCGGCATCCACGGCCGTGATCGTACCCGAAACCTGGCCGCGCGTTGCCGCCGGCTGGCCCTGCGCCAGAACCATCGCGGCCGCGGCCAGAAAGGCTGCTATCCCTTGCAGTTGCTTCATGTAGCCCAGTTGAGGCAAATTCGCTCCTGTTCGAAGGGCGAGGCATTAGGGGCAGTGGTTACTCCCTCTATAGGGCTATCGGGGTGGGTAAAACGGTAAAGAAGTGTTAAGGCCGGAAGGGTGGTAACGCGAGGAAAAAATCCGCAAGATGCAAACAGGGCCGCGCGGCAGTTGCGCTCACGCGGCCCTGCGGAAAACTGTGACGACTCGAACGATTAGAGGCTGCCGCCCTTTTTCTCGCCTTCGCCTTCCTTTTTCTTGCCCTTCTTCTTGCTCTTCTTCTCTTCCTTCTTGGGTGGGTCCTGCGCGAACGCCACGGCAACCGTGCCGGTCACGAAGGCCAGGGCGAGCATCAGCGTCATGAGTCTCTTCATGCTTCCAAATCTCCTTGTTTGAAATGATACGGTGACGGTATTCCCGTCTCTCTGGGGCTTATCGTAGCCGGATTTTGATGAAGGCTGGCTTAGCAGGGAATTAAAGTTACTTCATTTTCAGGGGACGGAATCTTAGGACTGAGGCAGGGGAGTGAGGGACCGGGGACTGAGGAAATGTGGCGCCGCGCAAGAGGTCGAATCCCGCGCGGCGCCCACAAATACTGGTGCGGCGCGAGGACTACAGACCGCTCTTCTTCTCGCCTTCGCCTTCCTTCTTCTTGCCACCCTTCTTCTTCTTGGACTTCTTCTCGGTCTTGGGGGCATCCTGGGCGAACGAAACGGCAACGGTCGTGGTCAGGAAAGCCAGACCGAGCATCAGGGACATGAGTTTCTTCATTTCGGAATCTCCTTGGTTTTGTCGTGCGGACGAAATCTCGTCGTCAGAGCCATGATCCCGCGCCGCCATGAACCGGCGCTTAAGGAGCAATTAAAATCGGTTCATTTCCGCGCCGCCGGTTCGGCTCCATACGATTTTCCTATGTCATTGCCAACATGGGCTTTCACGAGAATCGCACGGTGGCCCGGCGGCGCTCCGCCGCCCTGCCCCTGGTAAATTGAAACCGGCATGAAGAAGCCGGAAATCGCTCGCAGAATCGCGCGGCGCTCGGGGTTGACCAGCGCGGAGGCGGCGGATCAGTTGGACCGCGTGGTGAAAGAGATCCTGAGCCATCTCAGGCGCGGCGAGGAAGCCCAACTGCCCGGGTTCGGACGTTTCCGCCCCGCCCCCGGCGGCATGATCCGCTTCGAGCAGGAGGCGGACACTCGTGACTGAGTGCGAAGCCTGCGAGCAACTCTCCCGTATCGTCGCCGACGGGCTGCGCGCCGGGCGCGCCGTGGAGATCGAGGGACTCGGCACGTTCCGTCCCGACCCGCTGCTGGGAGTCCGCTTCGAACCGCGCCGCCAGCCGCAGGTCTTCATCGCCTACGTGAAAGAGGATGAGGGCAAAGCGGCACGGCTCTACACCGATCTCGCCGCCGCCGGCTTCACGCCCTGGATGGACGTGCGCAAACTCCTGCCCGGGCAGAACTGGCCGCGCGCCATCGAGAACGCCATCGAATCCAGCGACTTCTTCGTCGCCTGCTTCTCCTCGCAGTCGGTGCACAAAAAAGGAGGCTTCCAGGCGGAACTCCGCTACGCGCTCGATTGCGCCCGCCAGATTCCGCTGGACAACATCTTCATCGTCCCGGTGCGCTTCGACGAGTGCGCGATGCCGCGTTCGATCAGCCTCCATCTCCAGTACATCGACCTTTTCCCCGACCGCGAGCGCGGCTTCGCGCAACTGGTTTCCACCATGCGCCGCGATCGCGCCTGACCTCGCCCGCCGGAAGAATGATACGTTGGTTCGATCATGACCCCGATGCCCTCGCACCAGCGTTGCTTCCGTCTGTTCGCCGCGGCCGTTCTCCTGGCTTGCGCCGCGGCGCACGCGGCCGATTACACCGCGCTCGACCGCTACGTGGCGGCTCCCGACCCCTCTTTCCGGTACACCCTGAACCGCACGCTCAATTACCCCGGGATGACCGTCTACCAACTCGACCTGGTTTCCCAAACCTGGCTGACCACCGCCGAAGTGGACCGCCCGGAGTGGCACCACTGGGTCACCATCTATAAGCCCGACACGCCCTCCACCTCCAGCGTGCTGCTGCTCATCGACGGCGGATCCAACACTCCCGCGCCGCCCTCGCCCGACCCCCAGATGGTGCTGCTCGCAGCTCTTGCCGGGGGCGTCGTGGTCGATCTCGGGCAGGTGCCGAACGAGCCGCTCACCTTCGCCGGCGAAACCAAGCCGCGCAGCGAAGACGCCATCATCGCCTACACCTGGGACAAGTTCCTCCGCACCGGCGACGAACGCTGGCCCGCGCGCCTGCCAATGACCAAGGCCGCGGTGCGCGCCATGGACGCCGTCACCGCGTTCCTGGGGCAGCTTTCCACCGGCCCGGTGACGGTGAAAAACTTCGTCGTGATGGGCGCTTCCAAGCGCGGCTGGACCACCTGGAGCACGGCGGTTGTGGACCCGCGCGTGGTCGCCATCGGCCCGATCGTGTTCGACAGCCTCAACCTCGTCGAAGCCTTCCAGCACCACTGGGAAGCCTACGGCGCCTGGTCCACCGCGGTGCAGGACTACGTCGATGCCGGAATCATGAACTGGTTCGGCAGTCCGCAGATGGACGCGCTGCTGGCCATCGAGGACCCCTACAACTACCGGGGGCGGCTGGCGCTGCCCAATTACCAGGTGGCGTCCACCGGCGACCAGTTCTTCGTGCCCGATTCGCCGCGCTTCTACTTCAACGACATGCCCGGCGAAAAGTACCTGCGGTTCGTGCCCAACACGGATCACTCGCCCGTGATCGTGGCCGCCGCCGCGCCCAACCTGGTGACGTGGTTCCAGGCGGTGACCTCCAACTATCCGCGTCCCCGCTTCTACTGGACGGCGGACCGCGCCGGCGGCAACCTCACGGTGCGCACCGTCGATGCCCCGAGCCAGGTGCTCCTGTGGCAGGCGACCAATCCGAAGGGCCGCGATTTCCGCCTGGAAACCATCGGCGCGGTCTGGACCAGCACCCCGCTCACCGGCGCCAACGGCATCTACTCGGCACCGCTGCCCTCGCCGGTGCAGGGCTGGACCGCGTACATGGTGGAACTCGACTTCCCCGGTCCCGGCGGCGGACAACTGGTCTTCACCACCGAAGTCGTGGTGATGCCCGATATCTATCCCTTCCCCTCGCCGTTCCCGGCTGCGGAACGGCTCAAGCGGGGCCGGTAGCCCCGCTCACTTCTTCGTCGTGACCACGGCTTCGCCCGCCTTCAGCCCTTCCGACGAAGCCGTGACCCGGACGCGCCCGGGTTTGTCCTTCTGGCCGCGCAGGATCAACAGCGCCATTCCGCTGAAAGCCTTGCGATGGTCCGCCTGGAAAGATTCGGTCGTCGCCGCGTTGCCGTTGTCCACGCCGGCGATGGTAGCGGGCCCGTCGATCTTGAAGTTCACCAGGTTATCCGCCATGGGACACAGGTTGCCGTCCTTGTCTTCGACCCGCACGGTAAGGAAGCTGAGATCGTCGCCGTCGCCGGCGATGGCCGGGCGGTCCGCGGCGATCACGACGCGCGCCGGCGCGCCGGCGGTCTTGACCTCCTGCGATGCCACCGCCTTGCCGCTCTGGTACGCCACCGCTTTGAGCGTGCCCGCCGTGTACGGCACCTGCCACATCAGCCGGTACTTGCTCATAAACTTGCGGTCTCCGTTCCGGCCCGGACCCAAGGGTAGTTCCACGGGTTCGCCGAACCGCTTCTTGCGCCCTTGCGACACTCCGTTGAGAAAGAGTTCCACTTCATCGGCGTTGGTGTATGCCATGACCGGAACCGGCTTGCCTTCCATCCCCGCCCAGTTCCAATGCGGCAGAATGTGGACCATCGGCTTTTTGGTCCACACGCTCTGGTAGAGGTAGAAGCGGTCCTTGGGGAAGCCGGCAAGGTCCACGATGCCGAAGTAGGAACTGCGCGCCGGCCAATCGGCCGAGTTGTCCGTGGCGCGCCCGCCGCCGAAGTACGGGGTCGGCTCGCCCAGGTAATCGAAGCCGGTCCAGACGAACTCGCCCATCATCGCGGGATTCTTCTCCTGCCCGTCGAATTCGACGTCGGGCAGCGTGGCCCAGAAGGGAACGATCACGTCATAGCTGGTCAACTGGTGCGACGGATGCTTGTCGTACTTTTCGATGGGCAGGTGATAGACGCCGCGGCTGCTCACCGTGCTGGCGGTCTCCGTCGCCACCACCGCCTTCCACTCGGGATGCTCGCGCAGGTAGCGCTCGTACTGCGTGGGCTTGTAGTTGAAGCCCGGAATATCCACCGCTTCGGCGAGATGATTCTTAATCGCGCCATCGGGATTGTTGAATGCCGAGGTGGTCGGACGCGTCGGGTCTTCCTGATGGCAGATATCGGTGAGGTGCTGCGCCATCTTTCCGCCTTCGGGACGCCCCTGTTCGGGGATCTCGTTACCGATGCTCCACATCACCACGCTCGGATGATTGCGGTCGCGCCGCACGAACTCGCGCAGATCGGTATCCGACCATTCCTTCCAGAATTTGCTCAGCCCGTTGACCACCTTGGGAACGGCCCACATGTCGAAGGCTTCGTCCATCACCACCATGCCCATGCGGTCGGTGAGCTCGAGCAATTCCGGCGCGGGCGGATTGTGGCTGGTGCGGATGGCGTTGACCCCCATCGACTTGAGGATCTCCAGTTGGCGCTCCAGCGCGCGGCGGTTCACCGCGGCTCCCAGCGCGCCGAGGTCGTGGTGCATGCAGACGCCCTGAAAGCGTCGCGGCTTCCCGTTCAGCACGAACCCTTTGTCGCGGCTGAACTCGATGGTGCGGATGCCGAACGGCGTCTCATAACGGTCGCTGACTTCGCCGCTGGAGCGCACCGTGCTGACCGCGCGGTACAGATACGGCGAATCCATGTCCCAGCGCCGCGGATTGGCCACGTCGATGCGGGTCTCGACGGTCTTGCTGTCGCCCGCGGGCAGTTCGATTTCGTTGCTCGCGGTGCCGGCACGCTTGCCCGCGGCGTCCACGATCGCGGTCTCGAGCGCGATTGTAGCGGGGTGCGTGCCGCGGTTCTCGACCGTGGTCAACACGCTGACGGTCGCTTTCGAATCCGTCACCGTGGGGGTGGTGACGTAGGTGCCCCACTGTGCGACGCGCTCCGGTCCGGTGACGATCAGCCACACGTTGCGGTAGATGCCGGCGCCCGGATACCAGCGCGAGGAGTGGTCCTCCGGGGCCAGCCGCACGGCGAGTACGTTCTCCTCGCCCGGCTTCATCTGCGGGGTCAGGTTCACGGCCCAGCTTTCGTAGCCGTAGGGACGCGCGCCTACCTGCGTGCCGTTGAGCCAGACCGTGGCGTTGTTCATCGCGCCATCGATCTGCAGCACGAACTGCTTGCCGCGCGCGCTCGCCGGGATGACGAAGTGCTTGCGGTACCAGCCGGTGCCGTAGATTTGCAGTCCGCCGGTATGAGGATTGAACTTGGGGTCAAACGAGCCTTCGATGACCCAATCGTGGGGGAGGTTCAGCGCGCGCCAGGAGGAATCGTCGAAGGCGGGGGCTTCGGCGCCGGGCGCGTCGCCCTTAAAGAAGCGCCAGTCCTCGGTCAGACGGATGCGGCGTTCGCCGCCGATGCGGATCTCGGGCGCGGCGGCAGCGGCGAGCAGGCCGCAGAGGGTCGCGGACAATAACGCGGTCCGGCAGATAAGGTGGTTTCGCATGGGTTTTTCCTGAACCCCATAGCATAACCCCGCGCGCACCCGCCGGGCCGCCCTATTTCCTTCCGGGGACTATTTGCGGACGACCGTGGTGCCGGCGATGCGGTCGCCGAGACGCTCCTTCTGGGTGAACAGGAAGACCAGTTCGATGATGCCCACGCAGAGCCCGATCGCCGGTCCCAGAACGATCCCCGCCAGCGGTATCAGGGAGAACACGCCCCCGGCGATCAGGGTGACGTTGCGCAGGATGCGCGCCTGCGTGCCCGATTCGCTCCCGTCCTTATTCACCACCTTGAGGCCCAGCAGCATCTTACCGAGGCTGGCGCCGTTAATGTCGCGCAACAGCCAGTAAGCGATCGAAATCAACCCGGCCAGGATTGCTCCGGCGATGGGGATGAAACTCAGGATGATGCTGACGATCAGGATCGGCACCACGTCGATTAATACTGCGCCGATGCGCAGGCCGATCAGGCTATCGACCGCCGACAGCGTGATGCTCGCGGCAGCGGTCCCGCCCGGAGACCCGCTTGCGGCCGTTCCACCGGGGGCAGCGCCGGCCCGGGTGCCGCAACTTGGACAAAACTGTCCATCAAAAGAAGTACCGCAGCTCGAACAGAACATTCACACACCTCCACGAGCGCTACACTGTATCGAAACCCGCGGCCGGGCGCAAGCGCCTGTCCGCGGTGCGAGTACTAGTCGGCGCGCTTCAGAGCGCTGCGGGCAGTTGCAGACCGGCTTTGCCGAGCGCGCGCTGCATCAGGATCGCCGCCGTGATTTCCGGCACCTTGCGCGCGATCGAGACTTCGCTGACCAGCATGTGCCGCGCGCGGTCCAGCATCTTCTTCTCCCGGAAAGAAAGCGGCTTCTCCAGGTGCACCTGAAGCAGCGCCTTCAGAACCTGCGCCACCTGCAACGGGTCGCCGCTCTGCATCTTGTCGCAGTTTTCCTTGAAGCGGACCTTCCAGTCCGGATTGACGTGGCACCAGCCGTTGGAAAAGTAAGACAGGATGCGCGAGATTTCGCGGTCGCGCGTGACGCGCCGCAAACCGATGTTCGCGGCGTTGGAAAACGGCACCAGCACCGTCAGACTGCTGTCGCCGAAACGCAGCAGGTAGAATTTCTCGAATGCGGATCCAAAAGAGCGGGTACTGATGTTTTCGATGGTACCGACACCCTGATTCGGATAGACGACTTTGTCACCGACACGAAACGTCATTCCCGGTCTCCCCCAACAAGCCACCTGTACTGAGTGTGCGGATGCTCTCGCTGTAACCGTCACCAAATATTACGCTGTGATTTTCTTCGTGTCAAGGGAAGATGTTTCGAAAAAGCCCAACAGATGAGGGATTTCGGCGTCTCTTTAGGGACCGGCCCACGTCCTGCCCTAGTACTCCACATGGCTCTTTCGGGCTGGTAAACGCGTCACACCCACCTGACATAGGTGTATGGTTTGAGGGCGGGAAACCGGCAAATTCGGCGCTACTCTTCGCCGGCGGTGACTTCGTTTTCGCCGGTATTGCGCAGTCCGCGTTCCGCCAGCA
>JBBIQR010000080.1:0-17162 GCA_037442245.1 Candidatus Solibacter sp. | reverse complement strand
GCGCGGCGCGGCGGCCTCGCCGTTGCCGCCCGCTGGAGCGTTCGTGGCGGCCGGCGCGGCGGGCGGCGCCGAAGTGTTGTTGCCGGTGGTGACGGCGCCGCGCCCCCCGGTAGGCCGGATGAACTTCTGCGTTCCGCCGCGCAAGTCGTGGCGGCTCATGTTGCCGTCCTGCGATTCGCCGTAGACGATGGTCCAGTCGGTGGGATCCTGGCGCGTATAGAAGCCGTCGCCGCCGGCGACGGTGTACCAGTCGGTATTGACCGGCCCGGTCGTGGAGCGCAGCGCGCTGGGTCCGCACCAGGCATTGTTGTCCTGCAATCCGCCGCAGACGTAGTAGGGACGGCGCATATCGGCGGAAACCTGGTAGAACTGCCCGGCCGCGATGTCGTTGTGGTAGTCCCAATCGAGGCCGCCATCGCCGGAGATGTCGAATCCGCCGTCGTGGCCCACTACGACAATGCGCGGGTCCTTGGGGCTGATCCAGAAGGCATGGTAGTCGGTGTGGGACGCGGTCATCGGCTTCCAGGTCTTGCCGCCGTCGGTGGAGAGTTGGCCCGGGTTGCCGCCGACCAGGATCTTCAGGTCGTTCACCGGGTCCACGCGGATCTGGCTGAAGTAGGTGGGGCGCTGGTTCTGGTTGCTCATGAAGGTCCAGGTCCGGCCACCATCCTCGGAGCGGAAGACGCCGCTCGAGTTGGGGTCGGGAGGCGGGGCGTTGCCGCGCCCGCGTCCGCCGCCCGCCGCCGCACCCTGCCCCGCCGCCGCGCCCTGTCCCGCCGCCGCGCCTTGCCCCGGGGGCGTGTTCTCGTTCGATTCGCCGGCGGGACCGCCGAGCCCGCCGCGTCCGCCGCGTGCCGCTCCGCCATCGGCCCCGGTGCCGCCGCCGGTGCCGCCGCTGGCGCCGGCCTCCACCTGCGCGTACACGATGTTGGGCTTGGCCCGGCAGAGGGAAATCGCGATCCGGCCGTAGATGCCGTCCTTCGGTTTCGGCCAGCCGGAGCCTTCCAGTCTGTTCCAGTGGGCGCCCGCATCGGTGGTCTTCCACAGTCCGCTGCCGGGTCCGCCGCCGTTGTAGCCCCACCATGTCCGGCGGCGCTGCAGGGACGCGGCGTAGACCGTCTTCGGGTTGGACGGGTCGATGATCACGTCGGTGAAGCCGCTGTCGGGATCCAGGTACCTGGACTTGTGCCAGGTTTTGCCGCCGTCGGCGGTCTTGTACAGGCCGCGCTCTTCGTTCGGGCCGAACAGGTGGCCGGCGGCCGCCACGTAGACCACGTCGGGATTCTCGGGGTCCACCGCCACGCGGCCGATGGACTGGGTATCGTCGAGCCCGATGTGGCTCCACGTCTCGCCGCCGTCGGTGGTCTTCCACACGCCGCTGTTGGAAGGCGAGATCCCGATGGCGCCGATGTTCTCATTGGGCAGGTTGTCCATCAGCGACCGCCAGTGGATGCCGCCGTCGGTGGACTTCCACAGGCCGCCGGTCGCGAATCCGACGTAAATGAGCATCGGGTCCTTGTCGGAGCCCGCGATATCGTCCACCCGGCCCATCATCACCGCGGGGCCGATGGAGCGGAACTCGAAGCCCTTCAGCAGAGGATCGGTAGCGGCGTTGGGCGGCGCGGGGCGGGGCGCGGTCTGGGACTGCGCCCAGACCAGTCCGGCCACGGCCGCGCAGCAGACCAGAAGTGTGGCAAGCAAAGACCCACGGCGGTTGGAAGCGCGCATAAGACTCCCTTCGAACCGGAATACGGCGTCGCGATGAGGGTAAAGGTAACACAACCCGCGGGATTGTGGCGCGCGGCGCACGCCCGATGCGCCCGATGGAGTATCGTGAGGGGGTGCTCGGGGAACCATTCGAGGATGCGATGACGTTCGCGCACCGCCTGCATCGCAGGCAGAAGCGCAAGACGTCCGGTGTGCCGTACGTGGCCCACCTGCTGGGCGTGGCGGCTCTGGTGATCGAAGACGGCGGCGGCGAGGACGAGGCCATCGCGGCGCTGCTGCACGACAGCCTGGAAGACCAGGGCCGCTATTATGAGGGCGGCGTGGAGGCGTTGGCCGCGGAAATCGAGCGGCGGTTCGGAAGCGAGGTCCGGCGGCTGGTGGAGGCCCTGACCGAGCGCGCCGGCGGCGAGGTCCGCGCCATCGCCGATAAGCGCGAACGGTGGCGGGCGCACAAGCGCGCCTACTTCGATTCCATCGCGGCGGCGGGACCCGCGGTGCGGCGGATTTCCTGCGCCGACAGCCTGTACAACGTGCGTTCCCTGGCGGCGAGCTTTCGCTCCATGGGGGCCCGAATCTGGCAGCGGTTCCTGACCGGGCGCGCGGAGGATCAGGTGTGGGCCTACCGCGGCGCCGCGGAGGCGTTTCGCGCGACCGGGACGGGTCCGATGGCCGACGACCTTCTGGCGGCGGTGGATCTGCTGGAGCGCCTGACCGGGGACCGCGCGGAAACCGGCGCTACGAGCCGGTGACGGATTCGGCCCAATCGCGCAACGTGCTCTCCGTGGTCATGCCCGTGTTGGCGTGCTTGACCTTGCCGTCCGGACCGATCATCACCAGCCGTGGCACGGTATCGACGCCGTAGGCGCGCCCGACGGTGCCCTCGCTGTCGGTAAGGGTGCGCAGGCGGATGCGGTAATCGCGCAGGTAATCGGCCACGCCTTCGGGTCCGCCGAGTTCGATGGCCAGCACTTCGATGCCTTTGCCGCGGAGCTCGGGGGCAAGCTCGCTCAGCAGGGGAAGTTCGCTGCGGCAGATGGGGCAGGACGTGGTCCAGAAGGCGAGCAGAACCGGCCGCCCGCGGTAGGAGGCGAGGTCGATTTTGCCGCCGGCGACGTCGGGCAGCGAGAAGGCGGGCGCCGGCTCGTTGAGAATGCCGTCGCGGGTGAAAAACACGGCGGCAAATACCACCCCGATGATCAATAAAAGGACGCCATTGGATGGCTTGCGCATGGCGCCTCTATTCTAAGCGGGGGACGCGCGGCGGATACAGTTATCGATCGTTAGCGCAGCATCTTCAAATACGCGGGCAGGCTGTGAAGCTGGTCCACGTGATCCGGCGCGGAGTTGCCCGCGAACCCCAGGATGAGCAGGCGTCCGGCGCGCGCCTCGCTGAGTTGCTGGGTACCCATCGGCCCCCACTTGAGCACGGCCCGCGGCTTCAGCTTCAGTTCGCGAACCAGGTAGTCGGTGGTCTCGGTGGTGCTGGCGAAGGTGCCGGGAAAGATTTCGCTGTGAGTGAGGATGGCGGCTTTCCGGCGGGCGATCGAGTCCCGCAAGAACCGGACCCACACCTCGAGATTGCCGCCGTCCAGAGAGGATTCGAGCGGTCCGGGACGTCCGCTTTCGTAATCGGTGTGTACGCCGTCGATCAGCAGGATGGCGCTGGTGCGCTCGTAAGCGGCTGGCGAGCGCAGAATCTGGCGGACCGCGCCGCAGCCGGCGCTCCAGCCGCCGAGGATCACGCGCGGAAACCGCAGGTGCGCCTTCTGCTCGGCCTCGCGCAGCAGGGCGGGGAAGCGCGCCGGGTCGGTGAACAGCCGGGCGTACGTGCCGCTGCCGTTGCCGGCCTGCACCGTGAGGACAGCCATGCGGTCGCGCGCCGCGGCCACTTCGGGCAGCCACGTCCCGCCGTGGAAGAAGATCAGCAGCGTGGTGGGACGCATGCGGGCGGGGATGAAGAGGGTGCCGAGTTCGAGCTTCTCGCGGCGTCCCGGCGGAGTCTGCTCGGTGATGCGCGGGTGGGCACGGGTGTGCTCCACCATCGGAGAAGGGTTCTGCGGCTGCTGCGCGCGCGCCAGAGCCACCGCCAGCGCGCAGGCGATCCGCGAAACCCGCATCGCTACCGCTTGGCCGCGGGCGCGCCGTTTTGCAGACTGCGCAGCCGGCTGTTCTTGATGCCGTAGCCAAAGTAGATGCACAGCCCGATGATGAGCCACACGATGAGCCGCGCCCAGTTGATCCACCCCAGCTTGTACATCATGTAGCCGTTGAAGCAAATCCCCAGGATGGGGACGACCGGGACCAGCGGTGTGCGGAACGGGCGCGCCTGTCCGGGATTGGTCCGGCGCAGCACCATCACCGCCGTGCAGACGATGACGAAGGCCAGCAGCGTGCCGATGTTGACCATCTTGCCGATGTCGTCGATGGGAGTGATGCTGCCCACGATGGCGGCCAGCAGTCCGACCAGGATGGTGTTCTTCCACGGGGTGCGGAACTTCGGATGGATGTCGGCAAAGAAGCGGCGCGGCAGCAGTCCATCCTTGGCCATCGAGTACAGCACCCGGGTCTGCCCGAGCAGCATCACCAGCATCACGCTGGTGAGTCCGGCGAGCGCGCCCAACGTGATGATGTCGCTGGCCACGTTGAGACCGCGGTCGAGGAAGGCGCGGGCGATGGGCGCTTCGATGTTGATCTCGCGCCACGGCACCATGCCGGTGAGGATAGCCGCCACCAGAATATAGAGGATGGTGCAGGCACACAGCGACGTGATGATCCCGATCGGCAGGTCGCGCTGCGGGTTCTTCGCCTCCTGCGCGGTGGTGGAGACGGCGTCGAACCCGATATAAGCGAAGAATATGTACGCCGCCCCGGCGCCGATGCCGCTCATGCCGAAGGGCGCGAACGAGTTCCAGTCGTGGCCCCAGTTCGTGGTGTTGATGTAGCGCGAGCCGGTGACGATCACGAACAGCACCACCGAAACCTTGATGACCACGATGGTGGCGTTGAACCGGGCGCTTTCCTTAATGCCGACCACCAGGATGGCGGTGATGCACAGCGCGATCAGAAACGCGGGCAGGTTGAACCCGATGGAAACGCCGCCGATCGAAGGAGCGTCCAGCAATTGCCTGGCGCGGCTGACGAGCTCGGGAGACTGTGCGCCGATGATCTGCGTGACCTTATCGAGGAACGCCTGCGTGCCGGGCACCAGCGAGGAATCGCCGGCCTGCGCCATCTGCCGCGCCACGATGTTCTCCGCGGTCTTCAGGCCGGTCCAGTAATCGTACGCCAGCCACAGCGGCATCCGGATGCCGAAAATGTTCAGCAGTTCGATAAAGTGATTGCTCCAGCCCGAGGAGACGGTGCTCGCGCCCATGGCGTATTCGAGCGTGAGGTCCCAGCCGATGATCCAGGCGAAGAGTTCGCCCAGCGTGGCGTACGCGTAGGTGTACGCGCTGCCCGCGAGCGGGATCATGGCGGCGAACTCCGCGTAGCACAGGCCGGCGAACGCGCAGCCCAGGCCGGAGAGGACGAAGGAGAGCATCAGCCCCGGTCCGGCGTAGTGCGCGCCCAGGCCGGAGAGCACGAAAATGCCGGCGCCGATGATGGCGCCGACTCCCAGCGCCGTCAATTGAAAGGGGCCGAGTGTCCGTTTGAGGCTGTGTTCCCCGGAGTCCTGCGCCTCACGGATCATTTGCTCCATCGGCTTCGTCTGAAAAAGGCTCATTTGGTTTGGATTCCTTCAGGTGTAGCGCAACGAGGCTGAGGCTAAAGATAGCATACCCGCGGGCGCGCCCGTAACCGCGTTGTCGTCTACCCGCGATCCCGCACCGCGCGCGCCAGCGCCACCCATTCCTCCATGCGGAGCCGGAGGGATCGGGCGGTAGCGGCTTCGGGGAAGAGTCCGCCGATCACAGCGACCGAATCGGCACCGGCCGCGAGCACGCCGGCGGCGTTGGCCAGCGTGATACCGCCGATGGCCACCAGCGGTTTCTCGACCAGGGCGCGGCAACGGCCGAGTTCCTCGATGCCCACGACCGGATCGGGGTTCTGCTTGGTGGCGGTGGCGAATACCGGTCCGAACGCGACGTAATCGACCGGTTCTCCGCCGGCGGCGGCGAGTTGCGCGGAGTTATGGCTGGAGTAACCGAGGATCGCATCGGAGCCGGTGAGGCGGCGGGCGTCGCGCGGGGTCAGGTCGTCCTGCCCCAGGTGCAGGCCGGCTTCGAGCAGCATCGCGAAATCGGCGCGGTCGTTGACTACCAGCAGGGCGCCGGCCTCGCGGCAGAGGCGCGCGGTGTCGCGCGCGGCGGCGAAGAATTCGCGCGACCAGTGCTGCTTGTGGCGGATCTGGAGGATTCCCGCACCGCCTTCGAGCAGGGCAGCCGCGGCCGCGGTCAGAGCGATGCCGTGGCGCTCCAGCGTGCCGCTATCGAGAATCGGGTAGATCGCCGGCAGGCTACGCATGGGCCAGGACCTCGCCGGGAGCGGGCATGCCGCGGCGCGAGAACCGGATCACGCCGTCGGGTCCGATCAGGTAGACCGTCCGCTTCACGATCAATCCGTGCGCGTTGTAGAGCTTGGCGATGCGCCGGCCTTCGTCCACCAGCAGCGGGAACGGGAAGTGGAACTTCTCCCGGAAGCGGACGTGTTTGGCGGAACTCTGCGGATTCACTCCGTAAACGGCGGTGCCGCGCGCGGCGGCCTCATCCCAATGGTCGCGGAACTGGCAGAGTTGGCGGGTGCAGCCGGGCGTATCGTCCCCTGGGTAGAAAACGAGCACGACGCTGCGGCCGCGTAGCGCGGAAAGCGTGACCGTGTGCCCGCTGTCATCGAGCGCGGAAAAGTCCGGCGCAGCGGCGCCGGCGGGAAGCGGATTGGACCAGAGCCAGGAGAGCATCACGGTAAGTTCACCGCCACGGAATTGCTGGCGCCTTGTCCGGAGGCGAGGACCACCGGGACGGTGCCGGAAAGCCCGGCGGGCAGCAGGACGTTGACCTGATACAAGCCGAGGAAGCCGGGAGCGAGTCCGCTGTAGCTGGGCGAAGCCGGCGCGGCGCCCAGGAAAACCTGCGGCATGATTGCCGTGACCTGCAGTCCGCCGGCGAGCCGCGTGGGGCCGAGTCCCGTGGCATAGATCTCGAGATAAGTGGGGTGTGGCACGATGGCGAAAATGCCGGGGTTCACCGCCACCACCGGCACATCGAGCGCGGGGGCGGCGCCGGAAGGAAGCTGCGCGGCGATGGTCGCGGTACCGGTCAGGGTCGAAGCCGGAACGTAGAAATTGATCTGCCCGGTGTCGGCGTAGAACACCTGGGCGGAGACGCCGTTGACCGTGACCGTGGCGGCGGGGTCGAGATTCGCGCCGAAGATGGTGGCGATGCTGCCCGGCGCGATCCCGCTGGTATACGATGCCGCGTTGACCACCGCGGCGATGGCGGGTGCGGCGGAGCCTCCCGCGACCGTCAGGGTGACCGCGGGCAGCGCTTCGGCGGAGAGCCGGAGTTGGGCGTTCACCGCGCCGCCCGTGTCCCAGCGGAAGACAGCTTGCCCCTGCGCATCGGTGACCGCGGCCGCGGGGTCCACGCTGCCGGACGTCACGGCGGTGAGAAGGCGGGCGCCGGGATACGGCAGATTGTTCGCGTCGGTGAGCCGGACGGTGACGGACCCGCCGGAATGGTCCACCACGATGAGGCGCGCCTGCGCGGCGCCGGCCACTTGCACCCTGGCAAACGCGGTCTCCCACCCGGGGTCGGACGGCGTCGCGGTGAGTTCCTCGACCCCTGGTTTTACGCCGGTGAGCGTGAAGCTCGCGCTGGCCGCTCCGGCGGGGATCACGACGCTGGCCGGCGCCTGCGCCGCGCCGTTGGGCGTCGCGAGCTGAATGCTCAGGTCCCTGGCGAGCGGCGCGGCGAGCGTCAGGGTCGCGGTCGCGGCGGTTCCGGCGAGCACCCCGGACGCGGGGAACAGGCTGAGCTTCAGGCTGCGGTTGAGCGTGGTCTCGGCGCTGGCGTTGCCGTCGGCGGATTGCCCGTAGAAATCGGCGAATTGCTGGCGCACCGTGTCCACCTGCTGGAGATCGGCCGGCGGCACCTGCGATCCGGCGGGCACGATCAGGATGAAGGCAAAGTGGAATCGCCGCTGCGCCACCGTCGAATCCGGCGTGCGCCGTCCTTCTGCCTGGATGATGTCGTTGACCGTGACGTTGAGCCGGTCGCCGCCGAAGGTCACGCCCGTGAGCTGGTGCCAGGTAGGCTGGATGTAGCTATCGTATCCGGTGACGAGGAAGACGTCGGGTACGGCCGAGGGCGGGCGGAAGCCCATCAGGTATTGATCCAGCGGCGAGTAGTGCTGGGTGATGGCGGCGGTCGTGAAGCGCGGATAGACACTCGCGCCGGCATCGGTGATCTGCTCGCCTTCGAGCAGCGAGGCTTCGGAATCGAAGACGAAACTCCAGTGCACGCCCTGGTAGCCGAGCATGGGCTTCGCGCTGGGGTCGTCCGGAGCCGGGATGCTGGCGTTTGCCAGGAACAGATGGCCGGCTTCGTGCGCCAGGATGCTGAGCGGCGTATCGTGCTGCTGGGCGCGCGCGTAGACGTACGCGCTGGTGTCGAGCGGGTACTGCGCCAGGTAGGCCATGTTCATCACGCCGCGCAGCCGCGATGGCGAATCGTACTCGGCGCCATAGTCGATGTGGCGAACGCCCCAGCCCGAGCCGCTGGAGCGAATGATGCTCTCATAGGCGATGGCGCCCGCCATCGCCGGAACCGAGGAGTTGTTGTAGATGACCAGGTAGTCGTAAGTGTCGTCGTGGTTCTGGTAGAAGCGTTGGGCGGTGAGCACGATGTCCACTTCCTGCGTGTTGCCGAACCGCTCCAACATGGCGGACGAGTAGACCGCCGGTGGATCGTTCCTGAAGTCGATCAGGTTGGTTGCGCCCCGCGTGAGACCGGGCGCGATGCCCACTACGGCGCTCGCCGGATTCGTCCCGGCGTAGGCGAAGGCGATCCTGCCGTCGGGGTAGAGCGTCACCTGGAAGGTCTGCTGCGCGCCGGCTCCGGTGGCGGTCCACTCCGGCACCGCGACCCAGCTCACCACGAAGACCGAAGAGCCGGACCAGGTGCGCACACCCCCGGCGGTCTGCGAGGGGTCCAGATCGTCGAACAGCGGAGCGATGCGCGGCGGTCCTCCCGTGACGCGTCCGGTGAGCCGCGCGGTGGAGGCGAACTCGGGCGCGGTGAACGTGAGGTTCCCGTCGGAGTTGACCCACACGCTGCGGTACGCGGCGCCGAAGAAGGGGAAGGCGAAGGGCAGCGCGACCTGGCGCGCGTCGTCGTCGCCGAGCGCGATGAGCGGCGAGCCTTGCGCGGCGGCCGTGCTGTCGTAGGATCCCGCCGAGACCGCAAAGCCGTAACTGGCGGCGTTCGCGGAGGAAGGGGTGAAGGTGAGGGTGGAGGTATCGAGGCTGAACTGGTTGAGCCGGGCGACCACGCCGCCCGAGTCTTCGATGATCGCGATGTCGCCGATGTCGCGGTCGTTGGGCGCGGCCGTGGACGCGGCGAGCGCGGCGGAGCGCGCATGGCGGGCGCGGGCGCTCTGCCGGTGGAGGAACACGCGTTCGGCTGGCGTCTCCGGGGTCGTGCCGCAATCCCCTGCGCCGTGACGCGCGATGGCGGCGGCGGAGAAGATCAGCAGAGAGAGCCCGAGGCGACGCATTGCTTGCCCCTCATTTTCGCACGCGGCGCCGGGGAGGGGCCCGGCAGGCTAATTGCCCAGTCCGACGAAGGTCACGCCGAGAAGAATCAGGGCCAGTCCCAGAAACTTCGCCTTGTTGAGCGGCTCCTTGAAGAACCATTTTGCCCAGAGCAGCGCCCACACGTTGCTCAGCGAAACCATGGGGTAGACCACGGAAAGCTGCGCCCCCTTGATGCCGAACGCGTAGAACACGCTCGAGCCGAGATACAGCGCCACCCCGATGGCGAGGCGGCGGTTGGCGAAGCTGAGCACGCTGCCGTCGAGGTGCGCGCTCCCCAGCTTGAGGAATACGGCGCCGAACGAACCTACGATGGTGGCGGCGAACACCAGCAGCAGCGATACATATAAAGGTGTCATTTGCTGCCCGCCCTTCCGATCACCACGACCCCCAGGATGATCGCCAGGACCCCGACGTTCTTGAACACGTTGGGCGATTCGTGCAGGTGCAGGTACGATGCCAGCGTGACCCACACATAGGTCAGCGCGATGATCGGGTAGAGCACGCTCAACTCGCCCTCGCGCAGCGCCAGCACCAGCATCACGGTATTGATGCCGTAAAGCACGTAGCCGGCGATCAGCGGATAGTTGGTCAGGAGCGCGACCGGGTCCAGCCGGAAGTGCTCCATCCCGGTCTTCATCAGCAGTTGCGCCGCCGTACCCAGGACGGTGCAGAGCAAAACCAGGACGATGCTTCTGCGGCGCGTCGCGCCCGCGGGTTCATTCATGGAGGTGGTTGCCGGGGTGCTCAAGGGCGGGATCCTTCCCGAAAATCTCAAACCAGCATACCAGCCTTTCGTTTACAATAAGCTTCCGTGGACCAGGAAAACGCCATCGTCGCAGACGACGAGCGTCCACACCCGGCCGAGGCGCCCAGAACGGAAGCATCTCGCGGCTTTGTCGCCGAGTGGACCCTTACCATCATCCTGCTTTTATTCGGGACCACCAACCTGGTTCAGGCCTTCGTCATCCCCACCGGCAGCATGGAGGATACCCTGCTCATCGGCGATCATCTGCTGGTGGACAAACTCGCCTACGCGCCGTCGGGAGCGGCGTCGCGGCTGGTGCTGCCCTATCGCGAGCCGAAACGCGGCGACATCATCGTGTTCCGCTACCCGGAGGACATCAAGCAGACGTTCGTGAAGCGGTGCATCGGGGTGCCGGGCGATCACATCCGTTTGTCCAACAAACAACTGGTCCTGAACGGGCATCCCGTAACCGAGCCCTACGTCTACCATAAGACCGACCTGATCGATTCCTACCGCGATAATTTCCCGTCCGAGCCGAACACCTTCCTGGCCGACCCGGCGCACGACATGCTGGCCAATCACGTGGTGAACGGCGAGGTCGTGGTGCCGGCGGGCTACTACTTCGCCATGGGCGACAACCGCGATTCCTCTTTGGACAGCCGCTACTGGGGCTTTGTCCCGCGCGGCAATATCATCGGCAAGCCGGTGCTGATCTACTGGTCCTACGACGCTTCCACGGAGGCGCTCTCGCGCCCGGCCGTGTCGCTGGACCACGTGCTCGATATGGTGCAGCACTTCCCCTCGAAGACGCGCTGGCGCCGCACCCTGCGCCTGGTCCACGGTTATCCCCTCAACTGACATGAACCAGCATTTTTACGGACTGATCCTCGCCGGAGGCCGCGGGACGCGGTTCTGGCCGCGCAGCCGCAAGCGCAGCGCCAAGCAGGTGCTCAACGTGGTGGGCGAGCGCAGCCTGATTCAGGCGACGGTGGACCGGCTGTCCGCGATCGTCCCGCCGGAACGCATCTGGGTGCTCACCAACGATCACCTGCGCGACACCATCGTCGAGCAGCTTCCCGGTGTGCCCAAACGGCAGATTCTGGCTGAACCGGCGCAGCGCAACACGGCGCCGGCGATCGGGCTGGCGGCGCAGGTGCTGCACTCGCTGGATCCCAAGGCGGTGATGGGCGTGTTCCCGTCGGACCATGTGATCGCGCGCCCGCCGGAGTACCGCAAGGTCGTCCGGGCGGCCTACCGCGGCGCCGCCGGAGGACGTCTGATGGTGGTGGGGATTCAGCCGCGGTGGCCGGAGACCGGCTACGGCTACATCGAATTCCCGCGCGATGCCGCGGCGGGCGGCGCCGGACCGCTGCCGGTGCGCCGTTTCCACGAAAAACCGGCGCTGGCGAAGGCGAAGCGCTACCTCAAGGCGGGCCATTTCTACTGGAACTCGGGCATGTTCTTCTGGCCCACCGGTCTTTTGCTCGAGGAACTGCGCCGCCACCTGCCGCGCACCGCGACCGTGCTGGCGTCGCTGCCGCCCATCGGCGCGCGCGGTTTCGCGGCGGCGCTGGAGCGCGCTTTCCCGCTGTGCGATAACATCTCGATCGATTTTGCCGTGATGGAGAAGGCGGCCGAGGTGCACGGTATCGCCGCCGCCGATTTCGGCTGGAACGACGTCGGCAGTTGGAACGCGGTCTACGAACTGCTGGAGCGCGACGCCAACGGCAATGCGATCGAACTGGAATCGCTGGCGCTGGATGCGCGCGACAACTTCGTCGATGCCCGCGGCAAGTTCGTGGCTCTGGTGGGCGTCCGGGACCTGATCGTGGTGGATACGCCGGACGCCCTGCTGGTGGCCGCCCGCGACCGCGCGCAG
This sequence comes from Candidatus Solibacter sp., assembly GCA_037442245.1. Lineage (GTDB taxonomy): Bacteria > Acidobacteriota > Terriglobia > Bryobacterales > Bryobacteraceae > Solibacter. Next base: position 5,057 of record JBBIQR010000080.1, on the reverse strand, counting down.
CAGGTGGGCGACGTGGTCAAGGCGCTGGAGAAACGCAACCGCCACGACCTCCTGTAAGAATCTTTAGTAATCGATAACCCATAAACTTATTCCGTAACTCAAAATGTTAACTAAGGTAAGTATGAGTGTACTTGCCTTGGTTCGTGAGAGTCTTACGACACCGTGTTATGGATCGTACCCCTCAATATTTCCAGAGACTTCGGGTTGGTTTGTGGGTATAATTCGACTAACTGGTACTGAAGGTACTGCGTGCACTGTTTATTTTGCGGGAAAGAGATCGGCGCACTCAGGCTGTTGAGGGACAGCGAGTTCTGTAGTGTGTCTCACCGCAAGAGTTATAAGGACCGGCTCGGTAAAGTGCTGAGCCGCATCGCGGTCGAAAGCCAGTCTCCTCCCCCTCCTCCGGCAGGTTTCCGGATCCGCTTTTCTCCCTTTACCGGCAATAGCGGCTACGTGATGGATCTCTGGCAGCCGGGAACCCGGTATCCGGTGCACGGCGTCATTCACTGGCCGGTCGGCATTCCCGCGCTGGCCCACCAGCAAACCCGGACTCTGAGCGCCCTCGAAGCGGCCATCGCCGATGCCGGACCCGCCACCGCGCTCGAATGGGTGGGCGAGACGGTTTATCCCGAATTGACGTTGGACAGGGCAGGGGACGAGGCTGCCGCCGGGCCGCGGCCCGCCGAAGCGCCTCCGCTTTGCGGACCGATGCCGGCCGCCGGAGCCGAGGTCCATGTGCGCGCTACCGGCCGCGTCTTCGCCGAACCCAGCCTTGCTGATCCGGCGATCGGTACCGCGTCCGCGCAAGCCGGATGGCCCGCGGCGACCCTCAACCACATTCTCGCGCTGGCCGGTATGCAATCGGTTCCCGCGGCCGAACCGGCGGCGGCGTTTGTAGCCGTGGCGGCGGCGCACGAGCCCGTAGCGATGGCGTCGCGCGGCCTGCGTCTGCCCGCTGTGCCGGAAATCGCGATCGAGCAGGCGGCGGCCGAGACTCCCGGCCTGGCCGGCTTTGCGGCGGCGGCCGCGGCGGAACCGGCGGCCGCGTTCGTAGCCTGGGCGGCGGCACTGGCTCCCATGGCGATGGCGCCGGTGTCCCTGCGTCTGCCCGGAGTGCCCGAGATCGAACGCGAGCAGGGCGCCGCGACCGAAGACGTCCCGGGTCTCCACGGATTCGTGGCGGTGCCGGCCGCGGAAGCCGCGGCGGCGTTTCTGGCCTGGACGGCGGCGCTCGATCCCATGGCCACCGTCCCGGCGGCCCTGCGTCTGCCCGGAGCTGCAATCGGCCTGCAAGCCGGCCGGACCCCGCAGCGGAGCGGCTTCGCGCCGGTCCCCGCGGCCGAACCCGCGGCGCTCTTCGTGGCCAGCGCGGCGGCGCTCGAACCGGTGCAATTCGCAGCGGCCTCCCCGTTGCTGCCCGCTCACCCGATCGCGGCGGAACTGGAACCCCTGCCCGTGCCCGACGAGCCGCTGGTGATCCCGGCGGCATGCGAATCCCTGATGCCGCCTCCGCAGGCCGAGCCGGTGTGGAACTTCGTCAGCGCCGTCGCCGCGGGCGCCCTCGCGGCCAACCCGCCGATGACGCGGCCCGTGCTGGCCGCCGGTCCGGTCCGCACCCACGTGCCGATGGCGACCGCTCCCCGGCGCGGTCCCCAGGCCGAACCGGTCATGGCCGGCGTGTGGCCGCGCATGGCCGAAGTGCGGGTGGAGAGGATCGAGGCCGAACTCGCATTCCGGCTGCCGGAGATCACGAGCGTTCCGGCGCGGGTTCAGGCGCCCGCCGCCACCGCCGCCGAAATCCCCGCCGCCGAACCGGCCGCAAGCTGGATTGCCGCCTCGGCCGCGCTGGAGCCCGCGGCTGCGGCGGTCGAGACGCGCCTGCCTCGGATTGCGGCGTTGGGCGCCCTTCCCGCGGCGGGCAGCGCGGCCGGACCGCTCACGGCGCCCACCGCGGAGCCGGTCGAAGATCGGGCTATGGCCGCCAGCGCCGGGCCGGCTTCCGCCGCCCTCGCGGTCAGCCTGCGGCCCATGGATCTGCGCGCCGAGACGCCGGCGGGTGTGAAGTTTGGGCAAGTGCCCGCGGTCGCGGCTTCGGCCGCGGCGCCGCGATCCTCCTCCGCGAATGTGGCCGCGTTGAAGCCGATCGCCGCGATCCAACTCGCCCTGCCCGGGCAGGAGACGCGCGACGCCGCGCGCACCGCAGTCCCGCGGCCGGGCCTGTTCTCGATCGAGTACCACATGCAGCGCACGCGCAGCGCGGCCTATGCGCTGCCGGAGTGGAAGTGCGCCAACTACCAGCCGCAGCCGCCGCAGTTCACCCTGCGGGCCGCGCTGGATAATCTCGAAGAACTGGTCAGACCCAAGCAGTTCGCCGGCGTGTTCCCGATCAACAGCCCCAGCCAGGGACGGGTCCGCTCGGTGGTGATGGAGCACATCCTGCGGGTTGCGGCCGCGGTGATGATCGTCACTTCGATCTGGTTCGGCGCGGCCGCTCTGAAGAACGCGCGGCGCGTCAACCTCCGGCAGGATGAGGCCTTCGCCACCCCCAACCGCGTGCTCACTCCGGAAGTGCAGGCGGCGCGCGAGCAGGCGGCCAAGGCCAAGGGGCCTTTGAACTGGGCGCGGGAGGCAGTCGCCAGCCGGGCCAGCGTACAGGTGGCCGACGATTTTCAGCACGGCCTGAACCGCTGGGGCGGCGCCGGAAATGCCGCGCCGGCCAACTGGCGCCGCACCGTCGATGGCTACATGCAGACCGGCGAACTCGCCTTCTTCCGCCCCACCCAACAGTACGTGGACTACCGGCTGGAGTTCTTCGGCCAGATCGAGCAAAAGAGCCTGGGCTGGGTCGTGCGCGCCCGCGACGACCGTAACTATCACGCCATGAAGTTCACCGTGATCGAGCGCGGTCTGCGCCCGGTAATCGCCATGGTGCATTACGACGTGGTGGACGGCGCGCAGGGCCGGCGGGTGCAGATCCCGCTCAATGTCATGGTGCACAACAACCAGCCGATCCAGGTGGCGGTTGCGGTGCGCGGCAAACACTTTGTAACCACGGTAGACGGCGAACAGGTCGACGACTACCGGGAGGACGCGATGCCCACCGGCGGAGTCGGCTTCTTCAGCGATGCCGGCGAACAGGCCCGCCTGTACTGGGCGCGCGTCACCAAGAACGATGACTGGCTGGGCCATGTGTGCGCGTTCCTCTCCGGAGGCGATACGCGCCAGACCGCCGACTTGTGGCCCGGCTCGATCCCCGGCGGCGTACCGAATCCCTGGTCGCCGTCCGGCGATCCGAATCTGCTCGCGGCAGCCTGGATCGGGCTGCCTTCGATCCGGCGAATTCCATCCTCGCGGAGGCTAAAACGATGCAACAGGTAACGGCAAACGAGACCAACGGGATCCCCATGCCGCCCGGAGTGACTCCCATCACCGATCTGAAGACCCAGAAGCGCGCCAGCAAGACGCTTTCCAAGGCCGTCGGGCTCCATCTCGAAGGCAAGCTCGAGAGCGCGGCGCGCCTGCTCGGCAAGGCGATCGAGGATGGCGAGCGGGACCCGGGTCTGTACGCCGCGCTCGGCCACATCCAGTATGAGATGCGGAACTACGATGGCGCCGCGCACACCTACGCGGATCTGGCCGGGATCGACCCCAAGCACCGCACGGCGCATTTCAACGCCGGTGTCTGCTTCGGCAATCTCAAGCAATGGCCGGAAGCGGCGGAGAGTTTCCGGCGCGCCGCCACGGCCGACGCCACCCGCTCCGACGCGCTGCTCGGACTGGGCATCGCGCTCATCCACAACGGCCAGCCGGCCGACGCCGTCACCCCGCTCGACAAGTACCTCAGCCTCTTCCCGGACCATGAGCAGGCCCTCTTCGGCCACGCCGTCGCGCTCCAGCAGATGGGCCGCCACGCCGAAGCCGTCGAACAGTACCGCAAGGTGCTGGCGCGCAACCCCAAGTGCGAGGAGGCGCTCTCCAACCTGGTGGCCATGTTCCTCGAGAAGAAGGACCACGAGAGCGTCCGCCGCTACGCCGGCATGCTCGGCGAGCTGCAGCCGGATTCGCCGGTGGCCACCGAGGCGCTGGCGACTCTCGCCTTCCACGACGGCGATTTCCTGACCGCCGCGCGCCACTGCCGCACGCTCTGCGAAACCCAGCCCGACCGCTTCGAGAACTGGTTCAACCTGGGCGTGGCCTATCACAAGATGGGCAACTACGAGAAGGCGGCGCAGGCTTATAAACAGGCCTCCTCGCTACAGCCTTCGAGCGCGCAATCGCACCTCAACCTCGGGGTCGCGCAGCAGGAACTCAACGATCTGCCCGGCGCGCGCGCCAGCTACGAACGCGCCTTGAATATCGATCCCAACCAGAGCGGCGTGCTGTGGAACCTGGCGCTGGTGCTGGAGCAGCAGGGCGAGCGGCAATGGGCCGAGAAGCTCTACGCGCGCATCGCCGAGGACACGCCGGAATGGTGCGACGCGAACTTCCGGTTGGGCTACCTGCGGCTGCTGCGCGGCGACTACATCAACAGCGCGCAGGCCTTCGAAGGGTGCATCGCCAAGCGCGGCGATTGGGCCGAGGCCTACCTCAACGCCGGCATCGCCTACGCGCGCACCGGCCAGCCGGATAATGCGCGGCGCTGCTTCCACGAGGCCCTCATGCTGCGCCCCGATTCGAGCGACGCCGTCCGCGGTCTGGCCGCGCTGGCGCTCGAGCAGGAGGATTTCAACGAGGCCTACGACCTGCACCGCCGCCTGATCGAACTCGGCGAGCGCAGCCCCGAGCTCTACTACAACGCCGGATTGATCTGCCAGAAACGCGGGCAGACCGAAGATGCCGTGACCTTCTACCAGCAGGCGCTGCAGGAAGATCCGCAGTTCGCCGAGGCGCTGCTCAACCTGGGACACGCCCTGATGGCGATGGGACAGGAAGAGGAGGCGCGCAGCTACTGGCGCCGCGCCATCCGCGAGAAACCCGAATTGGCCCAAACCTATTTCGAACCCCCGGTAGCGTAACCAAACCCTTCCCAGGCGCCGGCGGTCTCACAGTCCGCCGGC
>JBBIQR010000079.1:0-17363 GCA_037442245.1 Candidatus Solibacter sp. | reverse complement strand
TGATTCTCCATCAGCTCCTTCATGATGGTCTTGAGCCGCTCTTCGAATTGCCCGCGATACTTGGTGCCGGCGACGATCAGGGAAAGATCGAGCGCCAGGATGCGCTTATCCGCCAGGAAGCTCGGCACGTCGCCCTCGGCGATGCGCTGCGCCAGCCCTTCCACAATCGCCGTCTTGCCCACCCCCGGCTCGCCGATCAGGACCGGGTTGTTCTTGGTGCGCCGGCACAGGATCTGCACCACGCGCTCCAACTCGTAGTCGCGGCCGATCAGGGGGTCCAGCGTGTTGTCCATCGCCGCCTGCGTCAGGTCGCGGCTGAATTCGGCCAACAGCGAGCTTTCCTTGGGACGCGCCGACGCCACTTTTTCGCTCTGCGAGCGCGCCAGCTCCTCGCGGATGGTAGAAAGCCGCAATCCGCGTTCGTGCAGGATTTCCGCGGCGAAGCACTTCTCCTCGCGCAACAGGCCCAACAGCAGGTGCTCGGTGCCGATGTGCTTGTGGTTGAGACGCTCGGCTTCCTCCGCTCCGTAGGCCAGCACGCGCTTACACTCGTGGCTCAGCGGCAGATCCACGCTGGTGGAAACCTTTTCGCGGATGGTGGTGTGCCCCTCGATCTGCTTGCGGATGGATTCCACCGCCGCGTGGGAACGCAGGAACCGGTTGGCCAGTGCCTTATCCTCGCGAAGCAGCCCCAGCAGCAGGTGCTCGGTTTCGATGTACGGGCTGCCGAACTGGCTGGCTTCGTACCTCGCAAAGAAGATCACCCTGCGGGCCTTCTCCGTGTATCGCTCGAACATAAGAAGTGACGCCCCCTAACTACTAAAGATACCCCGACGCGCCTCCGGGATGCGGAATATCGGTCCCATCCCCAGGTACCAGCCCGCCGTTTTCCATCCGTAGTACGCGGTTGCAGCGCCGCGCAAACGAGAGATTGTGCGTGCAAAAGACCGACGTGAGCCGGTGCGAGCGGTGGAGGTTCTCCAAAAGGTCGAAGACCATCTCGCCGGTCCGGAAATCGAGGTTGCCGGTGGGTTCGTCGGCGAGCAGTACGCTGGGCTTGCCGACCAGCGCCCGCGCCAGCACCACACGCTGCTGCTCCCCGCCCGATAACTCTCCCGCGCGATGCGTGACCCGCGCGCGCAATCCGGTCTCCTCCAGCCTCGCCAGCGCCTCCGCGGCGGCCTCCTCGCGGTCCGTTCCGCGGATCAATAGCGGCATCATCACGTTTTCCAGCGCTGTAAACTCAGGCAGCAGGTAGTGAATCTGCCAGACAAACCCGATTTCGCGGTTGCGGAAATCCGACTGTTCGGACGGCCCCAGACCGGTAATCTCCCGATCCCCGTAGTGTATCGTACCGCTGGAAGGGGTGTCCAGACCGCCCAACAGGTGCAGCAGGGTGCTCTTGCCCGCGCCGCTTTCCCCGACCAGCGCCACCATTTCGCCGCGTTGTACGTCGAGGTCGACTCCGGAAAACACGACCAGATCGCCGCCGCCCGAAGGGTAAATGCGGCTGACGTTCCGGGCGCGGATGTAGGCTGGGTCCATCGAAACGACTACGATAGCACCCGTGCCGCGGGCGGGCGCTGTCGAGGGCGCGGCGAGTTCCCAAACTCTTTCCCATAATCCCCAAGCGCGGGCCGGACGGGCGAGGTTCGGGCCTTTGTTTCCATGGCGATCCCGGTGGAAGGCGAATTGCTTCTGGTGGCCGCGAGCTACGTGCGGAAGCGGCTTGGTCTATCGCGCGGTCCGCATCCGGAGCTTCCCTTCCGTTGGGGGGGGAGGCTGGTAGCGCGAGACGGGGCGGCCCGCCGCGGCTGAGCCCGCTTGCGCAAAACGAGGAGCAGATATGAAGAAACTACTGTGTGTGTGGAGCGCCCTGCTGCTACTGGCGGCCGTGCCCGCGCTGGCCGATACGATCAGTCCGGCTGCGGTCAGTGGTTCGTTGGCCGTGGGCGCTTCCGCAACTGTTACTAAAACCGTCACCATCACCGCCGGAACGCCGACCAGCACGCTGGCCGACGTGTTCTTCCTGGCCGATACCACCGGGAGCATGTATGGAGCCATCAGTTCGGTGGCGGCAAGCGCCTCCGCAATCCTGGCGGGCACCGCCGGGCTCGGTAGCGTCGCCTGGGGCGTTGGAGCATACAGGGACGTCGGAGATGCGTACGTGTACCAGCTGAACCAGGCCATCACGACGAATCAGGCCGCAGTCCAGACCGGAATCAACGCCTGGTCGGCCGGCGGGGGCGGCGATTACATGGAGGCCGACCTCTACGCGCTACATCAGGTGGCGACCTCAAGCGCCACCGGATGGCGTACCGGTTCTGCCCGGATCCTGGTGTGGATGGGAGACGCCGCGGGCCATGACCCGAGTCTCGGAGTCACGGAGGCTCAGGCCACTGCCGACCTGCAAGCCGCGGGGATCCGCACTCTGGCTGTGGACGTCGGCACTCTGAATTCCGCCGGCCAGGCGCAGCGCATCGCCACGGCTACCGGGGGACACTACTACTCGGGGATCAACACCTCCAACATCGTTTCCACCATCATTTCCGCCATCGGAACGGCTTTCGCCACCTACAGCAGCGTGTCGCTCGACCTCAGTGAGGCCGGTCCGCACGTCTCCGTCGCCTCGGTTCCCGGCTCCTATACGGGTTCCTTCGACCGTAGCGTGGACCGCACCTTCACCTTCGACGTGACCTTCACCGGCGCCAGCGCGGGCGTGGACGACTTCCACATCTATGCCCTGGTCGACGGCGGACGCGTGGCCACCGAGACCGACTCCTTCACCGTCGGCGCCGTCCCCGAACCGGGCTCGATCTTCCTGTTCGGCACGGTTCTGGCCGGCGTGGCCGCGGTGGTTCGCCGCCGCCGCCGCTAATTTCCGGCACATCCTCAGGCTCCAGCAAAGGCGTCCGCCATCCGCGGACGCCTTTGTTGTTCCTGGCAACCGGCGTGCACTGCAAGGGTCACGCTTATGGAGATCACGTTCCCGAAGCGCCGCGGTACGCTCCTCCCCGGCGCCCTGATGGCGGTCGCCGCCATCGTTATCGGCGGCTGCGCCCGGACCCCGGAACAGAAGGCCGCGCGCTTCCTCGACCGCGGCAAAACCATGTTCCAGAAGAAGGACTACGCCCGCGCCCTGCTGGAGTTCCGCAGCGCGGCCCAGTTCCAGCCGCGCCGCGGCGAGGTCCACTACCGCATGGGCCTCTCCTATGCCGCCCTGGGCGACTTCCCGCACGCCGTCCTCGCCTACCAGCGCGCGGTCGAATTCGACCCCTCCCAGAATGACGCGCGGCTGAAACTCGCCGAACTGATGGCCACCAGCGAGAAAAAGGAGATCCTCGAGCAGGTGGAGCGAATGGCGGCCAAGGCGCTCGCGTTCGATCCAGGCAGCGGCGAGGCGTTGCGCATCCGCGCGCTGGCCGAAATGCGCCTCGGCGATCTCGAGAAGGCCGCGGGCACGCTGCGCGAGGCGGTCGCCAAATCCCCCGCCAACGTGCAGGCGGCGGTGACCCTGGCCGCCACAAAACTGGTCCAGCGGGATGGCCCCGGCGCCGAGGCGGTCATGAAGAACCTGGCCGCCGGCTCGCCCTCGGCCGAAAGCTGGCGCGCCCTCGGACGCTTCTACCGGCTCACCGGTAAGGACGCCGCAGCCGACGACGCCGTGCGCAAAGCGGCCCAGGCCGGCCCCGATAACCCCGAAGCCCTCTTCGACCTCGCCGCCATGCAGATCCGCCAGCGCCGCCCGGACCAGGCCGACGCCACCCTGCAGCGCCTGGCCAGCCTCCCCGATCCCCGCTTCCGCGATGCCCACGCGCGCTTCCTGTTCAGCAACGGCAAGTCCGGCGAGGCCATCCGCGAGTACGAAAAGCTCTATGCGAAACATTCCGAGGACCGCGCTCTGCGCAGCAGCCTCGCCGCCGCCTACATGACCGCCAACCGTCCCGCCCAGGCGGAGGAAATGCTTGTCAACGCTCTGAAGCGCAACCCCAAGGACAGCGACGCCCTGCTCCTGCGCGCCCGCCTGCGCATCGCCTCCGGCAAACTCGACGAAGCCGGAGCCGACCTCGCCCAGATCCTGACCCTGCAGCCCGATTCCGCGGACGCCCACTACTGGAAGGCCCGCCTGCTGCGCATCCGCAACCAGCGTCCGCAGAGCGACGCCGAGTTGGGCGAGGTGATCCGGCTGGCGCCGGACTGGCTGGATGCCCGGCTCGAACTCGTCCAATCCCTGCGCGCCGGCCACCACCCCGAAACCGCCCTTGCTTACCTCGACAACATGCCGGCCGCCCAGAAGGGAATCCTCGATACCATCGTCAACCGCGGCTGGCTGCTCTTCGACCTGCGCCGCGATAGCGAGCTTCAGGCTCTGCTCGGCCGCGCCCTCGCCGTCCGCCGCGACCCGCCGCTGCTGCTGCAACAGGCGCTGCTGCAGATGCGGCGCCGGCAGTTTGCGCCCGCCCGCGCGTCCCTCGATGAGATCCTGCGCGCCCAACCCGCCGACACCCGAGCCGTCGAGACCATGCTCGCCTGGTTCCTGGCGCAGAACCAGAACGCGGCCTCCCTCGCCTGGCTCGGGCAGTACGTGCAGCAGCAGCCCGGTTCGGCACCGCTGCGCTTCGTGCTGGGGCAGTGGCAGGCCGAGTTCGGCAATCTGCCGGCCGCCCGCTCCGCCTACCAGCAGGCCCTGTCGATCGACGCGAAGTTCAAGCCGGCGCGCCTGGAACTCGCCAAGCTGGATTTCGCCGCGGGCAATCTGGAAGCCGCCCGCGGCACCCTCGATGAGTTGCTGAAAGCCGACCCCGGAGACATCCCGGCGCGCATGACCCTGGCCGCCCTCGAGGAAAAGGCGGGCAACGCCGGCGAGGCCGCGCAACATTACCAGGTGGTCCTGGCCGCCGATCCGAACCACGTCGTGGCGCTCAACAATCTCGCTTTTCTACTCGCCACCTACACGGCCGGCATCGATCAGGCCCTGGCCTACGCCTCCAAAGCCGGCGAACTGGCGCCGGACTCCGCCGCGGTCAACGATACGCTGGGCTGGATCTGTTACCGCAAGCAACTTTATCAGCGCGCCGTGCAGCACCTGGAAACCGCCGTCAAACTCGTCCCCACTCCGGTGCGCAAGACCCACCTCGGACTCTCCTACTACGAAATGGGACGCCGGCAGTTGGCCCGGAAGCTGATCGACGAGGCCCTGGCCGAAGCGCCGCAACTGGCCGAAGCGCAGGCCGCCAAGGCGAAGGTATCCGCGCCTTAAGCCCCCGAAAAAGAAAGATGCCGGCCGGACCGCCTGTTGGCGATCCGGCCGGCTTGGAGGAGCAGAGAGGGGCCGCCGCTTCCGGCTGGCCTTTACATGTCGAATCCGACGCCGGCCATCGGGACCACGTCGTTCAGCAGGGTTCCGTACTTCACGCCCGGCGGCGGCGCGATGATGGCCGTCGGGAACGCCGTGATGTAGTCGCGGATCTCGGTGCGCAGGAATACGTGCGGCGCCAGCCGCACCTTGACGCCCGCGGCGATCGTGCCCATCGGTTTGAACTCCTGCGTCTTGGTGAAGTAGCCGTATTGGTAGAGCGGCTGGTACGCCGATTCCGTGCCGGTGCCGCGGAAGACCTTCACGCCGCCGCCCACCGCCACGTAGAACTGCGCCTTCGCTCCGCGCTGCGCGGTGTGGAAGATCACGTCGTAGTGGATGGCGTGGGAGACGCCGTTGAATTGAGCCGAAGTGCCCGCTCCCGTCAGCTTCAGGTTGCTCTGCAGGTAGTTGTAATGCAGTTCGCCACCGATGTGCTTGTAGGAGTTGTACCCGACCCAGCCTCCGAACGCCGCTCCGTTCGCAAACCCGGCCGTGGCGCCGCCCGTGGGAGCGGTCACACCGACATTGTTGAGAAACGTGCCTCCGCCCATGCCGCCGAACTCCCATTGCTGGGCGTACGACGCCGCGGCGGCGGCGGTTACGAGGAAAATGATTCGCGTCATCATTTTGTGCTCCGATCCGTTGCTAGTTGACGACCCGCACCGTCAGCGTGGTCGATATTCCCCCCTGGCTCAAAGTCAGAGGAATCTCCATGCCCAGCGGCACCGAGTGCGGCACCGTGGCATTGACCTGGTACAGTCCCACCGAGCCCGGCACCAAGCCCGCGTAGAGAATGTTCAGCGTCGTGCCGCCCAGGGTTACGGAGGGTGAAATCACGGCCGAGGGCAGCGGGTCGCTCGGCGCCGCCGCGCCCGTGTCGATCACCGGCGAGGTGCGGCCGAGTCCCGTCGCCCAGATGATGATCGTGTCGCCGGGATGGACCGGGTTGGTCGGCGTGATGAGCTGGCCGTTGTCCGCCCGCGTGATCGTGGCGAGCCCGGTCTCCGGTCCCGCCGATCCGCTGCGGAAGACGCTCGGCGCCGCCGGCAGGATGGTGAAGTTGAAGTTGTCGCTGATGCCGCCGGGAGTGCGCAGCGTCATGCTCGCATTGCCATCCACGTTAAACGGCAACTGCCCGTTGATCTGGCCGCTGGATACGAACAGCACCGGCAACGGCACGCCGTTCACCGTCAGGCAGGAATCGGCCAGCGCGGTGGGCAGCGGAATCTCTTTGGTGGCTACGTTCACCGGAGCCATCTGCTGTCCGTAGACGCTGATCAGCCCGCCGGGCGCCACCGGTTTGGTGCCGTCGGCCGCGTTCACCACCGCAAGGATCTTCGGCGGCGCCACCGCGGCGTCGTAATTCCACGGCAGCACCGTGTAGCCGCTCACGGTCAGCGCGATCACCGCGCTTTGGTCGTAGAGCGGAGCCACGGTCCGGATGAACTTCTGGAAGCCGGTAGGCAGCAGCGGAGCTTCCACCATGCGGGTCGCCGCACCGGTCGTGCCGGAGGCGAACCGCTCGATCACGCCGGGGCTCGACGCCGCCGCCTGCATCGTGCGGTATCCGCCCTGGCCGAGGAACGCAAACCCCGACGCCGAACCCGACGCCGTCTCCAGCGTCCCCACCGGCACCAGCGACGCGTTGAGCACGTTATTGCCGGCGACGTAGGTGTTGTAGCTCGAAGCCGCGTAAGCGCCGCCCAGGGTTTTCACGTCCTGGCGCGAAATCGTGAAGGTGTCCGCGTTGGCGTCATACAGCATCACGTTGCCGTCGGGCATCGCCACCAGCACGCTGCCGCCGTTCGGAGCCGGCGCCAGCACGCCCGCGGGATTCACGTTGTTGGTGTAAATTCCGAGGCTGGGCATCATCGCCGCCCGCCGCGCCGCGAAGTCGATGCGATCGATCACGCCCGGTCCGCCCGTGCTGGTTACGTTGCGGGACAGCCCCAGCATGGTCCGCCCGGATTCCGCGATCGAACGCGGATAGTGTCCCGGCGGAAACTGGATCGGCTGCATCTGCTGCAGGCTGTCGAGGTCGTAGACCCATGCCTGCTGCGAATTGTCGTGCCCGATCACCAGGTACTTGCGGTCGAACGTGAAGGCGATCTGGGTCGGCGTGGCCGAAGTCTTCAGCGACGCCACCTGCTGATAGGTCGTGCTGTCGAACACCAGCACCTGGTCCTGGTCCTGCTGCACGATGTAGAAGCGGTTGCGCACCGGATCGGCCAGCAGGTCGGTGAGGGTGCCGGGCACATTGAAGAACGTCCCGCGCTGGTCCGGGTTGTGATTGTTGATCAGCAGCCGCACCGGCGGAGGCACGTTGACCGCCGTAGCCGACGCGAGCGCCAGGGACACCGTTACTGTTCCGTTCTGATTCTGGTAGGAGGTCGGGTCGATGCGCACCTGCACGGTCGCCGGGGCAAACCCGCTGGACGGCGAAATGGTCACGCCCTGCGCCGTCGTCGAAAGCGAGAAGTCCGTCGTGCTCCCGCCGCCCGGATCGGTGATGTTCAGCGTCTGGGTGATCACGTTGCGGTTGCAGAACGTGCTGCGCGCCACCACGTCGCTGACCGTCGCCATCACCCGGTGCTGCTGTTTCAGCTTGCCGACCGGGAATACCGTCACGCCCGAGTCCGACACCGCGTAGAGCACATCGCTCGCCGCGCTCAGCACCATCCGGCCCGTGATATTCTCGGGCAGATTGTAGGACTCCTGCACGTAGAGGTTGTCCGGGTCGAGCCGGACCAGCACCGGCGGCGTCGCCGGGGTCCCGGTGCTGTCCGTCGTACCGGAGGCGGCGTTCGGGTCCGCCGTAACGATCTGCGCCCAGATCACATTGTTCACCGGATCCACCGCATTCCCGCCGATCTGGGTCGTGCTGATGGCGTTGGGGAACTGCGCCAGGTCGTTGAACCGCGCGTCGATCTTATACATGCCGGCCATCGCCCAGGAGCCGTCGGAAGCCACGCTCAACCTGGGCAGAGGCTTGGGAGAAGCCGTGATCACTGCTCCGGCGACCCCCCCGCTGGCCGCATCGATGCGGTAGAACGCCTGCGCGGAACCGCTGTCGGCGAGGGCGTAGGCGACCGTGCGCTGCGGGTTGGTCGCGATGGTCGCCGCCAGCACCTGCCCCGGCAGTGTATCCAGATTCGCGGGCAGCGTCTGCGCCACGTTGGAGAACGCGGTGCTGGACGTCATCGACCCCGAAACCGGGTCGAAGAAGAGGAAGCTTGTGGAGGTTACCACCACGGCGATGCCCGAGGGCGAAACCTGGCTGGCCAGGAACGTCACAGCCAGCGGCGCGTCTCCGGTGGAGAAGGTCTGCCGGCTGCTGTCGTTCAGGTTGATCAGGGTCACCGCATTGCGGCTCGGGTCAGTGGGGGTGATATTGCCGTAGTGCGCCACGAGCAGGTATTTCCTGTCGGGCGAGAGCGCCAGCGCTCCGGGCTGCGGCGCGACATTCATCGACGATTGAATCGAGTAGTCCGTTGTGGACATTACCTCGATCCGGTTCGCCGTGAAGTCCGCGATATACAGCACACCGCGGCCCTCGTCCAGGGCAATATCGGAGGCGTGACCGCCGGTTGGAACCACGGTTCCAAAGGTGGCGGCCAGGGCGGGACTCGCGGAAAGCATCGACGCGAGCGCGATCGAAAGCAGACATTCGTTCCAGCGCATAGGTCTCAGACGCTACGATTACAAGTCCCGCGGGAGTTCCGAATCAATGATCGAAATGGTAGGCAACGCCGGCATTACCAAAGTTAGCCGTGTATTTGCAGGGGTTTACGCCTATACTGCCGGTCGTGGGATCACGAGAGAACCGCACTATGAAGCGATTGGACTGGAAGTATCTGCCGATTGTGGCGCTACTCGGATTGAGCACTGCGCTCGCGCCCGTGTTTCGTGCGCAGAGCGCCATTTCGGTGACGACCATCGGCACCCTGCCGCCGGACGCCTTCTACGTCGTCGACGGAACCTCGCATAATGGCCCGATCAGCGCCGCCTGGCCCGAGGGAAGCTCCCATATCCTTTTTGTACCCACTCCGCAGAATCCCGCCGGGCAGCTCAAAACCCAATACGTCTTCAGCGGCTGGCAGTTCAACAACTACAGCAACAACAACAATACCCTCGCGCTGAATCCCTTGATCGTCACCGCCAGCCCGCAGATTCCCTCGTACACCGCCACTTTCAGCGTCAATTACGCGCTGAGCGTGGTCTTCTTCGATTGTCCGGACCCGACCAATTGCGCCAGCCCCGGCATCATCTACGTTGGCGGCACTCCCGTGACCCACAGCCAGGACATCTATCTGGCGAAGGGTTCCCAGGTGTCCTTGCAGGCGTTCCCGAATCCCGGCTACGTCTTCCTCGGCTGGGCCAATTTGAACAACCAGATCATCACCGGTTTTCAAAACGTTCTCACCATGAACGGGCCGATCGAGGTCTATCCCAAATTCGCACCCGCCGACAAAATCTCGCTGGCCACCGTGCCGGCCGGCCTCACCGTCCTCGCGGACCGCTCCACCGTCCTCACCCCGGTCACCTTCGATTGGGGGATCGGCACCGTGCACAGCGTCGGTCCGGTGTCCCCGCAGACCGATAAGTGGGGCAAAAGCTGGGTCTTCTCCTCGTGGAGCGACGGCGGCGCCATGTACCACGCGTATACCGCCGGCTCCAACCGCGCCGACACCCTCACCGTGACTTATATCCCCGGTGCTCCGGTAACTCTACTTACTCAGCCTGTCGGATTGCCGCTCAAGGTAGATGGATCTTCGACCACGCTCACGCCGCTGAATCCTTATTACTTCACCTGGGGCGACGGCGAGACGCACCACATTGAGGCGCCCTTGCAGCAGACCGATGCGCAGGGCCGCGTCTGGAAGTTCACTTCCTGGTCGAACGGCGGCAGCGCCGCGCAGGACATCACAGTCCCCGCCGGCGCCGATACCACCGGCGGACTGCGCCTGACCGCAACCTACACGCAGATGGGCAAGCTCACGGTGACCAGCCCCCTGGCCGCGCTCACCGTGCAGGTGGACGGCAGCGATTGCCCCACGCCCTGCCAGGTGATCCGCGACATGGGCACGACCGTGAAGGTGACCGCGCCCGCTTCCCTTCCCCAGAGCGACACCTCGCGGCTCGACTTCAACGGCTGGCCCGGCGGAGGCACCGGCGTGTACCCGGTCACGCTCGGCGCCACCAACCAGACCCTGAGCGCGGCGTATCACGTAATGAACCGTCTTTCGACCGCCAGCGATCCGGTGAACGGCGCCACCTGGAGCATCGCGCCGGGTTCGCCCGACAACTTCTACAGCAGCGATGCCGTGGTCAGCATCGGCGTGACCGCGCTGCCCGGCTTCCGTTTCCGCCGCTGGGACGGCGATCTGAGCGGCACGCTGCCTTCCGGCACCCTGGCCATGACCGCCCCGCGCAGCGTGCGCGCCCTGTTCGATTCGGTGCCGTACATCGCCCCCACCGGCGTGGCCAACGCCGCCGGCCAGACGCCCTCCACCGCGGTCGCTCCCGGCAGCGTGATCAGCATCTTCGGCTCCAATCTCGCCAACGCTACCGCGGTCGCGCCCGACGGTTTGCTGCCCCAGACCCTGGGCGGCATGACCGCGCGCGTCGCCGACCGCTTGCTGGCTCTGGAATTCGCCTCGCCGGCCCAGATCAACGCCGTCCTCCCCAACGACCTTCCGGCAGGCGCCCAGATCCTCACGGTCAGCCCACCGGCGCAAAGCGATGTACAGGCGGCCTTCACCGTGGCGCGCAACGCTCCCGGCCTTTTCTCCACGGTGTTCCACGCCGACGGGACTCCGGTGACCGCCGCTTCTCCGGCGCAGTCCGGCGAAGTCCTCACGGTCTACGCCACCGGCTTCGGCCCCACCAATCCGCCGCGCCTCGACGGCTTCCCTGTGCCCGCATCGCCGGATTATCTGATCGTGGACAGCGTGACCGCCCGCATCGGCGATACCCCGGCGACCGTACAGAAGGCGTTCGCCCTGCCCGGCAAGAACGGCATCGACGCCGTGCAGTTCACCTTCGCCTCCGGCACCGCTTCCGGCCAGTTGGTGGTCACGGTGAATGGCGTGGACTCGAACCCGCTGACCCTGCCGGTCCAGCAGTAGCCAGAGGCGGATCACGCTCTTCCGGGCGGTTGCGCTACGGGGTGAAACCTGATACTGCTGTGCGCACAGGAGACGGTTCCCCATGCAACGACGCGATCTGTTGAAGAGCGCGGCTGCGGCCGCCGGATTGACGATTCTCAAGAGCGGTACCCTGCGCGGGCAAAACGCCCCCAGCAATAAGCTGAACGTCGCGCTGTTCGGCGTTTGGGGACGCGGCACGGCCCACTACAACGTGCTGCGCAACGAGAACGTGGTCGCGCTCTGCGACGTCAACGACAACCGGACCAGGGAAGCCCTGGAAATCTTCCCCAAGGCCAAGACGTATTGGGATTGGCGGCGGGTGATGGATCAGAAGGACGTGGAGGCGGTGATCATCTGTACGGCGGATCACCATCACGCGTTCATCGCGAACTGGGCCCTGAACCGCAACCTGCACGTCTATTGCGAGAAGCCGCTCGGGATCACGGTGGAAGAGGCGCGGACGGTGCGCGCCAACTACCTGAGCCGGCGGACGAAGGTGGCGACGCAGCACGGCACGCAGCGCCACGCGTACCCGAACTTCGAGCGGGTGCGGGAACTGATTCTGGACGGCGCGGTGGGCGAGTTGAAGACGATCCACGGGTGGGACAGCCGGCAACTGCCGCGTCCGGGATATCCGGCGGGCGAGGGCATGCCTCCGGCGTTTCTGCACTACGAGCAGTGGATCGGACCGTCGCCGTATCATCCCTATAGCCCGCAGTACTTCGGCGGATCCAGCGGAATGAACTGCCTGTTCTGGAATATGTACCGCGATTTCGGCGTCGGGCAGATGGGCGACATGGGCGCCCACACGATGGACCTGCTGTGGAACTCGATCGACGCCGGAGCGCCGTCGGCGATCGACATCGACCGCGAGGTGAGCGATAAGTTCGATCCGAACATCACGCCGGTGAAGTTGAAGGCGTACTTCGAGCACCCCGCGAACGCATGGCGCGGCCCGGTGACGGTGGTGTGGTATCAGGGCGGCTTGAAGCCGAACCCGCCGAAGAACTACATCGACGTGGCGCACATTCCGAACGGGGCGATTTTCGAGGGGACGAAGGGATCGATCGTGGCGGACTTCACCACGCGGGCGATCATTCCGAACAACGACGACGGCGACTTCACGTATTACAAGCGGCGGAGCGCGGGCGACCTGCTGCCGCTGATCGAAGGGACCGGGCAGGTGACGCAGGCGCAGGCGGGACGCGGCGGGCGCGGAGGACGCGGCGGGTTTGGCGGAGGCGCGCGCGGCGGCAGGCAGGGCGGCGCATCGCTGCCGGCGGGTTTCACCGGGATGCCGAATTCGACGCCCGCGGCGAACGGCTTCCCGGCCGTGCAGATGATGGACGGCAACATTCCGGCGGCGCTGGCGCTGCCGAATACCAGCGTGCAGATGATCGCGGCGGCGGAGAAGGAAGGGCGTCCGGTACCGGCGGGCGACAGCCTGTTCCAGCAGGAGTGGATCGACGCCTGCAAGGGAAAGAACGCGAGCGCGGTGCACGGAACGAGCATGAAGACGCACTGCGACTTCGATTATTCCGGAACCATGATCGAGCAGATGCTGCTTGGCCTGGTGGCGCATCGCGCCGGCAAGCGGTTGGATTACGACGCGAAGGCCGGCCGGGTGACCAATATGGACGAGGCCAACGACTGGCTGAAACGGACCTACCGCTCCGGCTGGACGCTGAACGGCTGAGCGTCGCGGCGGGGAGTGCCGCCGGAAGCGCCGGCACTGTGGAAGGCGGGTTTTGTGCCGAGGCTCCAACTCTCCCCGGCTGCTGTTCCCAGCGAGAGGCCGAGGACGGGAACCGGACGCAGGCGCCGGCGTTTCGAGGGTAGGACCAGCACCGGCGACTTCGCGCTCAAAGTGTACTCGCCGCTTCGATGCGGGCCGCGATACCTTCAGATTTCCAGAAGGTCCTTGCCGAGAATAATGGGCCCTTTGTATCCGCCCCGCCGCACCTCTCGGGTCCACATCTCGCCTGTGATCTCAGGATCATCGGCAGGCACAAAATGAGACAGAACGAGCGTTTTCACTTGAGCCTCCGCCGCGACCCGCCCGACCTCCACTGCCGGCGTGTGATGGCTCAGAATCGATTTCTTCAACGCCGCCGCATTGTACGCGTGGGCCAGCATCCGATCGACGGCCTCGGGCCAGAGCGCCTCATGCACCAGCACGTCAGCTCCCTGAGCCAGGCGGATCAGGGCGTCGCACGGCTTGGTGTCTCCCGAGATCACAATCGAGCGATCCGGCGACTGAAGACGGTAGGCAAAGGCCGGCTCCACTGGGGGATGATCCACCAACGCGCAACTCACCACAACACCGTCCTGCTTCAGGATGACGCCACCCTGGTTGATTTCATGGGCCGTAATCAGCGGGGCCAATGGAACCCGTCCTTCGTCTTCGATGCGAGTCCGGATGTCATAGTCGTTCATCTGGAGAAAGAGTTCCGTCATGCGCGCCAGTGGCGGTGGTCCCCAGGTGTCGATGGCAGTGCGCCGCCCGGCGCCCCAAGCGGTCAGCAGTAATGGGCCATATTCGGCGTTGTGGTCGGAGTGATGGTGCGTAATGAAAACATGGCGTAGCCAGTTCAGAGGCACGTCCGCGCGAGCCAACTGCGTTGCAACCCCGACTCCGCAATCGAACACATAAGCCGCGTCGTTGACGAGAACCACCTGTGAACTGGGCACGCGCGTCTTTCTCGGGCGAGGGCCTCCCCCCGTGCCAAGCAGAATGAGCCGCGTTTTCGGCGTAGCTTGGGCGCTTGCGAACGGGCCGAGAACGCTGGAAACATAGAGCGCCGATCGCCGCGCAAATTTCCTCCGGGAAATTCCGGACATGGACTCTCCAGTGGGAGGAGCATACCACAACGGGAATGCTTACCCTTGGCGGCTAGTGAGGTCCACCACGAACACGATATACCCGTCTGTGCCGGGCGTGCTCATGGCGCCCTCCGCTTCAGTTCATCGAAAAAATTCAGCAGGAAATTCACGTGGACGGTGGTAGATCCTCCGCTGGCCGACTCAGGTGCGAGGAAGACGACGAAGCGCTTGCCGTCCGGCGCCAAATCCAGAGGCGGATAGTGGTCCGTGAACTGAATCGCCGTCTCAGACCATTGGCGCGGCGCACCTGGCGAGAAGGTGCCGGCGTCGGTATAGGAAACCACCATGATCCTTGCGGGGGAATGCGCCGCGTAGAACAGTTCTTTGGAAGTGCGCGACCAAATGGGAAACCGGCCGCCGGCAGTCGAGACCTGCCACTGACCGGCCCCGGCCGTTGGCGGAAAAGGCCGCACGTAGACCTGGTAAGCGCCCGACCCGGTGGACGTGTAGGCGAGCCAGTGTCCATCGGGCGAAAAAGCCGGCTCGACGTCATCGCCTGGCGTGGCCAGAAACAGTTCCGGGGCGCCGGCCTTCGGATGGTCGGGATCCGTCAGGTCGAGCGGCAGCGTCCAGATGTCACGGCCGGTGTTGGCTCCGGGTTGGTGGAAGGCGAGGCGCCGGCCATCCGGAGTAAACGAGCCTGGAATCGCCGTTCCAGTCTTTGACTCGTAGAGCAATTGCGGCTGATCCGACCCGTCGGACCGCACCCACCACAGACCGCCGGCGCCCGCACGGCTGTTGTAGACAATGTGCTTGCCGTCGGGCGTCCAGACCGGATAGGAGTTTGTCGCCGAATCGAAGCTCAAGCCTAGCGTAGAGCCGCGTTGCGGATCGTAGACCTGGATATTACGGTTCAAGGACACGGCCAGCCTGGCGCCATCCGGAGAAAAGCGCGGCGACAAAAGCGGGCCTGGCGGAGATCCCCACAGCACCTTCTTACTTCCAGCGGCATCCAGCCAGACGGCGGGCGGCGCTTCTCCGGCGTTCTTCCCGCTCAGGTAGATCAGCGTGCCGTGCCCGGAAGGCGCCTGGGAAAAATCGAGCTGCCCGGCGCCATTGGTGTTTGCGCCTGCGACGTCGTTGAGGATCGGCACGGGCATACCCTGGGTTTCCAGGCGCGCGAGCGAGAAACGCACAGCAAACAGCGTTCCCTGGTGGACGTAGATCAGATGTCCGCTGGGCAGGTAACGGCCGAAGTATCCTCCGGGCTGCACGATCTTGAACTGCCCGGTCTTGAAGGAAAACACTTCGATGCTGGCGTCGTCCCAACCACCGGTCGTGGCGTTGGAGCCGGCCGTGACCAGCAGCGCTCCTCCGTCGGGCAAAAGCTGCGGCCAACGATGCGAGTGGTGCGCGTGCGTGCTCGATTCGGCGAGTCTGGCGACCGGCTGCGGCGCGCCTCCGGCGGCAGATACGCGGGATAAATCCCTCAGGTCGAGCGCGGCGTAGATATTTCCGTCCGCGCTCCATGCCGCGCCGCGCATATTCGGCGCGTCGCACAACGGCACCGCCGCGCCCCCGTCGATAGAGACCTTCTTGAGCTTCTGATCGGCGGCGAAACCGATCCACCGGCCGTCGGGAGAGAAGAACGGTTCGCTGGCGTTGGCCGTGCCAGACAGAATGGCGGAGTTGGGCTCGTCCAGCAGACGCGTCGCCAGCAGCGTGACATTGCCTGCGGAACGAACCGGGAAGACGATGCGAGTTCCGTCCGGAGAAACGGCGGCGGTAATGAAATAGCCCTCTACGGCATCCGGTCCCAGATCAACACGGAGGCGCTCCATGGGCAGGCCCCCCGGCCGCCCCGCGCGCCAGAGGAAGAACGCCAGCCCCAGAATGATGGCGGCCGCCGCTCCCAGCGCCCACCATGGCGCACCACGGCGGGCGCCGGCTTCGGCACGGGGAGCTTCCCCCACTTCGGACGGCCGTGCAAGCGAGATTCGCGCCTCACCGATGGCCTGTAAGCGAAACCGCGGGTCCTTCTCCAGGCACCGGCGCAGGAGCGCGCGCACCTGAGGCGGGGCAGATTGCGGGATCTCCGGCTCGTTCATGATCACCGCGGCCAATACCTCTGAGATAGTCTCGCCCGGGTACATGCCGTGGCCGCTGAGCATCTCGGCCAGAAGTATGCCGAAGGCCCAGATGTCGGCACGCCGGTCGACTGGCTTGCCTCTCGCCTGCTCGGGCGACATGTAGGCGGGAGTGCCGATCACGATTCCCGCCGCAGTCGCGCGCATGGTGAGGGTGGGGGACGACGCCGGATCGCCAGGGATCGGATCGATGGCGAAAGCTTTGGCGAGTCCGAAGTCCAGTACCTTCACGCGACCGTCTGGAGTGACTTTCACGTTGGCGGGTTTTAGATCGCGGTGGACGATACCCTTTTCGTGGGCGTATTCGAGAGCTTCGGCGACCTGGAGCGCGATTGGCAATGCTTCATCGAGCGGGATCGGCCCGAGCCCGATGCGTTCCGCGAGCGTGGGGCCTTCCACCAGTTCGAGAATCAGGGCCTTCTCTTCGACACCGTAGATCGCCGCGATATTTGGATGGTTCAGCGAGGCGAGGACCTGAGCTTCGCGGGTGAAACGCGCCAGGCGGTCGGGATCAGCGGCGAGAACATCCGGCAGGACCTTCACGGCGACTTCGCGATTGAGCTTGGTATCGGTGGCACGGTACACGGCACCCATGCCGCCCTCGCCGAGTTTTGAGGTGATGCGGTAATGGGCAATGGTCGACTGAGGGCTCATTTCGCGGGCAATTGATCGTATCACCTCCGGCCACAGTGCGGCTCGATTGGGACGGGTATTCCCAACCGGAAACCGGTGAGTTACGATCCAGGTTGCCGTATCACTCCCGGCTCGCGGACTGGCGGCCGTTCCAGCAGGCGGTACTCGATCTTGCGCGGCTCGCCGGTAAGCGAACACGAGCGGAGTGCTCAGCTTGATGTCGCCGGGACGGAGGCCCACGGTGCGGCCGGC
>JBBIQR010000078.1:1372-17654 GCA_037442245.1 Candidatus Solibacter sp. | reverse complement strand
TGGGAGCTTACCGCTCCCGGTGGGAGACCGGCCTTCTCATACCATCTCTGATTGGGTTACCGCCGCCACACTTTTATGTCGCGCACCCACGGCGGGGCTACATGACGCCGCGGATGTATTCGAGGTTGTGCTTCTGGTCCGCCTCCAGGGTCTGGGCGGAACGGACGGCGGTTTCGAGGTTGGCGTAGCCGTCGAAGCCGATGTCCGCGATGGCGCGCATCACGTCGCGGAAGGGGATTTGGCCTTCGCCGAGCATGCCGCGGTCCTTGAGGTGGATCTGGCAGATGCGCTCCTTGCCCAGCCAGCGGATCTCCTTGAGGATGTCGAAGCCGTTGGTGGTGGAGTTGCCGACGTCGTAGTAGACTTTGACGGCGTTGGAGCGCGACTGCTCCATGATGCGGACGTTGTCTTCGGCCGAGATGGTATTTTCGAGACCGAGGATGACGCCGGCGCGTTCGGCCTGGGGGGCCAACTCGCGCAGCGCGCCCGCGGTGTAATCCATCTCCGCGCGGGTGGTGAGCGCCCACTTGCCGAAGAAGGGCACGAGGAGCACGCGGGCGCCGGCGGCGCTGGTCAGGCGGATGGCGTCGCTCACCCACTTGGCCGCCAGCGGATCGCTCTTGAGTCCGTTATCGTGCAGGCGGTCGACACAAGTGCCGTCGATCGGGATGCGGTGCTGCTTCGACGCGGTGAGGTAGGCGGCGATCAATTGCGGGTTGTCGAGCGGCAGGCGGTTGTCCGCGATCTGGCGGCCGCAGGAGATCTGGATGCCATCGAAGCCGAGGCGCGCGGCGGTGGCGACGGCTTCGGGTTTGACGGTCATTCGCAGGTTCCAGTCGGTGATACCGATGCGGCATTTGGCCGGCGCGCCACGCAGCCAGGGGGCCGCGGCCATACCGGTCAGAAACGATCGCCGATTCATTTCGCCTCCTCCGCGCGCCGGGCTACTGGGACATTGTATAGAGTTGGAAGGGCGCCCAGTAGTAGGGCTTGCGCAGATTGTTCCGCGACCCGGCCAGCGCGAGTTTCGCGGCGTGCAGCGCTTCCGCGGGACCGCGGCCGGCGGCCAGTTCCCGGTATAGCACGTCCATGAGGCGGCTCGTGGACTGGTCGTTGACGTCCCACAAGCCGGCGATGACGTGGCGCGCGCCGGCGTGGAGGAAGGCCCACGCGAAACCGACCAGGCCTTCGCCCGAGTAGAGGCGGGCGCCAACGCCGCGGCAGGCGGAGACGGTGACCAGGTCGGCCTGGAGCGGGGTGGCCATCACGTCGTGAGCGTAGAGCTTGCCGCCGGAGAGGAGCACGGCGGAATCCAGCGGGCTTTCGCGGTTGGCGGTGGCGTGCGCGGTGAAGTGGATGGCGGCGAATCCGGCGGGCGCGGCGGTCTTCCAGGCTTGGGGCGTGGCCTGCGCGCCGCGGATCACCACGGTGCGCGGCGCGCCGAAATCGTGCTCGACGGCGGCGATCTCGCCGGCCGCGTAGGCCAGCGGGAGATAGCCGCGCTCCTGCTCCGCCGGGTCGCCGATCAGCAGCAGGCGCGGGGATGGGACGGCGCGGGCGCGCGGGTGCTCCCGCATCATCGCGAGAGAAGGCGCGATCGCCACGGTGACCTCTTCCAGCCAGTAATGCGGCGGATCGCCGGGCACCGGGAGGGATTCGAGGTTGAGGCCGTGGAGCACGCCGTCCGGCGCGACGATGACGTAGGAGCCTTTGGGGAGCCAGCGGCGCACGGGTTCGATCAGGAGGGCGAAGAGGCGCTCGCCGGCGGGCAGGCGGGTGCGCGCCGGGTCGGCCAACTGGCGTTCGACGGCTTCCTGATAGGCCGCTACCAGCGGCTCGATCTCGCGCGCCGGGGCGAGTTCGACGTGATGGGTTTCGGTCGCGGTCACGACCCACGCGTGGGAGCGGCCGGCACCGAGCCAGTAGGAGAGCAGGACGGCGCGCGAGTTGCGGGCGATAGCGTGAAACGCGGCGGGCGGCAGGCGGCGCACCGGGCCGGCGCCGCTGCGTTCGGCCAACACCTGGCCGCGGCTGGAATCGGCCACCGCCAGCGCGCGCTCGGTCTCACCCTGGGCGAGCAGCGCATCCACGTAGCGGCGGTAGAGACCGATCAGGCGGGTGAGGAAGGGCAGCTTGAACTCGGTGCTTTCGAGTCCGCCGCGGGTGCGCTCGACCAGGCTCACGGCGGCCTCGAAATGGCGCGAGGCCTCGGCCGGCTGACGGGCGGCGAGCGCCAGGGTACCCAGCCCCTCCTCGGCTTCCCAGGTGACGGAGGGATCGTCGCGGCTGTCCTTCATCGCCTGGTGGAAGAGCCGCGCGGCTTCGGAGCGGTCGCCGCGGGCGGCGGCGATGCGCGCGGCGTTCAGCCGGTTGTAGTAGAGGACCGGGTAGTTGTTGGCGGTGCGCAGCCGGATGGATTCCTGGTTGAGGCTTTCGGCGCGGGGAAGGTCGCCGAGGTCGCAGTAGAGGTTGGAGAGGTTGCTGGCCCACACGGCGGCGTCGCGGGCGGAGTTGGTTTCGAGCGCGATGGTGAGGGCGCGGTCCATGTAGGATGCGCCCTGGCGCGGGTCGCCGGCGAGGAGGTAGTCGCGTCCCAACTCGCCGAGCGCGTTGGCGAGGAGGGGCTTGGCGCCGGTATGTTCGAGGCGGGCGGCGGCCTGTTGACCGATGGCGACGGCGCGGTCCAGTTCGCCGAGGTTCGCGTAGCAACTGGCGAGGTTGAGTTGGGCCACCGAGTACAGCGCGGCGCGTTGCGGACCGGCCAGCCGGAGCGCTTCCTCGAAGTAGCCGGCGGCTTCATCGAGGCGGCTGGTGCGGAGGCGGTTGAAGCCGAGGTTGACCAGGATGCCGGCTTCGAGGTACGGGGAGGCGACGGTGCGGGCGAGCGAGAGCGCCCGCAGCAGCGCGGCATCGCTTTCCGGGTAGCGCTGGCGGTTTTCGAGCAGGATGCCGTCGACGGACTCGATTTTGGCGAGCACTTCGGTCGCGTGCGCCGCTTCGGCGGTGCGGCGGGCGTTTGCGAGCGCGGCATCGGTCTCCGGGTCGCGGTGCAGCATGGAGAGAGCGCGCGCCCGCAGCAACTCGCGCTCGGCGGCGACGGGCGCGAAGCCGGGCGCGTCCGGGATGGCGCCGTCGAGGGTGGTGAGGCAGGATTCGGCGCGGCGGCTGAAGAGCAGGATATTGGCCTGCTGGAGGCGGAAGCGCCACTCGAGCAAGGGATCGCGGCCGGCGGCGGCGAGGGCGCGGCCGCGGTCGGCGCCCTCACCCGCGCGCAGCAATTCGCCGGCTTCGATATCGGCTTCGACGCGCGGGTAGAGAGCGGATGCGTTCTCCGGCGCGGGGTGGGAGCAGCCAGCCGCCAGGAGGAGCGCGCAGGCCGGCAGGACACGGCGCATCTAGCCCCCGGTGGGCGGCCACTGCGAGCCGTTGGTATCGCCGGATGCGGCGCACACTTCGCCGCCGACGGGACTGCCCAACTGGAACCGCAGCATGGTCAGGCGGCGCGAGGCGGCGGTGACGAACAACTCGGCGAAGTAGACGCGGCCGAAATCGGGGATGCGGATGGCGTGGCCTTCGATGGCGGCATCGGGGTGCGCGCGGCCCTCCCATTCGATCCCGGTCACGAGCGTGGCCTTGCCGAGCCCGTTGGGGTGAATGAAGCCGTGGATGGCGGAGGGGCCGGCATCGAAGAAGCACTGGCGATTGTGTCCGGCGCGGGCGGCTGCGCCGAGTCCGGTCAGGGTATCGTGCTGGGTAAAGAAGGCGGTGGCGAGGGTGATGCGGATCGGGTGGCCGTCCACCTCGACGCCCTCGAGGGTGCTGCCGTCGCAGCGGATGGAGGGTTCGCCATCGGCGCTGTGCGCCTGGAGGGTCATGACGGCGCGGGCGACCTTGACGCGCCCGAGGACGTGCAGGTTGGCGATTTCCGAGTGGACCCTGGTGGCGGCGGCGAGGGTTTCGACGGGGACTTCGCCGCGGGTCATGGCGACCGCGCGGGCGGTATCTTCGTAGTCGCCATGCACGCGGCTGTGAACGGCGTCGAAGGCGATGTAGGGGGCTTCGGACGGCGCGCGTCCTTCGTCCCAGCGCACGGCGCCGTGGTTGATTTCCGAGACGCCGCCGGTAAGCGGCAGCGAGACCGCGCCATGCGCCGGCAGGGTGAGATCGGCCGGACGGCGGATCCGGGCCGCGACTCCGCAGGCGTTGGCGTGGAACACGTAGTGTTTGGGCTGGCTCATGTGTGACCTCCGCAGAGTTACGGGAGCCGGATTTGGAAGGGATAACGCGCGATCTCGCGGCCGTCGGGCGAGCGCAGGACGAGGTCCCAGGCTCCGGCGGCGCGCAGATTCGCGCTCGGCGCCACGATCAACAGCGGCGCTCCCGGGGGCGGCGCCACGGCGGCGCCTTGCAGGCGCGCCGCACCTCCTTCGGGGCCGATCTCATAACGCAGCGGGGCTCCCGGTTCCGCGGCGTTGACATCCAGGGAAAAGACGGTGAACGCCCCTCCGCGCGCAGTCACCGTTTGCTCGTCGCCACGCGCGGCCGCCCGCAGTACCAGGGGCGCGACCGCTTGCGGGGCGCGGAGATTGGGGATCGTCACCATGGCCTGATAACCTGCCACGCAGGCCAAAGCCGCAGC
This sequence comes from Candidatus Solibacter sp., assembly GCA_037442245.1. Classification (GTDB taxonomy): domain Bacteria; phylum Acidobacteriota; class Terriglobia; order Bryobacterales; family Bryobacteraceae; genus Solibacter. The sequence goes on along the minus strand of JBBIQR010000078.1, from coordinate 13,015 downwards.
CGCCGCCGAAGGAAAGAACATCGGGGCCCGGCGATTCCACCACCCGAGCGGCGCCGGCACTGCGCGCGGCGTATCTTCCCGCGCGGCGGCGCGGATGCCTCGGGCGAGGATATCGCCGGCGCGGACATCCTCCGCGCACTCCCGGCATTGGAAGTAGTGTTCTTCGAAGGCGAAACGTTCCGGTTCGCCCATCTCTCCGAGAAGGTAGCGATCGGAAGCTTTCGTGCTTATCGCTTCGCGGTGATCCATATTCTCATCCCATTGGTGTCGATCGCGCGGCCTTCGTTGCAGCCCGCTTGATCCAATCCGACCTGAATTTGCTTTTTGCGCGGTGGACCAGGACGCGCAGGTACTCGCGGTCTACTCCGAGGCTGCGGCAGACTTCCCCCTTCTCCCTTTCTTCGAAGAAGACCCATTGGAGGATCGTGCGATCCTTTTCCGGCATGCCGGCCAGGACGCGGCGGACGCTCTCGCACTCTTCGGCGGCGAAGAACTCCTCCTCGACCCTGGATTCGCCGGGGACTTCTTCGGCGGACCCGTCCGCGGGGTGGGACTGCCGGCGGTACAACTCGAACAGGACGTTATTGCAGACGGAGTTGACGAAGGCGCCGAGGGCCTCGGGAGTATCGATGCCGCTGGAGCGGATCACCTTGAAAACACGAAGAAACGTCTCCTGCGTGACGTCTTCGATCGCATCCGCGCAGCGCAACCGGGGGCGAAGCTTGATGGCCAGCAGTTCGCCGAAGTAATCGGTAAAGTTCCGTTCGGTCTCCGGGTCCCCCTGCGCCAGACGCTGCAGATACCCGGAATCGAAAGTCTGACGCTGCACGATGCACGTTATTATACTTCGCTTCCTCAACTACTTACCGGAAGGTGGACGAGTAGGGACGGGGCGGAGAGGGAAGCGGTCCGATGGCGCCGGAGGCGGCGGGGACGGGACTACCTGGGCAAGAGGCGTATTCCCGGCGTCCTCCGCTCCGGCGATCGGAGCCTGATCCGGCGCCTCGCAGGAGATGCACCGGACTCTGCGCCGTACCGGTGGGGGCACTGCGCAGAAACCCGCGGCAAACGGCATAACGCGGGTCCGATCCGGTCCAGAGGGTGACTTCCGGGCGGATCTGCCCGAGTAGTGCAGGGAAACCCCCAAGCGTTGCACGGTCACGCAAAATTTTTAGTAACGCCGGAGGCCTGGCGGTCACCACCCTCCGCAGTCTGCTCTCGGAGGAAGCAGACAGCTTTCGACCGCCGCCGGACCGGACCGCGGATCGTTTCCGGTTCCGGACGGCGGTTTTTTTTTGCACGGCGGCTGCTAGAATCGGAATTTCCGGTATGAAACCATTTCTGATTCTCCTCCTCGCCGCGGTTGCGGGCGCGCAGACCAAGACTCAGTCGGGGCTGGATGCGGCCGCGATGGACCGCACGGCCGATCCGTGCGTGAATTTTTACGAATATGCTTGCGGCAACTGGGTGAAGGCCAACCCGCTGCCGGCCGACCGGGCGCGGTGGGGCCGGTTCACCGAACTCGGCGAGCACAACGAGAAAGTCCTGCTGGACATTCTGCAAGGCGCCGCCGTGGTGCGCGCGGGGCGCTCGCCGCTGGAGCAGAAGATCGGCGACGCGTACGCGGCGTGCATGGATACGGCGGCGATCAACAAAAAGGGCATCGAGCCGATCAAAGGGGAACTCGACCGCATCGCCGCGCTCGACAGCGAGGCCGATGTCGTGGGAGAGGTCATCCGGCTGCACCGGTTGGGAATCGCGGTGATGTTCAATTTCGGGGCGCGGCCCGACGCCCGGGATTCGAGCCGCACGATCGCGAACGTGGGGCAGGGCGGGCTCTCGCTGCCGGACCGCGACTACTATCTGAAGCCGGACCCGAAAAGCGTGGAGATGCGGCAGCATTACCTCAAGCACGTGCAGAAGATGTTCGAACTCGCCGGGACGCCGGCGGCGCAGGCGGAGTCCAACGCGGCTTTGGTGATGGAGATCGAGACCATTCTGGCGCGCGCCGCGACGGACCGGGTTTCGCTGCGCGACCCCAACAAGAGCTACCACCCGATGACGCGCGCCGAGTTGACGAGCCTGACCGGGACCTTCCCGTGGGACCAGTTTTTTAGCGGGGTAGGCGCGCCGGCGTTCGATAAGCTGAACGTGGCGCAACCGGATTTTCTGCGCCAGATCGCGGCGGACCTGGGCGGGGAGCCGATCGAGGCCTTCCGCGCGTATTTCGCGTGGCACGTGCTGCACGCGGCGGCGCCGATGCTGGCGGAGCCTTTCGAAAACGAGAATTTCGATTTCTGGATGCGGTACCGGACGGGCGCCAAGGAACAGCGCCCTCGTCCGGCGCGCTGCGTGGTCGCGGTGGACGGGCAACTGGGCGATCTGTTGGGCGAGAAGTACATCGAACTGGCGTTCGGCGCGGACGCCAGGCGGCAGATCAACCAGATGGTGGACGCGGTGGAGAAGTCGATGGGGGAGGACATCCGGAGCCTGTCGTGGATGAGCGCGGCGACCAAGCAGGCGGCGCTGGTGAAACTCAAGGAGATCACGAACAATATCGGGGCGCCGAAGAAGTGGCGGGATTATTCGAAGGTGACGATCGCGCGCGACGATTTTTACGGCAACGCGCTGCGCTCCACGGAAGCCTTCCTCAAACAGCGGGTCGATAAGATCGGCCAGCCGACCGATAAGACCGAATGGATGATGACGACCCCGACGGTCAACGCCTTCTACAGTCCGCAGAACAACACCATCAACTTTCCGGCGGGCATCCTGCAATCGCCGTTCTTCGATCCGCGGCGCGACGCGGCGTTGAACTACGGCGGGGCGGGCGTGGTCATCGGGCACGAACTGACCCACGGCTTCGACGACCAGGGGCGGAAGTTCGACGGCGACGGCAACCTGCGCGACTGGTGGACGGCGGCGGACGGCGCGGAGTTTGAAAAGCGCGCGGCGTGCATCGCGGACGAGTATTCGGGCTTCACCTCGGTGGACGACGTGAAGCTGAACGGGCGGCTGACGCTGGGCGAGAACACGGCGGATAACGGGGGACTGCGGATCGCGCTGATGGCGCTGCACGACACGCTTGCCGGCAAGAGCGAGGTGCTGGACGGATTTACGCCGGAGCAGCGCTTCTTCCTCGGGTTCGCGCAGGTCTGGTGCGAGAACGTGGCTCCGGCGGAGGCGCGCTCGCGCGCGGCGACGGACCCGCACTCGCCGGGGCGGTACCGGGTGAACGGTACGCTGCAGAATTCGCCGGAATTCCAGAAGGCGTTTTCGTGCAAGGCGGGGCAGCCGATGGTCAGCGCCAACGCCTGCCGCGTCTGGTAGCGCCCGGCGCCTCGCCATTCCGCGCGGCGATGCCGCGGACTCCCGTAGTAGACTGATGCGGAGAGAAGGGCGCACCCGTGGCAATGAATTGGAGACGGATCTCCGAATCCGACATCGACGCGTGTTTGGAGATCAGGCCGGAACGCCTGGGGGCGGCGGGCATCGGCGCCGATGCGGCGCGAAAGGTCTGGCGCGGCTGGCTGCGGCATCCGGCGTTCCGCCATGCGGCGGTCGAATCGGATCCGGCAATCCGGGGGCATCGGATCGTCGGTTTCGGAGCTTCGGTTTTCGTCACACCGGAATTCGCCACCGACGCGCTCGAAAATCCCCGTCCCGATCTGAATGCGCGGATCGTCGAACAGATCGGTTTTGCTGACGCGGGAACAAATCGGCCAGGCCAACGCCCGCGGCGGAGCGGACCTGGCGATCTTATACGGGAACATCCATGACGACATTCTCGACCCCGCGCAATGCGCGGAAGCCGCGGCCGCTTCCGGCGCGAGCATTATCGGGTGTCATTCCGGTTACCGGCTCCATCGCGTGTTTCACGAGGTCGCGCGCCCGCGTGACCAACAGTTCATGCGGAAGGCGACGTTGCGGCGGCACGCGGAGTTTCCCGGCACCGGAGGGGTCCTTTACGCCACCAGCCGCGAAGCCGCCGCGGATGCGGTCGGCACGATAGGCCAAATGGCGTTTGTATATCGCGAGCCGGTGCTGCGGCTCACCCAGTCCGAGCAGGAACTGCTCACCGCGTCGCTGTCCGGCGAGACCGACGAAGAGTTGGCGGCGGCCCTGGGCTTGAGCGTCACTGCGGTGAAAGCGCGATGGCGCGCGGTCTTCTCGCGGCTTAGCGACCGGGCCTGGAGCGGCGCACCCGAAACCCAGGCGATGTCCGGCCTGCTGGCGCCGATCCGGGATGGCGAAGGCGGGAACGTATCCGGCCGTTCCGGCCGTGGCGGGCAGAAGCGGCACCGTCTGGTCGAGTATGTGCGCCAGCACCCGGAGGAATTACGCCCCTATGCCTGGGACCAGCAGCGCCCGTCGCGCGGTGCACAGTAGCGGCGGGGTTGGCCGCGGCGAGAGCGGGCACGGGTCCAGGCCAAAAAACCGAATCCCGCCGAGAAAAGGTAAACGGTGGAAGGCTCCGGTGTAGGCACGCCGGCCGTGCCTGTCACGGTCATGACGAATTCCTGAGCGTCTCCCCGGAAGGTGAATGAAGACGCTGGAATGTAAGCGGCGGGTGAGGTGGCGTTCGCCACTCCCAGGAAAGTCGCGTCCGGGGCGAGAGAGTGGGTGCAGGTTGCCGAGAAAGCACACACCACTGTCCAGCCAGACGACCCGGTTACCGGCGACTGTATGACCAGGTAGTAATTTCCAGGTCCGAGCGTCAAGCCGCTAAACACCGGGGACCCGTTCGCAGTGAAATTGTTATTCACCGCAACCTGATTGGCGGCGGTCGTTCCGGGGCCGATCTGGTTCATCAGCCAGGCTGTGTAGCCCGGTCCCGCGAGGAGATCCGCGCTGATCGCGACATTCGTATAGGTGGAAGTTTCGCTCCAGCCTTCGGCAGCGAGCGCTGGAGTCGCACCGTTTGTGCTGAGAGCGGGGACATCGAATATCGTGCCTCCGAATCCCACGCTCGCGAAGAGCGTTGCTACGAATACAACCTGCTTCATTCCTGTTCTCCTCCTGTGGAAGGCCCGCATCCTCTGAGCTGCGTTTCCGGGCGGCGCGCTTCGAGTCCACAGTATTGGGTACGAGGAGAGGAAAAGCCACTATCTAAAAGATTCTTTTCCGCCACCTTCTTCCGTAGCCGACGCGCTCCACAGGCTGCTATTGCGGCCCAAGGAGCGCGTCGAGGGCCGCCAACTCGCGGTCGAGTTCCCGGCGCAGGACCTGATAGCGGTCCACGGCGTCGCGGCCGATTTTTTGATCGGTGGCGGTGGTGAGCGAGTAGAGGTACGCGATGTGGGTCTGGAGAGCGGGCTTGCTGTAGCGGATGGCAGGGGTGATCAGGCGGGCGGCAACTTCGTTCACGCGGGCGAGTTTGTCCGCGTCCGCCGGATTGGCCTTGAGGGCGGTCTGCGCGGCGCGGATGCGCGCCACCGCGCGGTTCACGCCGCTGACCAGGGCGAGTACCCGGAGGTTGTGGCCGAACTGCTCGCGCAGGTCGTCGAGGGTCACGCCGGAAGCGGTAATGCGCGGGTCCTCGACCACGTTGAAGGGCTGGGTGAAGGTGAAGTCTTCCGCGGTGAGCCGGACGCTGTAGCGGCCGGGGACCGCGGCGGGACCGTTGGGACCTTCGGGACGGGCGGCGCTCATCCAGGGGCCGGGGTAGCGCAGATCCCAGGTGAAGCGGTGCATGCCGGGGGTTTTTTCCAGGCGGGTGGGCGCGGAGCGGGGGCGGAAGCCGGCTTCGCCCGCGTCATCGCCGCCGCCGGCCTCGGCATCGGAGGCGCGCGCGCCGGCCGTGGTCCCGGTGGAACTGGAGAATTTGCGCACCACCTTGCCCGCCGGGTCCATGATCTCCATGACGAGATCGCCTGCCGGTTCGGCGGAGAGGTAGTAATCGATCTGCGCGCCGGAGAGCGGGTACTGGATGGCGGATCCGCGGCCGAAGCCGAAGCGGGGCGGCGTGCGGACGGTGTCGCGGGGCGCGAACAGGAGCGCCGCGAGGGCGGTGGTGGAGTCCTGAATCTGGCGCAGAGGCGCGAGGTTATCGAGGATCCAGAAGCCGCGGCCCTGGGTGGAGAGGATCAGGTCGCCGTGGGCGAGCTGGATATCGGTGACGGGGGTGTTGGGAAGGTTGAGCTGGAAGGTCTGCCAGTGCGCTCCGTGATCGCGCGAGAGGTACATGCCGAACTCGGTGCCGGCATAGAGCAGGCCGGCGCGGACGGGATCTTCGCGGATCACGCGGGTGGGTTCGTCCGCGGCGATGCCGTTGCGTCCATCGGTGAGGCGGGTCCAGGTGCGGCCGAAGTCATCGGTGCGGTAGAGGTAGGGCGCGAAATCGCCGAGCAGGTAGCGGTAGATGGCGGCGTAGGCGGTGGCGGCGTCGTGCGCGCCGGGCTCGATATTCTGCACGCGACCTCCGGGCGGGAGGTCCTTGGGGGTGACGTTGGTCCAGGTCCGGCCGTCATCGCGGGTGACGTGGATCAGGCCATCGTTGGAACCGGCCCAGATCACGCCTTTCGTGACCGGTGATTCGCGGATGGAGTACAGCGAGCTGTAGATCTCCTCCCCGGTGGCGTCGCGGGTGATGGGCTCGCCGCTGGCGCCCTGGGCGCCCTCGGGATGCGCGGTGAGGTCGGGGCTGATGCGCTCCCAGTGGACGCCGGCGTCGCGCGTGCGGTGGACGAACTGCGAGCCGTAGTAGACGACGGCGGGATCGTAGGGCGAGACCTCCATGGGGGAGACGCGCTGGAAGCGGTAGATGAGGTCGTCGCCGCCGTTGCCGTAGAGGGATTCGGCGCCGATCCAGAAGCGCTCCTCGTTGGTGGTGTCCAGGTGGAGGCGGGTGAACTGGCCCTTGCAGCTTCCGTAGACGATTTCGGGGTTGCGCAAGTTTGGAATGATGGGGCCGGTCTCGCAGCCGGGTCCGATGCGGTAGTCCTGGCCGTCGCCGGCGGGCAGGCTGGGGACGATCAGGGTGGTGTTGTCCTGCTGCGCGCCGTAGACGCGGTAGGGGTACTGATCGTCGACGGCGACCTGGTAGATTTCGGCGGTGGGCTGGTTGGCCTGGGTGCTCCAGGTGCGGCCGCCATCGAGCGACACGTTGGCGCCGCCATCGTTGGATTGGATCATGATGCGGGAATCGCGGGGATTGATCCAGATATCGTGGTGGTCGCCGTGGGGTGCGGGCGAGGGGTGGAAGGTCTTGCCTCCGTCTGCGCTCTTGAACCAGCCTTCGTCGCCGATGAAGAGGAGGTTGGGGTCGTTGGGATCGACGCCGAGGGTGGTGTAGTAGAAGGGCCGGGTGATCAGGTTGGCGGAGCTGTTGACGAGCGCCCAGGTAGCGCCCGAGTCCTCGGAGCGGTAGAGGCCGCTGCCCGGCTTGGCCTCGATGAGGGCGTAGACGCGGTTGGGCACGGCAGCGGAGAGGGCGACGTTGCTGCGTCCGAAGAGGTCGTTGGGCAGGCCGCCGCCGAGTTTGGTCCAGGTATCGCCGCCGTCGGTGCTTTTGTAGATGCCGCCCTCGCGCGCGCCGCTGATGATGGTCCAGGGTTTGCGGCGGCCGTGCCACATGCAGGCGAACAGGACGTTGGGTGAGCCGGGCTGGATCTCGAGGTCGGCCGCGCCGGTGGAGGCGGAGACGAAGAGCACGCGCTGCCAGGTGCGGCCGCCGTCGGTGGAGCGGAAGACGCCGCGCTCTTCGTTATCGATGAAGGGATTGCCCAGCGCGGCGGCGTAGACGATGTCCGGGTTGGCGGGGTGGACGCGCACGGCGGAGATCTGGCCGGCGTCGCGCAGGCCGATGAACTTCCAGGTGCGGCCGGCGTCGCTCGACTTGTACATGCCGCGGCCGATCGAGACGTTGCTGCGGATCTTGGAGGAACCGGTGCCCACGTAGATGACGTTGGGGTCGGAGGGCGCGGCCTCGACTGCGCCGATCGAGCCGAGAGGAATCCGGCCGTCGGAGAGGTTGGTCCAGGAGGCGCCGGCGTCGGTGGTCTTCCACACTCCGCCGCCGGTGGAGCCCATGTAGAAGGTGTGGGGCTGGGAGGGGACGCCGGTGACGGCGGTGACGCGGCCGCCGCGCTCGGGGCCGATCATGCGGTACCGGAGGCCGCTAAAGAGGGCGGGATCGACCTGCGCGAGAGCGGGCGAAGCGACGAGAAACACGAGCAGGCGGAGGCGATGCGGTGCCTGACTAACCATGATGCTCATAAGGTAGCAGAAGCACCGCCTGGGGAGGCCGTGTTATCACTAAGACTAGGACGGATGGATCGCATCGGGCGCTACAAGATCGTGCGGGAGCTGGGCCGCGGCGCCATGGGGGTGGTGTATCACGCGATCGACCCCAACATCGGGCGGCCGGTGGCGATCAAGACAATCCAGTTCGGCGGCGGGCGGAAGCCGGAGGAATTGCAGCGCATGCGCGACCGGCTGTTCCGCGAAGCGCGCGCGGCGGGCATCCTCTCGCATCCGGGAATCGTGACGATTTACGATGTGGACCAGCAGGACGACCTGGCCTACATCGCGATGGAGTACGTGGACGGACCGACGCTGGAGCAGGTGCTCAGCGAAGGCGCCGCGATGCCGCAGGAGCGCATGTTCGGCATCCTCGGGCAGACGGCGGCGGCGCTCGATTACGCGCACTCGAAGGGGATCGTACACCGCGACATCAAGCCGGCGAACATCATGATGACCGCCGACGGCACGTGCAAGATCACCGACTTCGGCATCGCCAAGCTGACCACGAGCGAGCAACTGACGCGCACGGGTTCGATCGTGGGGACGCCGCACTACATGTCGCCCGAGCAGGTGCAGGGGCAGGGCGTGGACGGGCGCAGCGACCAGTTTTCGCTGACCGTGATCGCCTATGAGATGCTGACCGGCGAGAAGCCGTACACGGGCGAGCATCTGACGACGGTGGTGTATAAGATCGTCGCGGAGGAGCCGGTGCCGCCGCGGCGGTTGAATCCGACGCTGACGCCGGCGATCGAAGGCGTGCTGCGCAAGGGTCTGGCGAAGCGTCCGGAGCAGCGCTACAAGAATTGCCAGGAGTTTTCGAGCGCGCTGGAGGCGGCGTGCGCGTCCAGCAAGGGATGGAAGTTGATGCCGCGGGCTGGCATGTTGAACGAGCCGACGCTGCTGGAGGCCCCGGCTGCGGCGGCGCCGTCCGGGGAGGCGGGCAAAGCCGCGGCGCTGCCTCCGCCGCGCCACCGGCGGCGGGCGGAAGCGACGTCGACGACGGTGGGCGCTCCACGGCGCGGCGGGTTCCTGCCGTTCCTGCTGGCGGTGCTGGTGGCGGGAGGGTTGCTGGCGCTGATCGGGTGGCAGGCTGCGCCGTGGTTCCTGGCGCGGCAGCAGGGGAATCCGGCGGCATCGGCGGCGGTGGAGGAGAAGAAGCCGGACGCGCTGCCTGCGCAGCAGCCGGCGCAGGAGCAGCAACAGGCGCAGTCGCAGTCCCCGGCGCCGGCGCCTGCGGCGACACCGCCCGGGGCGGACGGCAAGACGAGCGCGCTGGGTCCGGCGGAGAGCGCGGCAGCACAGCCGGCGGCGGTCCCGCAGCCCAAGGACGCTCAGGAGAAAGCGCCGGAGACACCGCAGGGCGGCGGCAGGAACGCGGTGGAGCCCGCGAGGACGGCGGGACCGCAGGCTGTGTTCGTGGTGAGCAGTCCGGCAGGCGCGATGGCGCGGCTGGAAGGCAGTCCGGATGCGTCCTGCAAGACGCCATGCTCTTTGCAGGCGGCGCCGGGAAAGCACACGGTGTTCCTCAATCTGCCGGGGTACCAGACGGAATCGCGGGACATTTTTGTGGGCACGGGACCCCTGGAAATGACGCCGGTGACGCTGCGGGCGGCGACCGGCACGCTGCTGTTGAACAGCGCTCCGGATGGCGCGAGCATCTCGATCAACGGCAAGCGCTCGAACTCGGTGACGCCGGCCACGCTCGCGCTGGCGCCGGGATCCTACACGATCACGGTGGAGAAGGACGGGCGGCAGTCGACCGATACGGTGGTGGTGCGGGAAGGCGTCACGACGTACCGCAAGGTGCTGCTCAACCAGTAATGCGCTACGACGCGATCGTGCTCGGGGTCGGGGGCATGGGCAGCGCGGCGCTCTACCATCTGGCGCGGCGCGGCCGGCGCGTACTCGGGATCGAGCAGTTTTCGCTGGGGCACGAGTTTGGCTCTTCACACGGCGTGACCCGCATCATCCGGCTGGCGTACGCGGAGCATCCGGCGTATGTGCCGCTGCTGATGCGCGCGTACGAACTGTGGCGCGAGATGGAGCGGGCGGCGGGCGAGCGGCTGCTCTTCGTCACCGGCGGCCTGGATATCGGGGAGGAAGACGGCGCCATGGTCGCGGGCAGCCTGCGCTCGTGCCGCGAGCATGGAATCGCGCACCAGGCGATCGGCGCGGCGGAGGTCGGGCGGCGCTTTCCGGGCTACCGGCTGCCGCGCGGGATGGCCGCGGTGTATCAGGCGGACGGCGGGTTCGTGCTGCCGGAGCGCTCGATCGCCGCGCACGTGAATCTGGCGCTGGCGCTGGGCGCCGAGGTGCACGGCTCGGAGCGCGTGGAGGAATGGAGCGCGGGCAGCGATGGCGTCGCAGTGCGGACGGAGCGCGGCACGTATCATGCGGACAGGCTGATCGTGACGGCGGGCGCGTGGGCGGCGCGGATGGTGCCGGCGCTGGCGCGGCTGGCCGTGCCGGAGCGGCAGGTGCTGCTCTGGACGCAGCCGCTTGCGCCGCAGCGCTTCACCCCGGAGGCGTTCCCGATCTTCAACATGGAGGCGGCGGAGGGCCGGTTCTACGGCTTCCCGGTGTACGGCGTCCCCGGATTCAAGATCGGCAAGTATCACCACCGCGGCGAGATTGTGGAGCCGGACCGGATGAATCGCGGGTTCGAGGCGGAAGACGAAGCCGTGTTGCGCGAGGCCATCCGGCGCTACTTTCCGGAGGCGGATGGGGCGACGCTGGCGATGAAGACGTGCCTGTTCACGAATTCGCCCGATGAGCACTTCCTTCTCGATCTGCATCCGGAGTCGCCGCGGGTGGCGATCGCGGCGGGGTTCTCGGGGCACGGCTTCAAGTTCGCGCCGGTGATCGGCGAAATTCTGGCGGACCTGGCGCTGGAGGGCGGCTGCGCGCGCTGGGATCTCGGGTTGTTCCGGCTGGCGAGGTTCGCGCGCGCCTGAGGCGGGCTAGAGCCCGGCCTTCTTCCAGAGTTCATCCACGCGGCGTTTGACGTCGCCGCTCATTTGGATGACGTCCGGCCAGGGGCGGGTGAAGCCTTCGCCGGGCCACTTGCGGGTGGCGTCGATGCCCATTTTCGAGCCGTAATTGGCGAGGCGGCTGGCGTGGTCGAGGGAATCGACCGGGCCGAGGACGAATTCGATATCGCGCTGGGGGTCGATGTTGTTGAGCGCTTTCCAGGCGACTTCGCGATAGTTCTGCACATCGACGTCCTCGTCCACCACCACGATGACCTTGGAGAACATCGCCTGTCCGGTGCCCCAGATGGAGTGCATGACTTTGCGCGCGTGGCCGGGGTAGCTTTTGCGCATGGAGACGAGGATCAGGTTGTGGAACACGCCCTCGGGGGGCATGGCGATATCGCGCACCTCGGGCAGTTGCAGGCGC
>JBBIQR010000078.1:0-1310 GCA_037442245.1 Candidatus Solibacter sp. | reverse complement strand
GTCTTTGCGGTGGGTGAGGCAGGTGACGTGGAAGACCGGGTAGTCGTCGGCGAGCGAGTAGAAGCCGGTGTGATCGCCGAAGGGGCCTTCGTTGCGCAGTTCGCCGGGTTCGACGTAGCCTTCGAGGACGAATTCGGCGTGGGCCGGGACTTCGATATCGACGGTCTGGCACTTCACCATCTCGACCGGGCTCTGGCGGAGGAAGCCGGAGATCATCATCTCGTCGAGGTCGGGCGGCAGGGGCAGGATGGCGGAGTACATGGTCGCCGGGTCGGCGCCGATGGCGACCGCCACTTCCATGCGGGTGCGTCCCTGGCGTCCGCTGCGGCGGTAGTGTTCCGCGCCCTGTTTGTGGGTCTGCCAGTGCATGCCGCAGGTGCGTTCGTCGAAGACCTGCATACGGTACATGCCGCAGTTGCGCTTGCCGGTGTCGGGGTTTTTGGAGAAGACCATGGGGAGCGTGATGAAGCGCCCGCCATCGTCCGGCCAGCATTGCAGGACGGGGAGATCGAAGAGAGAGAAGCCGTCCTTGCGGACGACCTCCTGGCACGGCCCTTTGGAGACGATCCTGGGAAAGAAAGCGCCCATCTCGGCGAGTTTGGGCAGCATCTTGAGCTTGCCGATGATGCCTTCGGGCATGCGCATTTCGAGGAATTCGGCGATGCGGGCGGCGATCTCATCGACGGACGCGACTTCGAGCGCGATCTCCATCTTGCGCATCGACGCGAACCCGTTGATCAGCACGGGAAAGGCGGAGCCTTTGGGCCGTTCGAAGAGCAGCGCGGGGCCGCCCTGTTTGACGGCGCGGTCGGCGAACTCGGTGATTTCGAGCCTGGGGTCGACTTCGATGGACACCCGCTTCAATTCGCCGTTCTTTTCGAGGGCGCGGACGAACTCTCGCAAATCCTGGTAAGCCATGGGCTACGAGCTATGGTAACAAGGCGCGGGTTTTGGCTTGTGAAAGTAATCCGGGATGCCATCGGTTATGATGAATTTCATACCGCCCTATCTTAAGGAGAGAGAATGTTCAACCGAGTGGCCTTCGTTACGGGTGCGAGCCGCGGCATCGGCCGCGCGATCGCGCTGACACTGTGCCGCGCGAACTACGACATCGTGGTCGCGTCGCCGGAAATCGAGCGTAACGAGCAGGTGGCCGAAGAGATCCGATCGTGCAGCGGCGAAGCGATGACGCTGAACCTGGACGTGACTTCGCCGGATTCCGTGAAGGAAGGCATCGCCAGGGTGATGAAGGACAAGACCCGCATCGACGTGCTGGTGAACAACGCCGGGATCACGCGCGACGGGCTGGC
>JBBIQR010000077.1:0-17677 GCA_037442245.1 Candidatus Solibacter sp. | reverse complement strand
CCGTTATCGATGAGCCCCATTAAAGAATCGGCTTCTGTGCCGATCTTCTGTAGCCGTTCGCGAATCTCTGCGGGTGTCCTCGGGTTGTCGTCTCTCATTGCGATACCGCCCCATCGTGGAGGGCCGCGCGCAGAATGTGCCGAGTGTGCGCCACGACCATAGTTGCATCCACCAGAAAGTTGATGAACTGATTTTTCACGAGCAGAATATCGGGCATTCCATAACCGCTCAGTTCAGCCCGCTTCTGTTCGGAAGCTGCCCGAGCGAAAGAGGCCCTTGCTAAGCACGTCGGAAAGCTCGTATTGACGCCCGCAGTTCGGGAGGGCCGTCCTGTGTATTCGGTGACGGGCAAACTCACCGTTGAGGCCGAATCGGCAAAGTGTCGAATGCAGTTGGTGGCCAGGGACGGGATCGAACCGCCGACACACGGATTTTCAGTCCGTTGCTCTACCAGCTGAGCTACCTGGCCGGGAAATTTCAGTGTAGCAATCCCCGCCTCTCCTCCGCAACGTCAGTACAGAATGCGGGTGCGGATGGTCCCGGGCACTTCGTCGAGGCGCCGCTTCATCTCCAGTTCGTCCTCGCCCTCCCCGGTCTCCACATCCAGCACCACGTAGCCGATGCGCACGTCGGTGTTCAGGTGCTCGGCCGCGATATTGATGTTGCGCCCGCTGAAAACCCCGTTGATCGCGCTCAGCACGCCCGGTTGGTTGCGGTGAATGTGGAGCAGCCGGTGCTTGCCCTTGTGCTCGGGCAGCGAAACCTCGGGGAAATTGACCGCCCCCACCGTCCCGCCGTTGTTGCTGTACTTGATCAGCTTGCCGGCGACTTCGATCCCGATGTTCTGCTGCGCCTCGGCGGTGCTGCCCCCGATGTGCGGCGTCAGCAGGACGTTGTCCAGTCCGCGCAGCGGCGATTCAAACGGCTGCCCCGCGCCCTTGGGCTCCTTGGGAAACACGTCGATCGCGGCGCCGGCGATCTGGCCGGAGCGGAGCGCTTCCGCCAGCGCTTCGATTTCCACCACCGTGCCGCGCGATGCGTTGATCAGCTTGGCGCCCTGCTTCATCCGCGCGATGCGGGCGGCATCGATCATGCCCTGCGTATCGGCGGTTTCGGGCACGTGCAGGGTGACCACGTCCGCGGTCGCGAGCAGGACGTCGAGCGTCGCCACCTGCCGCGCGTTGCCGAGCGCCAGCTTGCTCTCGATATCGTAGAAGATCACCTGCATGCCGAGAGCTTCCGCCAGGACGCCGATCTGCGTCCCGATATGGCCGTACCCGACGATGCCCATCACCTTGCCGCGGACCTCGTTGGATCCGGCGGCGGTCTTAATCCACTCGCCGCGATGCGCCGCCGCGTTGCGTTGCGGGATACCGCGCATGAGCAGCACCGTCTCGGCGAGGACGAGTTCGGCCACGCTGCGCGTGTTGGAGAAGGGCGCGTTGAAGACCGGGATGCCCCTGCTTTCCGCGCACTCCAGATCCACCTGGTTGGTGCCGATACAAAAACAGCCGACCCCGATGAGCCGCGGCGCATGCTCGAAGAACCCGGCAGGGAGGCGCGTGGCCGAACGGATGCCGATGAAGTAGGCATCCCGGGCCGCCTCGCGCAGTTTGTCGCCGGTCAGCGAGAGCGTGTGGTATTCGACGTTCGTATAGCCGTCGCCATGGAACGCATCGACGGCGGACTGGTGCACGCCTTCGAGCAGAAGAATCTTGATCTTGCCTTTATCGAGCGATGTCTTCATTCGTGGGAAGGGTCAGACGGTGTGGAGCGTTTCCAGCGTCTGGCCGGTCTTTTCTTCGATGTCGCGGTGCAGGCTGTTGCCGTGCGCATCCATCGTCACGATGGCCGCGAAGTTCTCCACGCGGATGTGCCACATGGCTTCCGGAATGCCGAACTCCAGCCAGTTGACGCCCAGCACCTCTTTGATCGCGCGGGCGTAATACTGGGCCGCGCCGCCGATGCCGTTCAGGTATACCGCGCCGTACTGCTTCAGCGCGTCGGAGGTCTTCTTCCCCATGCCGCCCTTGCCGATGACGGCGCGCACACCGTAACGGCCGATGACGTCCGCCTGGTAAGGCTCTTCCCGGATGGACGTGGTGGGTCCGGCGGCCTTGACGGTCCACTTGCCGTTCTCCTGGAGCATGACCGGGCCGCAATGGTAGAGCGCCGCGCCGTGCAGGTCCGCGGGCGGCGGGTTCTTCATCAGGTGCTTGTGCACCGCGTCCCGCCCGGTGAACATCTCGCCGGTGATCAGTACGACGTCGCCGACTTTCAATGCGCGGATCTGCTCTTCGGTGATCGGCGGGGTGAGCACGACTTCGCGTCCCGTCAGCGGGAAGCCCGCGCCGCGCGCCATCCGCTCCACCGGACGCGAGGGATCGCGGTAGAGCCACTTGGTGATTGCGCCGGTAGCGGCGTCGAGGCGCACGCCCAGGCGGCGGAAGGCCCAGCAATCGTACGCCACGCTGACGAAGAAACTGGCGGGCAGCCGGTTCGCCGCCGTGATCTTGCAGCCGATCAGGCTGGCTTTTCCTCCGAAGCCCATGGCCCCGACTCCAAGCTGGTTGGCCTGCTGCATGATATCGGCTTCGAGCTTGGCGAGCACCGGGTTGGAGTTGATGTCGTCCAGCGTGCGGAGTAACTGCATCTTGGCCAGGTCGTAGCCGTGGGCGCGGTCGCTGCCGATGCAGACGCCGATCGCGCCGGGAGCGCAGCCCTGTCCCTGCGCCTGCCAGACCGCGTGCAGAATGCACTTGCGCACGCCCTCCAGATCGCGGTCGGCGCGGCCCAGGTGATCGAGCACGCAGGGCACGCTGTACTGGATGTTCTTGTTCTCGCACCCGCCGCCCTTGAGGATCAGCCGCACTTCGATTTCGTCCTCTTCCCATTGTTCGAAGTGAATCACGGGGGTTTCGACGCCAAGATTATCCGGGCTGTTCTTGCCCGTCAGCGAATCTACCGAGTTGGTGCGCAGCTTGCCGCGGCGCGTGGCTTCGGCTACGGCTTCGCGGATGGCCTTGGCGATGATGAGCTGATTCACCCCGACCGGAGTGTGCACGAAAAACGTGGGCATGCCGGTGTCCTGGCAGATCGGACCCTCGTCGTCGTTGGCCATGTCCACATTCGAAAGGATGATGTCCAGCGCCTGCGACGCTTGCGTGGCGGGCGTTTCCTGGGCGGCCGCGATAGACATCGCGGCGCGCACATCGGGTGGGAGATTGGTGGAAGTCTGGGTGACCAGTTCCAGAAGACTGCCGGTGAGGAATTGCATGGCGGTAAACCAATATTGTAGCTGGTGGCAGGGGAGGCGAGGCCGCAGCCGCCTATTGAAACCGGATGCGGACGCCGGCGATCAGCCCCGGTTTCACCGCCGGATTGTTGCAGGCGAACTCGATGACGGCCTGCTTGCGCTTGTCGTCGATCTCCTTCACCGTGCCTTGGAAGGATGCGTTGTCCAGGTCGAGCACGTTCACGGTGACGGGCATCCCGGGAACCAGGTGCTTGAGCACTTCGGGCGCGGGTTCCAGCACCACCTGAAGCGCGTAAAGGTCGGTGGCGATCGTAAACAGGCGGTCGCCGATCTCCTCGACGTTGTTGCCGGTCTCGCCCTCGCGCGCCACCACGACGCCATCCACGGGTGAGTGAACCTCGCTGGCGGCCAGATCCTCCTCGGCCCTTTCAAGAGCGGAGCGCTTGTCCTCGGCGATCTTGCGGGCCGCGGCGACATCGTTGCCGGCGGCTTGGGCGGCTTCGCGCGCGGTGCGGACGGCCGTTTCCATGATGCCGGAGTCGCGCCGCGCCTCCTCGTAGTCGGCCGCGGCCTTCTCATAGGTCAGGCGCGGTGTGGCGCCCTGCTGGAAGAGAAACTGTTGGCGCGAGAAGACCTTCTCGACGCGATCGAGGTTGAGTTTCGACCGGGCCGCGTCCGCCTCGGCGCGCGAGAGTTCGAGCCTGGCCGTGGCCAGCGCGGCTTGGGCGCGGCCCACCTTTTCCTGTGCCTGCTCGGCGGCGCCCGCCGCGGATTCCCGGTCCGTCTCCAGATTCTGGGCGCCGATGCGCGCCAGCACCTGCCCTTCGTAGACCTCATCTCCCGGTTCCACCAGGAAGGATTCGATGAAGCCCGGCACACCCGCGGCAACGTTCACCACGTGTTCCGGACGCACCTTGCCGCGCAGCGTCACTTCGCCGGAGAGATCGATCGCCGCGGCGGTCTGCTTGGCCGGTGGCGCCGGCGCGGGCTTGCGGCGCAACACGAGCACTCCGCCGATTGCGGCGGCCACCACCACGACGATCCACCAGCGGGCCCGCATGCAGACAAATGGTAACAGGGGGAGGTGCGAGAATGAGGGCTCCAATGAAACCGATCGTGCTGTTGATGCTGGTGGCGCTGCCGGCGCCGGGGGCGGACTGGCTCGTCGCCGCGCCGAAGGAGCGGGCGGCCGTAGAGCGTTCCGCGGAAGGACGCGAGGTCACCATGTCGAACGGGCTGATCCGCCGGGTGTGGCGGCTCCAGCCGGACGCGGCGACCGTGGCGTTCGACAACCTGATGACCGGCGCCTCCCTGCTGCGCGGCGTCAAGCCCGAAGGCGAACTGGAGTTGGACGGGCGGCGCTACGCGATCGGCGGACTCAACGGGCAGGAGGAATGGGCCTACCTGCGGCGCGAATGGCTGGACCGCATGACGCCGGACCCGGCCGCATTCCACTTCACCGGAATGGAGACCGGCGCGACGGCGGCGCCCTTTGCCTGGAAGCGGGCCGCGTATTCCGGGACCCAGCCGTGGCCGCCCCCCGGAGTGTCGCTGACCCTGCACTTCACCCGGGACGCGGCGCCCGGCGTGAAGGTGGACGTGCACTACGAGATGTACGACGCTCTGCCCGTGATGGCCAAATGGATCGCGGTGCGCAACGATTCGCCGCACGCGGTACGGCTGAACCGGTTTGTGAGCGAAATCCTGGCGGTCGTGGAGAGCGAAAGCGTCGTGGAGAATCCGGGCCGCTGGCGGCCGGGCGCCCTGCAGGTGGACAGCGACTACTCCTTCATCGCCACCCATAGCCGCCCTGACGAAAACGAAGTCGCCCACTGGGAGCCAGACCCGAATTATCGAACGCAGGTCAACTACCGCCTGCAGGAGCCGGTGCTGCTGAGGTGCTATCCGCCACTGGGTCCGGAGGTGGAAATCGCATCCGGCGCCACGTTTGAGACCTTCCGCGTCTTCGAACTGCTACACGATTCCACGGACCGCGAACGGCGCGGCCTGGCGCAGCGCCGGATGTATCGCGCGCTGGCTCCGTGGTCGCAGGAGAACCCGATCCTGATGCACGTCAGGCAGGCGGACCCGGCAAGCGTGAAGCTGGCCATCGACCAGTGCGCGGACGTGGGGTTCGAGATGGTGATCCTGACCTTCGGCAGCGGGTTCAGCGTGGAGCGGAAAGACCCGGCGTATCTCGCCCAGATCAAGGAATTGGTGGATTACGGGCGGGCGCGCGGGGTGGCCCTGGGCGGGTACTCGCTGCTGGCGAGCCGGCAGATCGATGCCGCCGACGATGTGGTGAACCCGAACCCGATCTTCGGCCATTCGCCGTGCCTGGGGAGCCGGTGGGGCGAGGAGTATTTTCGCAACCTGCGCCACTTTATCGAGACCACCGGCATGGCGGTGCTGGAGCACGACGGCTCCTACCCGGGCGACACGTGCGCTTCCACCGCGCATCCGGGGCATCGCGGCCTGGAGGATTCGCAATGGACGCAGTGGCAGACCATCGCCGGGTTTTACGAATGGTGCCGGGCGCGCGGAGTCTACCTGAACGTGCCGGACTGGTATTTCCTGGAAGGCGCGAACAAGACCGCCATGGGATACCGCGAGACGAACTGGTCGCTGCCGCGGGAACGGCAGGTGCTGCTGGCGCGGCAGAACATCTATGACGGCACCTGGGACAAGACGCCCTCCATGGGGTGGATGTTCGTGCCCCTGGTGCAATACCAGGGCGGCGGCGCGGCGGCCACGCTCGAGCCGCTGAAGGAACATCTGGACTACTACGAGCGCCACCTGGAGACCAACTTCACCGCCGGGGTGCAGGCGTGCTATCGCGGTCCCCGCCTGTACGATTCGCCGGAAACCCGCGCCGTCGTGAAGCGGTGGGTGGACTTCTACAAGCAGCACCGGGCGATTCTGGAATCGGACATCATCCACCTGCGGCGTCCGGACGGGCGGGATTACGACGCCATCCTGCACGTGAATCCGGCGCTGAAGGAGAAGGGCCTGGCGGTGGTGCACAATCCGCTGCAAGTGCCGATCACCCGCACCATCCGGCTGCCCCTGTACTATACGGGGTTGACGGATGCGGCGGTCGTGCGGGTGGATGGCGGCGCGGGGCGGCGGGTGCCGATCGCGCGGGACTATACGGCGGCGGTGACCGTGACGGTGCCGGCCGGCGGAATGGTCTGGGTGACGGTGGAGTAGTGCCGGCCGGCGCCAGGCGTCATTTCATGTTCGCGCGCAGGGCGGTCCAGGCGGCCAGCAGACGGTTGAGTTCGTGCTGTGCGTTCGCCGCAAGATCGTAAGCGGTGGCGGGCGGAGTGCGGTCCGCGCTGCCGGCCACGCTCAGGGCCGTGGAGAGCATCGCGTTGACGCTGGCGAGCGTGGGCGGTCCGCCCGCGGCGGGTGCGTTGCCGCGGCCTCCGCGCCCCCCTCCTCCCGCGGACCCGGCGATGCGCGCGATCTCCCCTTCGACCTGCGCGGCATCGGGCCGGCCCGCGAGCGCCCTGCGCGCGGAGGCGGCTTCGGTCATCGCCGCGGCCACTCGCGCCATGTCGCGCAGGATGGACATGCTCAGTTCGTACTGCTTTTGCAGGTCGAGCGGTGTCGCGGTCGAGCGCGGGTCGAGTTTCACCCGCAAAGGCTGGGTGGAGACGCGTCCCCCGGCGGTGAGCCTCACCTGATAGGCGCCCGGCAAAACCTGCGGGCCTTGTCCGCCGCGGCCGCCCGTTCCCCCGTCCGCCGATGGCAGGGCGTGGCGGAGGTCCCACACGAAGCGATTGTGCCCCGCGTTGCCCGTGAGCCGCGCCGCCGGCACGATCCAGTAATCGGCGATCGCCCCTCCGCCCCGTCCCGCGCGCGGCGCATCCGCGCTCGAGTACTTCTTCACCGGCGAGCCGGCGGCGTTGAGAATCTCGAGCGTGACCTCGCCGGGAGCCTTCAGCCAGTAATCGATCACGGCGCCATCGGGCGGGTTCCTGGCCTGCGGTTCCTCCGGAGGAAACGGCGTGCCGAAGAAGCCTTCGGGGTTGAGCCGGATCGCGTCGGCGGGTTGGAACAGCATCGAATCGGGCGCGCTCGCCGCGTCGAAGCCCTGACGCAGCGGCGTAATATCGTCCATGATCCAGAACCCGCGCCCGAACGTCGCGATCGCCAGATCGTCGCCGTGGACCACCAGATCGCGCACGCTCACCGCGGGCAGGTTCTGTTTGAGCGGCTGCCAGTGATCGCCGTCGTCGAAGGAGACCGCCACCCCGAGTTCGGTCGAGGCGAAGAGCAGCCCCTTCTTCCGCGGGTCCTCCGCGATGGAGTTGAGATAGGCGGGCTCGCTCAAGCCGTCCGCCACCAGCGCCCAGGTCTTCCCGGAATCGCGCGTGCGGTAAACGTACGGCTTGTAGTCTTCCAGGCGGTGACGGTCCACCGCCGCCCACGCTTCGGCCGGGTCGAAATGGCTGGCTTCGATCCGCGTGATCTTGCTCCACGCCGTGAGTCCCGGCGGCGTCACGTTCTGCCAGGAGCGCCCGCCGTCGCGCGTGAGATGAACCAGCCCAGTGTCGCTCCCCACCCAGATCATCCCGGCGCGCACCGGCGAAGGCGCGATGCTGTAGATCACGCCGTACCCCAGTTCGCGCGAGTTTTCGGCCGTGGCGGGTTGGACCACGGTCTTGTCCTTGCGGGTATCGCCGGTGAGATCGGGCGAAATCTCCTGCCAGTGGATCCCGCCATCGATCGTCTTGAGCAGCACCTGCGCTCCGTAGTAGAGCGTCCCCGGCTCGATCGCGGACATCACCAGCGGCGCGGTCCACGGAAACCGGTACTTCGCCGCGGAGATATTGGCGGCGAAGCCGCGCGAGGGGTCGGGCGTGATGTTCTGCGCCTGCCCCGTACGTTTATCGAAGCGCGACAGGCTCCCGCCCGTATTGCCCACGTAGAAAATGTTCGGGTCCCTGGGATCGAGCGCGATGTAGCCGCTCTCGGCGCCGCCCACGCTGAACCAGTCGCGCGCGTCGATCATCCCGTGATTGGTGCGATTCGGCAGCGCCGCCGTGCCCGAGTCCTGTTGCGAGCCATAAAGGTGATACGGCCACTGGTTGTCGGCGATCACGTGATACATCTGCGCGGTCGGCTGGTTGTACCAGGAACTCCAGGTGGCGCCGCGGTCGACGCTGATATTGGTCCCTTGATCGGAGCCGAGGATCATGCGGCGCGGCTCGCTCGGATCGATCCACAGGATGCGGTAGTCATCGCCGCCGGGCGCGCCTTTGAGCACGCTGAACGTGCGCCCGCCATCGGTGGAGCGGTAGATGGCGACGTTGGGAACGTACACCACGTCGGGATTCTGCGGGTCCGCGGTGACGCCGCTGAAATACCAGTTGCGGCTGTAGATCCGCGCGTCGGACGAGGTGTGGCTCCAGGTCGCGCCGCGGTCGTCGCTGCGGTACAGGCCGCCATCGCCGCCGCCGGCGTCCACCACCAGGTACACGCGATTGGAGGCAGCGGCCGTGACGCCGGAGCGCCCCCATTGCGATTGCGGCAGGCCGTGCCCGGAGAGTTGCGTCCAGTGGTCGCCGCCGTCGGTCGACTGGAACAATCCGCTGCCGGGTCCTTCGATCGGACCATACTGGCTCCACGGCGGACGGTGGGCGTTCCACATCGTGGCATATAGTATTCGCGGGTCCGAAGGGTCGAGCGCCAGGTCGGCGGCGCCCGTCTCGCTGCCGCGGTCGAGCACCTTCTCCCAGTTGCGGCCGCCGTCGCGCGATCGGTACACGCCGCGGTCGGGATGCGGGCCGTAGACGTGGCCGAGCGCGGCGACATACACCAGGTCCGGATTGCGCGGGTCGACCCGGATCGCCGAAATCTGCCGCGTATCTTTGAGGCCCACATTGCGCCACGTCTTGCCCGCGTCGGTGGACTTATAGACCCCATCGCCGAAACCGATCTGCGAGCGGATGTCGCTCTCGCCCGTGCCCACGTAGACCACGTTCGGGTCGGAGGGCGCGACCGCGATGGCGCCGATACTGGCGACCGCTTCGGAATCGAAGATGGGAAACCACGTCGTCCCCGCGTTGGTGGTCTTCCACACGCCGCCGCCCACGCTGCTCGTGTAAAACGTGGTCGCGTCACCGGCGACGCCCGCCACCGCGGCCACGCGTCCGGCGCGGAACGGGCCGACGAACCGCCACTTCAGTTGCTGGTAGAGGGACGAAGGAGGGGCCGCTGCGGCGGCGGCCGCGTACACGACCAGCGCCAGGGGCGCGGACAGGGAACGCATCCCTTGAGCGTACTACTTGCGGTAATCTTCCTGGGGAATCGCGCAGCCGACGGATTTCGTGCGATCGGGCGACACCGGCTTCCCGGCCAGCACCGCATCCAGCGCGTTGCGCAGATCGGGCACTGTCGCGGTGGGGCGCGCCTTGCCGAAATCTTCGTACTTATTGTCGATCCGGCCCAGGTAGAGCAGCTTGCCCTGCGCGGAGAAGACCGCCGCCTGCGGCATGATCGTCGCGCCCGCGCGCTTCACCAGCATTTGCGTGGGATCGAACAGCAGCGGAAAGCTGTAACGGAATTCGTCGGCGTACTTGACGGCGTCCGGCGCGGGCACGTAAGGGTCGGCCAGCACCGCCCAGGTGACCACGCCGCGCCCGGCGTAGTCCGCGCGGATGCGGTTCATCTCCGGCACGTAGGCGTTGCCCACCGGGCAATCGATCGTGACGAAGAAGACGAGCAGTGCTTTCGCTCCCGTCCACTCGGACTCGGCGTGGCTCGCGCCGTGCGTGTCCCGCAACGGGAAGCCCGCGGAGCCGGGCGCGGCGCAAGCGGCGACGGCAAACACCAGGGCCAGGAATACGCGCGACAGCATCTTAACCGCTATTGTCTCACCGCCGGGCGTTACCGTGCCGGGGGCCGCGCCGGGGGCTTCATCCCGATTTCCGGCGGCTGGTACCACGCGAACAGCTCCCGCTTCAACTCCTCGACCTTGCCCTGATGCTCCGGCAGCCCCGCGAGGTTGTTCATCTCCTTGGGATCGCTGCGCAGGTCGTACAACTCGGGGATGTCGTTGGCCCAGAAGCTGTACTTGTAATCGCCGTGCCGCAGCATATACTTCGCCCGGTAGTTGCCCAGGTTATATTCGGCGAATACCTTGGTATCGCGCGTGCGAGCCGGAGCGCGCAGGTCGCCTACGATGCTCGTGCCGTCTATCGGAGTAACCGGCGTCACGTCGCACAACTCGCACAGCGTCGGCAGCATCTGCACCAGGCTGACCGGCGTGCGGCACACCGCGCCGGGGTTCGCAATCGCCGGATCGCGAATCAGCAGCGGCACGCCGCAGGAGCTTTCATAAAACTCGAACTTCTGCCACAGCCCGTGCTCGCCCAGCATCTCGCCGTGGTCGGACGTATACACGATCACCGTGTCCTTCTCGAGATCGAGTTCCCTCAGGGTGGCCAGCACCCTGCCGAGCGCATCGTCCATCTGCGCCAGCCCCGCGTAGTAGAGCGCGATCCGCTTCCTGGCCTCGGCTTCGTTTCCGAGCTCCGGTGTGGGGCCGTTGTGCCGGATCGAATCGCGGATCTCCTGCGGCACGCGCGAGAGGTCCGTCTTGCCCCAGGTATCGGGCAGCCGCATGTCTTCCGGCCGGAACATGTCGGCGAAGCGCGCCGCCGGCATGAAGGGATCGTGCGGTTTCAAAAACGACGCGATCAGCAGGAACGGCTGCTGCCGGCCGTGCGTGCGCAGGAAGCGGCTCGATTCGCGCGCGACGAAACTTTCGAAGTGATCCTGCTCGGGCATCTTCGATACCCCGCCCACCGCCACGCTGCCCTGCCGCCCATCGCTCTCGCGGGCGCCGCGCCACGGGTCTCCCTCGTCGCGCCACAGGTCGTCGATCTGCGGCAGCCCGGAACCGGAGTTCGGCCGCGCCAGTTCGTCGGCGTAGAGCTTCGTCTTGGGACCCAGAAACTGGTACCAGTCGTTGAAGTCCAGATGATAGTCGAACCCGTGAGTCTGGGCATCCACGAAATGCATCTTGCCGACCAGCGCCGTCATGTACCCGGCGCGCCCGAAGGCGTGCGCGATCGTCTGGTGCTCGTACGGCCACGGCGTCGAGTTGTTCCAGGTCCGGTGGTTGTGGGTGTAGAGCCCGGTGAGCAGCGACGCGCGCGACGGCGTGCACACCGGGTTCGCGCAGTAGGCATCGGTGAAACGGACCGCGGTCCCCGCCAGGGCGTCGAGATTCCGCGTGCGGGCCACCCGGTCCCCGGCGGCGCCCAGGCAGTCCCGCTTGTGCTGGTCCGCCATCAGGATCAGCAGGTTCTTGCGGCCGGTCGATTTCTGCAAAGCGCGCACCGCCGGCATCCAACTTAGGGCGGCTGCGCCGGCGAGACCGCCGGTGAACAGGTCGCGGCGACGAATCGAGTTCATGTGAGGTCCTTAAAACACCACTTTAAGCGCAACTTGCATGATGCGTGCGGGCCCGGTGCCGCTGATTTGTCCGGCGAGCGCATTGCCGATGGCGGCGTTCGGGTCGCCGAAGTTCGCCCGGTTGAACGCGTTGAACATCTCCCAGCGGAAACTGAGGTAGCGGTGTTCGGTGAGCGGAAAATCGCGGTGGATGCCCAGGTCCACGTTGAACGATCCCGGCCCCACCAGGATCCCGCGCCCCGCATTGCCGAACGTGTACTGCGGTTGCGGAGCGAACGCCGCCACATCGAACCAATGGTCGATCGTGCGCGACCCCGCCGCCAGATTTCCGTCGCCGGTGCGGTTGGGCCGGTCCCCGCTGCCGCCGGTCGAGTTCGATACGCCCGACGCCAGCACCGGCGTGAAGTAATCACCGGTGGATGCCGACCAGATGCCGGTTACCGTCCAATCGCCCAGCACGCGGGCCATCGGACCGTGGTTGATCCAGGTGCGTCCCGTGCCGAAGGGCAGGGCGTATTCGTGATTCAGAACGAAGACGTGCGCCCGCGCGTCCCCCTGCACGTTGCCCCACTCGCACTGGAAGCAGCGCGCGTTCTGCGGAGGAGCGTTGCCGCCGCCGTTGATGTTCCCCGCATTGCCGAGATACTTGGCCCACGTGTACGAGGCCGAGAGCGTCAACCCGGACGAGTAGCGCTTCACCACCCGGACTTGCAGCGAAGCGTATCGCGACGAGCCGTAGTTGGTCTCGTAGGAGACGTCGCCTGCCAGCGGGTTGATCGCGTAGAGCGGACGCCTTGGCTGTTGCGCGCCCGCCCCCGGATACGTCTGGTTGATGTTGTAGCTGAAATTCAAACCGGTGGTGCGGTTGCCTACATAGGAGACATCCAGCAGCACGTCGTGCGGCAACTCGCGCTGCACGCCCAGGCTCCACTGCATGACCCGCGTAGCCTGCAGGTTGAAGTCCCAGGCGTTGGGATTGCCCGAGGAGATCTGCGCGATGTTGGTTGGATCGGGCGGCACCGGCGCCGGCAGTCCCTGGCTCAGCAGCAGAGCGGGGGAGCCGTTCTGGTCCGTGCTGATAATCTGCGAGAAGTAGAACGGCAGGTTCTTGTAAAGCTGCCCGCCGCCCTTGCCGGGATCGACGTAGGAGACGCCGAAGCCGCTGCGCAGCACCGTCTTGCGGTCGCTCGTCAGCAGGTACGTCAAGCCCACGCGCGGTCCGAAGTTGTTCAGGTCGTAGTTGCGCAGCGTGCGGCTGTTGCCGTCCTGCCCGGCGATCAGCAGCTTGCCCGTCGCCACGTTGAAATTGGACCAGTGGTTGTGCACATCGTAGGGCGGCGCGAAGATCTCGTAGCGTAATCCGAACGTGAGGGTCATGCGGTTGCTGGCGCGCCAGGAGTCTTCCGCGAACGCGCCCATCTCCCACATGCGCATCCCGAACGTGCCGTCGAGGATGTTGCGCGTCACGCCGCTCGGGGAGCCCAGCGCGAAATCGGCCAGCGAGGTCTGCGAGCCGGAGGCACCCGCCTGCCGCGTGAACTGCCCGTTGAAGGTGTACTGCCCGCGCGTGGGGAAGGCCGAGAAGCCGTTAAAACGGTGGCGCACGAAGCGCCCGCCGATCTTGATCGTATGGTCGCCCTGGATCTTGGTCACGATGTCTTCGTATTGGAACGACGTCGTCTGGCTCTGTTCCGGGAAGGTCGAGTTATCGCCGATCACCTGGAACCCCGTGACCGTGAGCGCCGGCAGCCCGCCCGACTTGTCGTTGACGTTGATGCCGGGGATACCGATCGCATTCGCCGTGGGAAACGCGTTGCCCAGCGGCAGGATGTGTTGATTCCACCGCACCACGCCGGCCCGCGCCTCGTTCACCAGGCTGGGTCCGAACACCTTGACGTAGTTGAGCGTCAGGGATTGGTTGCGCAGCGGCACCGTTGTGGCGGTGGCATTGCCGTCCGCCGAGAGGTAGGGGCCGATCGGCACGCCCGCGCTCGCCGGCGATGGCAGCAGCCCCGGCTGAATCAGCGACGTATCGTCGAAGCTGTACTTGCCGAACAGGCGGTCCGAAGCGCCCAGGTTCTGGTCCACCCGTCCGTCGAATTGATCGGTGCGCTGCGAGAGCACCGGGTCGTAGACGAAGTTGCGCGTCGCGGCGGGCGACGTGGGCGCGGGGAGCAGGCCGAAGAGCTTGCCCGCCGCGGGGTCGAGCCGCGACGCGGGAATCCGGTTGCCGGGAAACTGGTCGCGGACGGTGGTTCCGCCCGCGCCCGCGTGAGCGGAAAGCGGATCGAACACGTTCGCGCCGAGCGCGCTGAAATCGCCGCTCTCGACCATGCTCCGCTGCGCCAGTGTCGGGATGCTGGACGTGATCGTCTCCGGCTGGCGCACCCGTATGCCCTGGTAATCGGCGAAGAAGAAGGTCTTGTCGTGGCGGATCGGTCCCCCCGCGGTAGCCCCGAATTCGTTGCGGCGGAACGGAGGCTTCGGCGCCCCCAGGCGGTTATTGAAAAACGTGTTCGCGTCCAGCTTGTCGTTGCGTAGAAACTCGTACGCCGAGCCGTGCAGCTCGTTGGAGCCGCTCTTGGTCTGCACCACCGTCACCGCGCCCGCCGACGCGCCGTACTCGGCCGAGTAGTTGCTCGTCATCACGCGGAATTCCTGAATCGAATCGATCGTCGGCACCATGATCAGGGTGCTCAGCCACAGGTTGCGGTTGACGATGCCGTCGACCAGGTAGCTGTTCATCTGCGCGCTCGATCCGTTCACGCTGTAGTTCGTGTTGCCGCGCATCGCATAAGGCGAACTGGTCAGATTACCGGAGGACCCGGCGTGCACTCCGGGGGTCAGCGAGAGCAGGGAAGTGAACGTCCGCCCGTTGAGCGGCATCTCCAGGATCTGCTTGTTGGAGATGAGCTGCGACACTGCCGCCGTCTGCGATTGCAGCAGCGGCGCTTCCGCGGTCACCTCCACGGTCTGCTGGAGGTTGCCGAGCGTGAGCCCGAAGTCCACCGTGAGGGTATCCGCCGCCGTCAGTTGGACTCCGGCGCGCACGGCGCGGTCGAAGCCCTGCTTCTCAACCGAGATCGAATACTCGCCGGTCGAGATCGAGGAGGCGACATATTGCCCGTTCGCATTCGTCTCGACGACGCGGACGAAGTGCGTGCCGCCATTGGTCAGGGTGACTTTGGCCTCCGGCACGGTGGCGCCCGCGGCATCGGTCACCGTGCCCACGATGGTCCCGCTCAGCGCCTGCGCCCCGATGCGTGGACTCCACACCAAAAACGCCGCCAGTAGCGAGAGTGAGGACAGCTTGGGGAACGACATGGTTCCCTAGATTCTGCATCAGCCGCGTGGCGATGGCAATCGATATTTCGCGCAGTCTTACGGATGCTTACAGACGGAGGCCGGAGCCCGCTTGATATGATGAGAGAAAGCGTGCCTCGAACGATCTGCGCCCTACTGTTGACCGTATCGTACGCCGCCGCCGCGGACGCGCCTCCACCCAGGCGGCCGCCCGATCCATTGGCGGTGGCTGTGCAGGAATTCAAGCAGTTGACCCGCGAGCGCGGCATGCGCGACGGTTCCCCCACGGTCGCCCCGAAAGGGCGTCCCCGCATGCTCTGGCACGGACGCCTGTACGAAAACTTCCGTAACGATATCCTCGACGCCGTCCCGCACGAAGTCACCCAGAACGGCGGCGACAAAAGCCTCCTGCGCCGCAATCAGTTCGGCTTCAACGTGGCCGGTCCCCTGCTCGTGCCGCGCCTGATTCACGATCCGAACAATACGTTCTTCATGGTCTCCTACGAAGGCGTCCGCGAGCGGATCTCGCGCGCCTCCCTCCACACCATTCCCACCGCCCCGGAGCGCACCGGCGATTTCTCCCGGACCGTGGACCAGGCCGGCCTCCTGCTTCCCGTCTACGACCCCGCATCCACCACGCCCAACGCCGCGTACAATCCGGCGCAGGCCGTTTCCACCGGCAACCTCCAGTACCAGCGGACGCCCTTTCCGGGCAACGTCATCCCCGCGGACCGCCTCGCGCCCAACATCCAGCAGGCGCTCAGCCTCTATCCGCTGCCCAACACCAGCATCGGCCCCTTCTTTCAGAACAACTACTTCGTGAACTCGCCGCAGACCGATACCGCGGATGGCTTCCTGATCAAGCTGGACCACCCTTTCCACCAGCGGCACCGCATCACGTCGAACACGCAAATTTCCGACGGCTTCCTGGGCTCCGCGAAATTCTTCCCCAATAACGCCAGCCCGACCCCGCCGGACCAGGCGTTTTCGACGCGCCGTTCCTCGCTGGCCTACGTCTTCACCGCCAGCCCGCAGACCGTGTACTCCGTAACCCTGGTGGCCAACTCCAACCGCGCCGCCGGCGGCGATGCCACCCTCGCGCCCTTCCCCTACTACCAGCTCGGCAACTACCTGCCGATGGGCGCCCCGTACCCGCGGACGCGCAACACGCGCAATACCTACGAACTCGACCTCGGCGCTTCGACGCGCCGCGGACGCCACTCCCTCGGGCTCTCCTTCCAGGGCGATCTCCATCAGGTCAACACGCTCTCCCCGGCGTACCCGGCGGGCGATTTCCAGTTCTCATCCGGCCTTACCAGCCTCCCCGGCATCATCGATACCGGCGCCCCGTTCGCCAGCTTTCTGCTCGGCCTGCCGCAATACGGCGAGCGCACCATCACCGAGTCTCCCTCCTACTTCCGGGACCCGTACGGAAACCTGTCCGCCAGCGACCGCTATCAGGTGACGAAGAACTTCACCGTCAGGTTCGGGCTCAATCTGGGACTGCACCTGCCGCGCATCGACAAGTACAACCGCCAGAGCACCGTCGATCCCGCCGTGATCGATCCGGCGACAGGCTATCGCGGCGCTCTGGTGTTCGCCGGACGCAACGGCATCCCGCGCGGACTGCGGCCCGCGAATCTCGATCTCGATCCCAGCGTGAGCATCGCCTGGAATCCGCTGGGCAATCCCAACACCGTGGTGCGCGCCGCCTTCAGCCGGGCCCACGGACGCATCCCGGCGACCACCGGCCAATGGGCCACCCAGGGCTTCAACGCGCGCCAGACGTTCGTCTCCTCCAACACCCAGTTGAGCCCGGCGCTCGATCTCGCCGCCGGAATTCCGCCGCTGGCCACCCCGCTCCCCAACCTGGATCCTTCCGGCATGGATAACGCCGTCGCCGATTACATGGACCTCACCGGACGCGAGCCGGTGTACCAGGCGGCCTCCGTCTCCATCGAACGCGAGATCCCCTTCTCCATGCTGCTATCGGCGGGCGCGACCTACGCCGGAGGGCGCGATCTGCTCGTCGGCAGCCGCGCGGCCAATCCCAACGCGGTGAGCCCGGATACCCTCGCGTACGGAAATGCGCTGTACGACCAGACCTTCCATGCCTCCCTGCAGCCGTTCCCCCAATTCACCGGGTTCAATCTCGCCGGCCTCTATCCGGCGGGGCGCTACCAGCGCGACGCGGGCTTCGTGCGGCTCGAAAAACGCGCGTCGATCGGGCTGACCTTCACCGCCTATTACGAGTTCTCCAAACAGCTCGACGACTACTCCTCGCCCTACGGCAACCAGGATTTCTTCCACCTCGGCAACGATTGGGCGCTCACCGCTTCCAACCCGCCGGACCATCTGCAGGTCAGCTACGTCTACGAACTGCCCTTCGGCACCGGCAAGCCGCTGCTGCATTTCACCGATTGGCGGCGTCCGCTGGTCAGCGGCTGGTCCTTCATCGGGTCGGCCTATTGGGACGGTGGCCGGCCGCTGGCCATGCACCCGGAGTTCAACAACACCGGCAACGTGCTCGCCACCCTCAACGTGAACGTGGTCCCGGGAGTCGATCCGCGCGTGGCCAATCCCGGACCCGGCCTGTGGTTCAACCCTGCCGCCTTCGCCCAGCCGTCCGATTTCACCATGGGTAACGGTCCGCCCACCCAGCCCAACCTGCTGGGTCCGGGCATGAAC
>JBBIQR010000076.1:6231-17969 GCA_037442245.1 Candidatus Solibacter sp. | reverse complement strand
CCGCTGCCGCCGGCGCGGCGGAGAGTGCGGCGAAGAGCACGTCGCGCCGCGCTTCGATCCTTGCCAGCCGGGACCGCAGCCAGAACCAGCGGATCACCAGCACCACCAGGGTACATGCGAAGAGAAAGGATTCCATAAGAACG
Organism: Candidatus Solibacter sp.; assembly: GCA_037442245.1. Lineage (GTDB taxonomy): Bacteria > Acidobacteriota > Terriglobia > Bryobacterales > Bryobacteraceae > Solibacter. The sequence continues at coordinate 17,826 of JBBIQR010000076.1, read as the reverse complement.
CTCCTGATTCGAAACGGCGGCTACGCGCAGACGGCCGCGAGAGCCTGGGCGCGGTCCTTCACCGCGCGTAAGTCGATCTTTCCGGCGCCGAGTTGGGGCAGGGCATCCACCCGGTAGAGATTATCGCGGCGGGGCAGCCAGAGGCGCGGCAGCGAGGTCGCGGCGAGCTGCCGCCACAGGTCCTCGGGGGTCAGCGACGGATGCACGTAGAGCGCGGCGAGGCGCTCGCCCCGCTGCTCGTCGGGCACGCCGGTGACGGCACACTCGCCCTCGCCGAGGATGGCCATCACGGCTTCTTCGACCTTGAGGTGCGGCACCATCTCGCCGGCGATTTTGCTGAAGCGGGAGAGGCGTCCGGTGAGCGTGAGGAAACCTTCGGCGTCGGCACGCGCGATATCGCCGGTGATGTACCAGCCGTCGCGCAGGACTTCGGCGGACAGCACCGGCTGATTCAGGTAGCCGATCATGCGGTTGGCGCCCTTCACCAGCAGCAGGCCATCGGTATCGGGCGGCAGGGGGGCGAAGGTCACGGGGTCCACGATGCGGGCGGCGATGCCGGGCAGGGGCTGGCCGGCGGTGCCGGGTTTGCCGCCGGGCTGGACTTCGGCGCCCTCGCGGAAATCGGGCGCGTTCACCGCGACCACCGGAGACATTTCGGTGCAGCCGTAGCCCTCCATGAGCGCGATGCCGAACTTCTCCCGGAAGGCGGCGGCGATGGGTTCGCGGAGCTTTTCCGCGCCCACCAGCACCAGCCGCAGGGAGGCGAACTGCTCGGGCGCGCACTTGCGGATGTAGGTGGAGCAGAAGGTCGGGGTGGAGAGCAGAATCGTCCCGTGGTGTTTGCGGATGAGTTCTCCGACTGCCGGCGCATCGGTGGGGCTGGGATGGTATAGCGCGCCGCACCCGGCAATCAGGGGGAACCAGATGGTGACGGTGAAACCGAGCGAGTGGAAGAAGGGCAGGACGCCGGCGACGCGGTCGCGCGGAGAGATGCGGAACACCTGCGCGATGGCGTCGATGCCGGCCAGCAGGTTGTAGTGCGAGAGCACGACGCCCTTCGGAATGCCGGTGGACCCGCTGGAGAAGATGACGGCAGCGGGAGCATCGGGCGCAGCGTGGCGCGGCGCGGGCAGCAGGCGCGCGCAGATCCAGGCGCGCAGTTTGCGCCACGGCGTGGCGGCGGCGAGGAGGTCTTCCACGAAGAGGACGCCGGGCAGATCGCCCACCTGCGGCGCGACTTTGGCGAGGAAGGCGCGGCTGGTGACCGTGTGGGTGATGCCGCAGGCGGCGATGGCGTGCGCCACGGCGTCGCGTCCCGCGGTGAAGTTGAGGTTGACCGGGATCTTGCCATCGAGCGTGAGGGAGACGTTGACAAGCGCACCGGCGACGGTGGGGGGCAGCAGCACTCCGACCATCGGACCGGGTGCGGGGACGCGCAGCATCCGCGCCGCGGTGAGGACCTGCCCGAAGGTCAGGGCGCGGCCGGAGGAATCGGCCATGGCGAAACGGCTCCAGTTGCGGCGCGCGGTGCGGTAGAGCCGGCGCGGCAGGGTGTCGGCGGGAGACTGGCGCGCGGCCACGGCATCGGCGGCCAATTCCTGGATGGCCTGCCGGACGGCGTGCGCGGGGGTGTCCGCGGGGAGCGGCTCGCCGAAGGTCACCGTCGCGGGGTAGGGAATGCGCTTGGGCCACTTCCAGAAGAAGCGTCCGCCCTCGAAGCTGAAGATGCTGCCCCACAGCCGGTCGAGGTGGACCGGGACGATGGGGGCGCCGGTGCCTTCGACGATCTTCTCGAGGCCGCGGCGGAAGGGCTGTAGGTTGCCGGTGCGGCTGATGGAGCCTTCGGCGAAGATGCAGACCACATGACCGGCGAGGATTTCGCGGCGGGCGGCGCGGATGGAGGCGACCATGTCGCGCGGTCCGGAGGCGCCGGCCGGGAGGGCGTACATGCGGCGCAAGAGCCAGTGGAACGGGCGCATCTCGTAGTAAGGCTTCCACACCAGGAAGCGGATGAAGCGCTGCACGCAGGAACCGATCAGGAAGGCGTCGGCGAAGGTGACGTGATTGGCGACGAGGAGCGCGGGTCCGCGGAAGGGGACGTTCTTCTGGCCGCGGATGCGGATGCGGAACAGAGAGTGGGTGACGGCCCAGAGCACGAAGCGCACGAAGAAATCGGGGACGACGGTGAGGGCGTAGGCGGTGACCAGAAACATGGCGAGGCCGAAGGCGGCGAGGATCCAGCCGGCGCCCCAGTGGAGGCGGCTGTAGCAGAGGCTGATGACGCCGCTGGCGAGCAGCATCCCGATGGTCTGGTAGAAATTGTTGGCGGCGACGACGCGTCCCTTTTCCCGTGCTCCGGCGCGCTGCTGCATGAACGCATAGAGCGGGACGACGAAGAGCCCGCTGGAAACGGCGAGCAGCGCGACGAGGATGGCGGCGGCGGGCAGGGACCGGCCGAAGGCGGCGAGCGCGAGCGAGAAGACGCCCATGCCGCCGGCGCCGAGAGGGACGAGACCGAGTTCCACCTTATCGCCGGAGAGGCGTCCGGCGAGCAGGTTGCCCGCGCCGATGCCGATGGCGAGGAACGCCCAGAGCGCGGAGACGCCGTTCCCGCCGGCACGCAGGACATCGGCGCCGAAGTATTGCAGGGCGGTCTTGAGCAGCACGCCGGCGAACCAGAACCATGCGACCCCGAGGACGCTGAGCCACAGGGCGCGGTCGCGGACGAGGTGTCCGGTGCTGGAGACGATTTCGCCGAAGGGGTTCCACAGGAAGGCTTGCTTCGCGCCGGACGGCGGCACGCGCGCGATACCGAGCGAGCAGGCGAAGCCGGCGCCGGCGATGGCGAGGGTGACGGCGCCGATGCGCCACAGCGCGGCGTGCCAGAGGGCGATGAGGATGCCGCCGCCGGCGATGCCGAGGACGATCGAGACGAAGGTGCTCATTTCGAGCAGGGCGTTGGCGCGCGAGAGGTCGCGGTCCGGGACGATTTCCGGGACGATGCCGTACTTGGCGGGGCTGAAGACGGCGGCGTGGAGTCCCATAAGGAAGACCACCCCGAGCATGCCCTCGACCCAGCCGGCGCACAGGGTGGCGAAGGCGAAAAGCATGATGGCGATTTCGAAAACCTTGACGGCGACGAGGACGCTGCGCTTGCTGACCGCGTCGGCGAGGTGCCCGGAGTAGCCGCTGAAGAGCAGGGAGGGGAGAGTGAAGACGGCGGGCACGAGCGGCACGTAGGCGGGATTCGCGGCGCCGGCATGGAGGGCGACAATGGTCTGGTAGACGCTATCGTTGAAGGCGCCGAGGAACTGGGTGGCGAGGAAGGCGCGGAAGCCGCGCTGCTCGAGGAGGTTGCCGAATCCGCTGTGCGACATGCCGCTGACGATGCACGGGGAGGTCCCCAGGGCGAAGCCCCGTGCAGGCAACAGTTTACGCGAATCGGGCTAGCTGCGCCAGAGCGCCGGGTGTACATTCAATGCATGGCAGCCCAACAATTCATGAGCAGCGAGCAACGGGCCTGGATGGAGAAGGTGTCTCCCCTGAGCTACGCGAACCCGTTCCTTCCGGAGCGGGTGCAACTGGAGCGCGCGATCCTGGGCGGCGAGTTTGTGGAAGGCGAGCCGGTGTGGAGTTTCCGGCTGGAGGATCCGCACGCGCGGGTGAACATCGCGCGGATTATGGCGCGGCTGGATCCCCTGCTGGAGCAGCTTTGCGCGCGGCTGCGCGGCGGGATGGCGCCGGGGGAGCGCGACCTGGCGCTGTATGAGGACGCGGTGCTGCACCTGCTGTATCAGCGCAGCTATCCACGGTTTTACGAGGCGAGTTTCGGGGCGGCGGCGGGGGAGCCTTCGGGTGCGCGGTGGCGGTTCTACAACCAGTTTCTGGCGGACTGGAAACACTTCTTCGAGATCGAAGGAGTGCGCTTCCCGAGCGGTCACGAGCCGCGGCACACATTCGCGTGCTACCGGCAGATTCAGCGGGCGTTCGAGTATATCTTCCGCGACATCATCGGGAGTTCGCTGCCGGCGGCGCAGCTGCGCGGATCGATCTGGCAATCGATCTTCACGCACGATATCCGGCGGTACCGGCGGACGCTGTACGCGCGGATGGGCGAGTTCGCGACGCTGATCACGGGTCCTTCGGGAACAGGCAAGGAACTGACGGCGCGGGCGATCGCCGAGGGGCGGTACGTGCCGTTCGACGAGAGGCGGCTGGCATTCGCCGACGACGGGGCGCGCAATTTCTTCCCGATCAATATTTCGGCGCTTTCGCCGATGTTGGTGGAGAGCGAACTGTTCGGGCACCGGCGGGGCTCGTTCACCGGCGCGGTGGCGGACCGCAAGGGCTGGCTGGAAACGTGTCCGGAGCTGGGCAGCGCGTTTCTGGACGAGTTGGGAGATCTGGATCCGGCGATTCAGGTAAAGCTGCTGCGGGTGATCGAGACGCGGACGTTCCATCCGGTAGGGGAGACGGCGCCGCGGCAATTCGCGGGGAAGCTGATCGCGGCGACGAATCGCAACCTGGAGGAGGATATGCGGGCGCGGCGTTTCCGGGAGGACCTGTATTACCGGCTGTGCTCGGATCAGATCGTGACGCCGGCGCTGGCGGAGCAGTTGGCCGAGTCGCCGCAGGTGCTGAAGGAACTGGTGGGGTACATGGCGCGGCGGGTGGCCGGCGAGGAGGGCGCGGTGCTGGCGGGCGAGGTGATGCGCTGGATCGAGGGCAACCTGCCGGGGGACTATGGGTGGCCAGGCAATTACCGGGAGCTCGAGCAGTGCGTGAAGAATGTGCTGATCCGGCGCAACTACCGTCCGTCGCGGATGGGGACGGACGCGGCGGGGGAGTTCGCGGAGGACGCGCGCGCCGGGCGGTTGACGGCGGAGCAATTGGTGAGCCGGTACGTGACGCTGGTGTACAGCCGGTGCGGGAATTATGAGGAGACGGCGCGGCGGGTGGGGCTGGACCGGCGGACGGTGAAGGCGAAGGTGGATGCGGAGGCGCTGGCGCGGTGGGGGATGGGGGCTCGGTCAAAAGTCTAGCCCGGCCACCTACACTTCGAGAAGGATGCAGCGGACCGGGAGGGCGGTGGCGCGGCGGAGGGCGAGCCCGTAGGCCTGTAGCTGGGCGGTGGCGCGGCGTTCTCGCCGGCCGGTTTTGTAATCGACGATGGTCCAGCGGACGCCGTCGCTCCAGGCGAGATCGATGCGGCCATCGGCGATGCGGCCGTCCGCGAGCCGCACCAGGACCGGCCACTCGCGATGGCGCTCGGCCACGCCGCGCATCTCGGCGGCGAGCCAGTCGAGGACCGCGCGCACCACGGACACCGCGGCGGCGCACTCGGCTTCGGTCGCGCCGTGCTCCTTGCCGCAGACGCGCGCCAGGGCATCGACTTCATCGGCCGCGGCGATGGCTTCGAGCACGCTGTGGACGACGCGGCCGAAGCGGCGTCCGGCGGGGCGGCCGTGCGGAGGCTCGAAGGTGACGGTCTCGACTGCGATATCCGCGGCTTCGTCGCAGAGGGTCAGGCTCTCCGCGGTCACGACGGAGAGGCGCGGGGCGGAGGCGAGCGCGATGCGCTGCTCCCTGGCGGCGCGCCACGCTTCATATTTCGCCAGGCCCGCGACGGCCACGTCCGGAGCACCGCGCAGCACCTGCTCGTTCCCGGTGCCCTCGGCGTGTCCGGCATCGAGCCGTAGGGCGGCGGGGTCGAACCAGACGACTTCGTGCGAACCGGCGCGGGGGGCGTGCAGTCCGGGGCGGACGCTGGTTTCTTCGGCCATTTCCGGGGGGCGGTTGAGGACGGTGGACGCACCGAACCGCGGGCAGCCGGGCGCGGGCGAGCCGGAGCGCCACTGCTCGGGCGGCGGATACAGCGCGTCGTAGAGCGGGGAGAGCCAGCCGCCCTCGTGCTCCTTCTCGCCGATGGCGGCGACCACCAGCAGGTCGCGGGCGCGGGTGGCGGCGACGTAGGCCACCCGGATGGCTTCGGCCTCGTCTTCGCGCTGCTCTTCGGCTTCATGGTCGAGCACCTCCCATGGAGCGCAGCCGATGAGCTTCTGGGCGCACAGGCGGCGCTCGGGGATCATGCAGCGCTCGGCGCCGTCGCGGGAGAGGCGCGCGGTGAGGTCGGCGAGGATGGCGACGGGGAATTCCAGGCCCTTGGCGCGATGCACCGTCATGAGGCGCACGCCGCCGCCTTCCTGCTCGAGCACGGGCGCCTCGCTCTGGTCGCTGGCCTCGTACTCGCTTTCGAGGTATTCGACGAAGGCGCGGAAGCTGGTCGCGCCGCCGCCGATTTCGAAGCTGCGCGCGAGGTCGGCCAGGCGGTAGACGTTGGCCAGGACGCGCTCGCCGCCCTTGCGCAGGGCGAAGCCGGCGTGGGCGCGGGTGCGCTCGAGCAATTCGTGGATGGTGTCGGCGATCGGGCGGTAGTTGCGGCGGCGGTGGAGCTCGGCAAGCATGGCGAGCGCGTCGCGCAGGGGATGAAACTCCGGGTCGAGGTCCTCGGGCAGCGGCTGGAAGGGCCGCAAAGGGCCGTGCTGCTGGCGGAACCGGAGCAGCGTGTCGTCGAAGAGGGCGACCAGGCTGCCGCGCAGCACGGCGTAGACGCTCAGCTCGTCGGAGGGCCATTCGACGGCGCGGAGGGCGGCGCGCAGAGTGCCGATCTCCTCCCTCTGGTGAAAGCTCTTCGAGCCGACCAGCAGGTGCGGGATGCCGCGCGCTTCGAGGCAGCGGACGTACTCCTGGGTGAGGTCGGTATCGCCGTTGGTGAAACGGCGGAAGAGGATGCAGACGTCGCCCGCGGCGGCCGGGCGCCAATCGCCGGCGCGGCTGCGGACGCGCCAGCCGCTCTGGTTCACGAGCCACTCGATGAACGCCGCGACCGCGTTGGGCGAGCACTCCAGGATGCGCGCCTTCGAGAGATTGCGCGAGCCGTAGGGGTACGGCATCGGCAGGGCGACGACCGCGGGCTGCCCGGGCGCCGGCTCGACGCCGCCTTCGAGCGGGAGGTAGTCGGGCATACGCGCGTCGAAAGCGGCGTTGACGAAGTCCTGGATGGGGCGGGTCGAGCGGCTGCTGCGGGTGAGGGCTTCGCGTTGCGCGCCGGCCGCGCACATATCCTCGGAGACGCGGCGGTAGAGGCGGGCGTCGGCGCGCCGGAACCGGTAGATGGACTGCTTCGGGTCGCCCACCACGAACAGGCGGGGCGCGACGCGGCGCAGGATCTCGGCCTGCAGCGGGTCGGTATCCTGGAACTCGTCGACGAAGACGTGGTCGAAGAGGGTGCTGAGGTCGCAGCGTTCGAGCAGCCCGCGGGTGAAGAGCAGCAGGTCCATGAAATCGACCTGTCCGGCGCGGCGTTTTTCGTCCTGGTAGAGGGCGGCGGTTTCCCAGAGTTCGCCGCGGAGGGCGGCGGCGAGTCCGGCATCGGCGTCGCGGCGGAAGGCGGCGATCTCGTCCTTGAGATGCTCCCAGGGTTCCCACTTGAGCCAGCGCAGGTCCCAGGCGAGTTGGAGGAGTTCGCCTTCGACGCGGTCGTCCTGCCAGCGGCGGCGGGTGCGGTCGAGGAAATCGGGGAGGGGCTGGGATTCGCGGAAGACTCTCTCGCGCGGATTGAGGCGGGCGCGCATCTCGGCGACCCCCTGGGCGGCGGCGACCAGCGCCAGCAGGCGGGCCTCGCGGTCGAAATGGCGCTGCTCCCAGGGCGCGTCGAAATCGCGCCACTCGACGAGCGTCCACGCCGCGTTGCGCAACTGGCGCAGCGGATCGCCGCTCCAGGCGAGGCGGGCGAAGGCGCGCTGGAGCACCGGCGGCGGCGCCATGAGTTTGCGCTCCATCCAGCGGCGGAAGACGCGCGAGAAGACGCGCAGGGCGTCCGGCTGGGCGAGTTCCTGGAAGACGGGATCGACGCCGGCTTCGACCGGGCGGCGGCGCAGCAACTGAGCGCAGAAGCCGTGGATGGTGCCGATGAACGCGCGGTCCAGCTCGCGGGCGCGCTCGTGCATTCCGCGGCGCTCCATTTCCTGGCGGACCCGGAGCTTCATGTTGCCGGCGGCGGCGTGGGTGAAGGTGACCGCGACGATGCGGTCGACGGGCGTGCCGGCGGCGACGACATCGGTGATGCGCTCGACCAGCCGCGAGGTTTTGCCGGTGCCGGCGGAGGCTTCGACCACGCAATCGGCGGACGAATGAGGCCGGGGAGCGGGGGTCATCGCCACCCCCGCAGCTCGCGCAGGCGGCTCAAGCCGGCTTGAGGCTTGAGGCGGGCGCGTTCCTCTTCGTAGGGACCGCAGACGATCCGGAACTCGCAGCCCTTGCAGGCATCCTTGCGGGGCGCCGCGGGGAGGAAGCCATCGGCGATCGCGCCATCGATCCGTTCCAGGACGGCGAGGGCGCGGCGGCGCGTCCACTCGTTCGCCGGAATATCGACGATGGCGTAGTTGCGCGCCAGCGTGGCGTACCAGAGGCGTCCGAGCCGCACCTCTTCGCCGAGGAGAGCTTCGGCGCCGAGCGCGTAGAGCGCGGGTTGCAGGGACTCGCCGCCGCCGACGGTTTCGGGCCTGGGGTCGGGGGGCTTGCCGGTTTTGTGATCCACGACCCGCAGGGAACCTGACGAGTGGCGCTCGATCAGATCGATGCGGCCCTTGAGGCGGTAGCCGGATTCGAGCGTCACGTCGAATGCGCGCTCGCAGGCTACGGGGGACCAATCGGGTTCGAGCGCGAGCTTCTGCTGGACCCAGCCGCGCAGGTCGGCCCGGATGCTTTCCACTTCGGCGCGCCAGATTTCCGGGATGGCCGGGGCGAGCTCCTCCTGGAAGCGGGCGGCCACGCGGTCGAGGACGCCGTCGAGCCGTTCCAGCCAGGCGCTTTCGCGGAGCAGTTCGGCCTGCGCTTCGTGGTAGATCATGCCGCGGGTGGCGGGGTCCATGCTTTCGATGGCGGCGGGAGTTTCGCGCTCGTGGAGACCGTAGATGGCCTTTAGGGCGAAGCGGTAGGGGCAGCGGGCGTACTGCTCGAGCTGAGTCGGCGACCAGGCGCGTTCGCGCAGGCGGTAGGGCTTCATCAGGGTGCTGCCGATTTCATCGGCGATGAGGCCGTCGGCGGGACGCCAGAGTTTCGGGTCCCAGCGCATCCAGCGCCCGCGTAGGGATTCGACCGCGCGGCCGGGAAGTTTCTTCAGGTAGAGGCCGCAGCCTTCAGAGAGCGGGGCCAGGGTGGCGAGGTCGAATTCGGCGTCGTCGATGGCGGCGGCGGGGTCGGCGGGGGCGGGCCAGCCGATGCGGCTCTCGGTGGCGACGCGGGCGCGTGCCTCGAATTCGCGCACGTCGATTTCGCGGCCGCCGGCGGCGCGCCAGACTTCGAAGGCGAAGAAGGACGGGACGCGCTCACGCCCGGTCAGCAGGTCGAGGCGGGAGAAGGAAATGGCGAAGCGGCCGGTGGCGCAGGCGGCGGCGATGCGGAGCAACTCGTGATCGTCCCCGCGAGGCTCGCCGGGGAGCAGAGGGTCCTCGGCGGGGGGACGCGGGAACAGCCCTTCGTTGACGCCGGGGACGAAAACGTGGCGGAAGCACATGCCGCGCGCCTCCTCGATGCCGCCGACCCAGACGCGGCCGTAGCGCGCGCCCGTCTCGGCGTTGCGCAGGGCGTTGAGGCGCGGCGCGAGAAGAAGCACCACCGCTCCGATGCCCGCGGGACCAAGCGCGGACATGGGTTCCAGGGCGGCGAGCAGGTCGAGGACGCGGTCCGGGGCGCGCAGGGCGGCCTCGGCGAGCTCCGTGAGGGCGGCGATCCAATCGCCCCAGGGTGCGGCTTCGGGCAATGCGGCGAGGCGCGCGATGAGCGGGAGGGCGAAGCGTTCAAGGGCGTCGATGTGCGCGGCGCGGCGGGCCAGACGCTCGCGCTCGTCTTCGTCGCGGGCGTGTTCGAGGCGGGCGAGGGCCTCGGCGCGCAGACCCGCGAGGCGGCGCTGCCAGCGGTCGTGGCCGCCGATGACCGAGGCGTCGACGAGCAGGCGCTCCCAGGAGGCGGGCGAGACCCATTCCTCGCTTTCCGGCATCTGGCCGAGCGAGAGGTATTCGGCGAAGCGGGAGGCGGAGAGGCCCTCGGCGGCGCAGGCGAGAAGAGCGAGGAAGGCGCGTCCGGCGGGGTCGGGGCGCGCCGCGCCGCGCGAACACCACGCGGGAATGCCGGCGCGGCGGAGGGCTTCCAGCACCAGCGGTTGATAGCGCTCCGGGGAGCGGAGCAGGACGGCGGTTTCGTCGAAGGCGACGCCGCCGTGGAGGATGCGGCGGGCGATCTCGACGCACTCCAGCGCTTCGCCGGAGGTAGAGAAAATTTCCACCGAGCGATCGTCCTCGCGAGGCTCCGGCGCGGCGGCGAAGAGGCTGCGCTGGAGCTGCTCGAGGCAGGTGGCGGCGGGAGCGGCGGAGGGTTCGAGCCGGAGGTCGAGGAACTCGCCCGCGGCGTGGCGCAGGGCTTCGGCGAGGGCGCGCTCGGCCGAGGTGCGCAGGGCGGCATCGAGCAGGACGATGGCCTTGCCGCGGAAGGGCGAGTCCGCCGCGGCCAAGTCGTCGCAGGCGAGTTCCACGCGCAGGGCATGGCCGGCGAAGCCGCGGGCGCCGAGTTCGGCGTCGTAGGCGGCGGCGAGGAGGCCGAGGTCGCCTTCGGCCGCGCGGCGGTTGAGCCGGAGGTCCTCGAGGGTATCGGTGAGGGCGCGTGGGAAGCCGGGGAAGGTGGCCGCGTCGCGCAGCCGGGTGAGTTCGGCGGCGGCGGCGGCGCGCGCGGCGATGGCCTCGCGGACCAGGCGGCTGACCGCGACGAGTCCGCGGCGGCGGACGGCGTCGCGCGCGGCGCGGTGGACGAATTCGCGGAAGCCGTAGCGCTCGACGCCGGTGAGGACGGCGGGGCAAAGCTCGAGCGCGAGTTCGTCGGCCGCCTGCCGGTGTTCGGCGACAATGACCACGCCGCGGGCGGCATGGCGCAGCAGGAAGTCGCGCGCGGCCGCACGAAGCTCGGCGTAGGAGGTCAAACCGTTAGTGTAGTATCCCAACGATTCGCGCGCCTTCGCGGCCGCCCGCGCCGGCCCCCGCGAATCGTCCATCATAAATATATGCCGGAGCCGGACGCCGCCGTCGCCATTCTGCGAACCACCGGACCGGACTCCGCGATTCTTCTGATGCGCCGCACCGAGCGCGCGGACGACGCCTGGTCCGGGCACTGGTCCCTGCCCGGCGGACGCCGCGACGCCTCCGACCCCGACCCGCTCCACACCGCCCTGCGCGAACTTCACGAGGAGTGCGGCATCCGGCTCTCGCGCGGGCAGATGAGCGCGGCGCTCCCCCCCGCCATCGCCCGCCGCAGCGCCGGACCGTTCCTGCTGGTCGCGCCGTTTGTCTTCGAAGTCGAAACCCCGCCCGCCACCGCGCCCGATGCGAGGGAGGTCGCCGGCACGGTCTGGATTCCCCGCAGCACGCTCTGCGACCCGGCGCGGCATTCCTTGCAGCACGTTCCCGGGATGCCGCCCGAGATGCTCTTCCCTACGATCGCCCTGCCGGTGGTCCCGCTGTGGGGCTTCACCTACCGGCTGCTGGC
>JBBIQR010000076.1:0-6131 GCA_037442245.1 Candidatus Solibacter sp. | reverse complement strand
GCGGCGCGAGTCGCCGAGGTACGCGGACCGATCCCGGTGGATGCCGTGCGCGCGTATCTCTCCGCGCCCGGCGCCCACGCCGCCAAGGTGAACCGGATCGAAGCGCGGCCCGAGCGCATCCGGATTCACGGCCTCGCATTCGAGGAATACGTGATCGAAACGGTCGCCGGGTGAAGCGGCGCTATTTCACCAGCGCCCGCGCGGCGGCGAGTCCCCCGGCGCGCTGAATGCCGGGCACGTAGAAGGAATCCAGGTAGTCCTGGTCCGCGCCCCCAAATCCGCCCAGGCCGGATTGGAACGTCACCGGCACGTGGCCGCCCGCCACCGCCGCGGCGAACTGGCACCACACCGCGGCCTTGCCCACGCCCGCCAGTTCCACGCCCGCCGGCTTGAGCCACGCGATCGTGGTCAGGATGTCCTGCACCCGGTTGGCGTCGTCGCTGCGGTTGAAGGTGAGGAACCATTTGTCGTCGCGCTTGCGCGGGGCCACCGCGGCGCCGGTCTGGAACGCCTCGACGACGTAAATGGGACGGCCCTGCTTGACCAGCGCCGCCAGTTCCGGGCTCTGCCGCGCCGCCTCGGCGCCATCCGGGTGGACGAACACCACCGGCGTGCCCTGCCCGTGCAGCCAGAAGCCGCCCACACGGTCGCCGCGCCCGTCGCGCGACAGCAGAAACCGCTCGCCGGACATCTGCGCGATCACCCGCCCCGGCCACTCCGCCCCGAGCGCGAGTTCGAGCATCTCGCGGCTCTCCCCGGGCGTGGCGCGGGAGGAGGCCGCGCGCCCGCGCTCGATCCATTCCCGCCGCACGCCTTCGAGATCCAGCGCATTCTCCGGCAGTTTGCGATTGAAGAGGGCCAGCATGTCCCCCAGCTTCTCGATCCGGATGCCCTTCTCGACGAGCCTGGCGTCGTCGGTTTCGCCCAGCACGTGCTGGCCGAAGAAGCGGTAGACGGCCTCGCGGCTCTGCTTGTTGTAGTTGTGCGGCGCCTGAATCTGCACCATGTCGACGTTGGCGGCGCGGTCGTACAACTCGTAGATGGCCTTGATCGCCGGATACTCGACCCGCGGCGTGTTGCGCGTCCAATCGCCGGTGGCCGAGACCATCATCATGGGGCGCGGCGCCATGATCGCGCCAATCTCCACGTTGAACGTATCCAGCCGCAGGTTGGGCATGTTCTCGCACGGCGAGCCGCCCTGCATGATGGTGGAGAGCATGTTGACCGGGGCGTCGAAGGCCACGCGGCTGTCCACCGCCGCGAGCAGAAACGTCTGGGTGCCGCCGCCGCTCGCGCCCGTCGCGCCGATCTTATGCGGATCGACGCCGGGCAGCGATTCGAGGAAATCGACCACCCGGATCGAGTTCCACAATTGCAGCGCCAGCGGGCCGAAGTCCCACAGGTAGTCGCGCGGAGTGGCGAAATCGTGCGGCGTCTGCACGGTATCGTCATAGCCGACCATGTCGTAGGCGAACACCACGTAGCCCTGCCGCGCCAGGTTGATGCAGCGCGCCGGTACGCTGGCGGTCTCGGTATGCTCCAGGCGCCCATAGTTCCAGTGGCCGTGCGGCGAGGCGATGGCTGGGAACCCTCCCGCGGGCGCCGGCTTGAGCGGACGATAGAGGTTGCCGCCGAGGTAGTAGCCGGGCATGGTTTCGAGCAGCACCTTCTCGATCGAATACGTCTGGTTCTCGATGCGCCCGAAAATCTGCGGGTGCAGCGGCGTCTTCTCCGGCATCGGCAGCAGACCCGTCGCGGAGAGAATCTGCCGGCGCAGGTGCTCGCGCCGCGCCTGCCACTCCGCCAGAGTCTTGTACGTGGGCGGCGTGAATTGCGTGTCGGTGTTGGGGATGTAGGTGTTGCGCGAATCCTGCGCCGGAATCTGCGCCGGAGCGCAGGAGACCGCGAGCAGCACGGCGGCGATGAGGCGTGCGGACATAGCAAGACGATGCTAGCAAATGGGTAGGCCGGGAGGCCTACCCTACGGGAACGGCCAGACGCGCTGCGGGGTCTTGCTGAGCAGCCACTCTTTATCCTCCGCGTTCAGAAACGCCATTTCATCGCGCACCACCCGCAGCGCTTTCTCGTAGGTCGCGCCCGGCGTGTTCTCGACAATCGGCCAGTCCGTCGCCCACATCAGCCGCTCGGGTCCGTAGGTATCGTAGAGGCGCTTCACCAGCCGCTGCGAATCGCTCCACGGGAACTGCTGCCCGGAGAGCGACCAGGTGTGCGACACCTTGACGAACACGTTCGGGTACCGCTTCAGCGCGACCAGTTTCTCGAGCTCCTCGGGCTGGTCCACCGGGCAATCCGCCATGTGATCGATCACCAGCGTGAGGTCCGGCAGTTTCTCCATCAGCGCCGCCACGTCGGGCATGCGGGTGATGGGCGCGAGCACCGTCATCGGGACTTTCAACTCGGCGCACCGCTTCCACAGCGGCGGCATCAGCGGACCGCGAATCCAATCGCCGCCCGCGTTGCCCGCGGGAGAGAGGCGCACGCCGCGGAACCCCTGCGCGGTGAGTTGCGACAAGTGGTCCGGCGCCGCGGGGTCGAGGGGGTCCACCCGCGCCACTCCCTGGAACGTGCCCGGATACCGCTTGAGCACGCTCGCCAGGAAAGAATTATCGTAGCGGTAGTGGATCACCTGGATAATCACGGTGCGCGCTACGCCGTTGGCCTTCATGAGAGCCAGCAGCGTTTCCGGCGCGGCGTCGCGCTCGGGAACGTGCGCGCCCGGCGCGAACGGGAAAGCCGGATCGTGCTTCCAGACGTGGACGTGGGGATCGATGATGCGGTAATCGGCGGCCATAAGATTGAGCGCGGAACCCAGCAGGAAGGTCCGGCGCGGAAGATCAGACATAAATCGGCTCGAGCTTTTCGACCACGTACGCGCCGCAGCGTTCATAGCTCGCCCGCGGACCCTTGCGCGCGACGTCGAGATCGACGCAGAGCCAGCCCTGAAACCCGATGCTCTTGAGCACGCGGTGGCAGCCCGGCAGATCCACGTCGCCGTCGCCAAAATCGAAGACGTTGTCCGTGATCTTGTCCGAGATTTTCTTCGCGTCCTTGTAATCCAGCAGCATCAGGCGGGACTTGTGCCGGTCCAGCGTCCGGACCACGTCGCAGCCGGCCAGGTAGAGGTGCGCGGTATCCGGCGAGAAGTGGAAGAGCTTGGGATCGGTCATCGCCATGCAGCGGTCGATCTCCTCGGGCGTCTGCACCATCTCGCCCATGTGATTGTGCAGTCCCGCCTGGAATCCCATTTCTCCGGCGGCTTCCCCGATTTTGTTGAAGCAATCGCACATGGCCTTGAATCCGGCGTCGGAAAGGAAGCGCCGGTTGGGCGGAAACACCACCAGGTGATTGGCGCCGAACTCCTTGAGGAACGTCATGGCGGTCCGCGCCGAGGCGAGAACGGCGCCGTGCTGCGCCGGATCGTAGGTGGGCCCGTTGAAGCTGATCGTGATCACCTGGCAGCCGCGCTTTTCGCACTCGCGGCGCAAGCCCGCGGCGGTGATGTCGTAGGTCTTCAGAATCTGCGGGAACTGCGTCATCCGGATGCCGATGAATCCGGTATCCCGCATCACATCCAGAATGTCGGTGAAAGGCACTCTGGGAAAAGAGTTCCACAGGTTGGCGCCGAGCGCCCACTTGACGTTCTTGTTCGCGGGCAGGCGCGCGGCGGCGCGGGCGAGCGCGGCGCTGCACAGGGCGATCAGGGAGCGGCGGGTCATCAGAGTCGATGGTACGCCTTTTGCCGCCCGCGTGCTAACGCTTGGCCGGGCGGAACATCTGCAGGAACGCGCCCAGCAGCGCGACGAAGGCTCCCAGAACCAGGTACACGACCTTGGAGAACTCGTCCGGAGAGAAGCGGTAGCCGCCCAGGAAGAAGCCCTTCACCAGGTAAACCACGACCAGAATCGCCCACAGGAAGAACAGCGGACGAAGCTTGCCTTTGATCGCGAGCACCACCGTGAGGAGCCCGAACAGACCACCGAACACCAGCACGCAGAGGAGCGTCGTGCCGCTCCACGGCAGCATCTCCAGGCGCAGCGATTGAGCTCCGCCCGCCAGGGTCACGAGCAACCCCAGGGCCAGCAAGACGAGTGACAACAACCCGTGGTAGACATAGCTCAAAAAGCGCAAGAGTGCCGTAACGACCGCCACGCGACCTCCTTGGAAATGAAGAAGCGTTATTGTAACAGGGTTATCCCCGGATGGAGCGCGCGCCGCTAGTGTGATGACCGTGTGGTTTCTTCCGTTTCATCGGCGACCGCTCCCTCACGGTCGCGGCTCGTTTCCGAGCCGCGCGCGTTAGCAAGCGGTTGGCACACCGAACCGAACCAGCCGGTCAAAGCACTAGTGCGCGTATTTGCCGGATTTCACCCACAGCCAGTCGGCGCCTTCGGCCACATGGCCGGGGTCCTTCACGACCAGCAGCAGGGTGGTCTGCGCCCCGCTGCAATGCCGGTAGATGAGCGCATCCGAAGAGCCGCCGTTACCGAACACCGTCTCGACGTGGAAGTAGGACGGAGGATTCTCGATCCGCAGCGCGCCGTTGCGCAATTGGGCGGTCATCTCGCCCACGCCCCCGCCCGGAATCATCTGCGCCCGCAGCAACAAACCTGTCTTGGGATCCACCCACGCCTTCATCGCCGCGCCGCCCGGCACCGCCGCTTCGAAGATCTTCGTGGCGATTCCCGCGACGGTTTCCGCGCCGGTCTCCTTCGGATGCTGTTTGGCCACTTCCCCCGACATGGCGACGGGATCGCCCCAATCGCCGGAGAAGGTTCCGTTGGCGCACTGCCCCTGCGTCACATCCCAGGACTGGCTGGTATGCGCCTGCAGATGTTCGGCACACCCGTGGAACAGACCGTCTATTTACGCGGACGGCGCGGACGGCTGGGCGGGCAGCAGGCAGACGGAAAACCTGAGCATCGGCAGGTTCCTCGAGGAGCGGGTGCGCGTGCGGTTTCTGCTCGAGCGACTCTATCACACCGGTGGGTCTTCTACAGCGGCGGTACCATGGAAATAGTGACCCTGACCCGCCGCCGCTGGCTGCAATCCGCCGCCATCCTGCCCGCCGCGCTCCCCCTCCGAGCCGCGCGCAAAGAGTTCTGGAACACCAAGGATCCCGCCGCCTGGACGGACGCGGAAAAGGAGACCGTGCTCTTCCAGTCTCCGTGGTCGCAACCCGGCTCCGTCCGGCTCGCCGAGGACAAGAAGGAGCCGGAAGTCGGCTACACGCGCAGCGGACGGCAGGGCGTCGAGATGCCCGATCCGCGGCCCGGCACCGGACCCATGGGCACCCCCACCGTCCCCATCGGCGAAGCCCCGCCGCCCGTGCCCAAGCCCGAACACGGCCCGCCCATCGAATTCCCCGTCCTCGCCCGCTGGGAAACGGCGCAGCCGGTGCGCCTCGCCGGCGGCCCCGAAGTCCCCGAACTCACCGGACTCTTTTACGTGATCCGTCTGCGCGGCCTCCCGCTGATGCCGCCCAAACCCGATTCCGACCCGGCCGCCAATTCCAACGAACCTCTGCTCGCCGCCATCAAGGCCGGCTCGTTCCTCGTCCGCCGCGACCGGCCCGTCCTCTCCTGCGCCCACCTGTTCACCGGCTCCGGCGCCGCCGCGACCGAGGTGCTGCTCTTCTTTCCCCGCGACACGAACCCCATCACCGTCGCCGACAAACTCGTCACGCTCGAGTGCCGCTTCGCCTTCTACCGCCTGTCCATCAAATTCCCCTTGAAGGACATGCTCTACCGCGGCCAACTCGCCCTCTAAGCGCGCGGGACTGTGGCCCTGACAGGGCTGAAGGCGAGGGGTTCCGCGCGGCAATTCCCGGCGGCCGCGCGCAGAGACATTTTCAGAGGTGGTCGCCTTCCTCAAGCAATCGCTGATACTGCTCACGGTTCATCGGGCAGTCCACAAGCTCGAGAAATTGGACCTTCGAGATCCGGACCTGCCTGGCCATTTCCTTCAACAGGCCATCGCCGAGATCCTTGGTGCTGCCGTGACTCGTTTTGGTGCGCACCGTCGTCTTCTTCCCCTCAACGGTCCAATAGAAGAACCAGCGGTGATCGCCCTCATCTTGACGGAAGCCTTTCTTCTTCAAAGGGGCTTCAACA
>JBBIQR010000075.1:0-18193 GCA_037442245.1 Candidatus Solibacter sp. | reverse complement strand
TGAGGCCGTGCGTGGGGTGTCGCTGTCACAGGCGACGATGGAGTTGCTGCTGGACAAGCTGGGCAAGACGCGGAGCAACGCGGAGTTCCTGGCTTCGATGAGCGGCTAACTAAAACCGGCCGCGCAGTAACGCATTTGTAAAACTGGCGTGATAGACTCGTCAAACCCGATGCCCGAGTTGATCATGCGGATTGAGACGACGCCCACCGGAGTCGTGGTGTATCATCTGGCGGGTCCGTTGGTTCTGAACACTCTGTTCGATTTTCAGAGTGCCGCCCGGGCCAACGGTGGAGCGGCGACCGTGGTGGACCTGAGCGAGGTGCCGTACATGGACTCGGCGGGCCTGGGCGCGGTACTGGGCGTGTTCGCATCGTGCCAGCGCGCGGGGCGGGGATTCGCGATCGCGGGCGTGCCCGAGCGGGTGAGGACCCTGCTGCGGATTTCGCATGTGGATGGGCTGGTTGCGGCGTACGATACGGCGGAGGATGCCGGGCGGGAGTTGTCCAAGGCGGCTTCGGCGTAGACCGGGAGCGCCGCCTCCCGCGTGGTAACATTGGCTGGACCGATGGTGGATTCGATCGCGCGTAAAGCATTTCTGACGGCGTTGGCGATCGTGGTGCCGCCTGTTCTGGTGATCCAGCTCTACGTTCCCAGCGAGGCGGTGCGGATCTCGACGATCGCCTGCAGCGCGGTATTCGTACTGGCGGCATGGCTGCTGGGGCGGTCGCTGTCGCACCGCATCCGGCGGGTCACGGCGTTCGCGGACCGGATCCTGAACCCAAGCGGGGCGCATGCTCCGCTGCCCTCCGGCGACGACGAACTGGGAGTTCTGGCGCGCTCGTTGACGCGCATCGCGCCACAGGTGGAAGAACTGGTGAACCGCCTGGGCATGGAGTTGGCGCGCCGCGAGGCGATTCTGGCGAGCATGACGGACGCTGTGCTGGCGGTGGACGCGCGCCTGACGATCACGTTTTGCAACAGCGCGTTCGTGCGTGCCGCCGGGCAGCATCGCGCGGCGGAGGGTCTGCCGCTGGTCCGGGTGGTGCGGGAGCCGGCGCTGCGCGAGATCCTGACGCGCGTGCTGGAGAGCGGAGAGCCGGCACGGCAGCGGTTGCGGTTATCGAACTCCGAGGAGCGGTCCTACGAAGTCTCCGCGGTGCCCATGGCGGAGGGAGCCTCGCGCGGGGCGATCGCAATCCTGCACGATGTGACGCCTGGCGAACGGCTGGAGCGGATGAAGCGGGACCTGGTGGCCAACGTGTCGCACGAGATCCGCACGCCGCTGGCGACCATCCGCGGCTATGCGGAGACGCTGCTGGACGGCGGGTTGGAGGACGAGCGCAACCGCCGGCGGTTCGTCGAGATCATTCAGGCCAACGGTGTGCGGCTGAACAACATCGCGGCCGACCTGTTGACGTTGTCGGAACTCGAATCGGGGCGGAACCATGCGCCGGCGGGACCGATTTCGGTGAGCGATGCGCTGAGCGGGGCGATGCGCGCGGTGGAGCCCGCGGCGAACCTGATGGGCGTGCGGCTGACCGCGGGAGAGATTCCCGACGCTTTCCTGCTGGGGCACAGCATCCGGCTGGAGCAGGCTCTGCTCAATCTGCTGGATAACGCCGTGAAGTTCAATAAGCCGGACGGGGAAGTGAGCGCACTCGTGGAGGAGCGCGGGGACTCGATCGAGATCCGCATCTGTGATACAGGCGTGGGAATTCCGGCGGAAGACTGCTCGCGCATCTTCGAGCGCTTCTACCGTGTGGATAAGGCGCGGTCGCGGCAGGTCGGGGGTACCGGGCTGGGCCTGTCGATCGTGAAGCACGCGATCGAGCAGATGGGCGGCACGGTGTCGGTGGAAAGCCAGATGGGCAAAGGGTCCACCTTTATTGTGACGCTGCCGCGGTATTCGGGAGTCGAGCGAGCCGCGCTGACGGCCTGAGCGACCCCGGCAATATTCAGTTAACGCCCTCATCACAACGCTCTCATTAATCTGTCATGGATCTGCCGCTACACTGGGCGCTCTCTGACAGATTTGTGCGCTATACCGGTGCCGCCGACGACCGCGGTGCGGGTGTGGGCTTCCACAACGCGAAGACGCACTTTTTGAGTGTTTTAAACGAGGAGAAAGGACCAGAACGAATGACAGGACATCGACGAATCAGCCACGCTTTGTTCGCGATTTTGTGGGCCGCATGCTCGCTGCCCGCGGCGGACGGGCCGGCCAGCCCGGCCAACCCGGCGCCCCCGGCGAAGCCCGCGGCGGCTCCGGCTGCGATGAGCCCGGAAGCCGAGATTCAGGAACTGCGGACGCAGATCGCAGTGCAGCAACAGCAACTCGACGCGATGCGGACGGTGCTGGAGAAGCAGCAGAAAATGATGGAAGACAACCGGACGAAGGCGGCTTCTTCGAGTGACGCCGCGGCCGTTACGTCTCCGGCGAAGGGCAAGGAAGTGGCCGCTGTCGCCGCTCCCGCGACCGCCGCTGTGCCCGAACCCACGCCGGCACCGGCGCCTGCCGCTCCGCCCCAGAGCACTCCCGCCCCGGCGGCCAAGGCCAGCCCGCTGCAATTCCAACTCGGCAATATCACGATCATGCCGGTAGGATTCCTCGATGCCACCGCCGTCTGGCGCAATAAGAACGCCGGCTCCGGCATCGGCACCAACTTCGGCAGCATCCCGTTCGACAACGCCGTTCCCGGCGGCCACTTGAACGAGTTCCGCATGAGCCCGCAGAACTCGCGCGTCGGCTTCCGCATCGACGGCAACTGGAAGGGTTTCCAGTTCATGAACTACCTGGAGACGGACTTCCTCGGTACCGGCGCTGCCAACAACATCGGGATCACCAATGGCGCGTTCGTGCCCCGCATGCGTCTGTTCTGGGTCAGCGTGCGCAAGGGAGGCTGGGAGGTTCTCGGCGGACAGAGCTGGAGTATGTTCACCGCGAACCGCAAGGGGATCTCGGCACTGCCTGGAGACATCTTCTTCGGACAAGAGTTCGACGTGAATTACTTGATCGGCATGCCCTGGACCCGCCAGACCGGCTTCCGCGCGCTCTATCACGGCAGCGGCAACAAGGTGACGCTCGGCGTCTCCATCGAGAACCCGAACCAGTACATGGGCGGGTACGGAGGCGGCGGCCAGATTGTTCTGCCGGCCGCGCTCAGCGCGCTCGCCGGAGCCCAGTTGGACAACGGTTCCGCCGGCTTCCTGAGCACCCCCAACTCGATGCCGGACCTGATCGCCAAAGTGGCGTTCGATCCGAGTTCCAAATTCCACTTCGAAGTCGGCGGCATTGCCCGCAGATTCGAGATCTACAACACGACCACCGGCCAACCCACCTCGGGACGGACCTTCTCCAAGATGGGCGCCGGCGGCGAGGTCAATACCAATTTCGAAGTGGCCAAGGGATTGCGCCTGATTTCCAACAATCAGCTTGGCGACGGTATCGGCCGTTACTTCTTCGGGAACGCTCCCGATGTGGTGGTTCGCGCCGATGGCAGCCTCAGCCCGATCCACACCTTCACCTCCACGGACGGCTTCGAGGCGACCATCCACAACACGCTGCTGTACTTCTACTTCGGCGGCATCTACATCGGCAAGAACGTGGCGGTGGACGCCAACGGCACCAGCCTGGTGGGATGGGGCTACACCGGCTCGTCCAACGGGCAGAACCGCTCGGTGAACGAGTACACGTTTGGTTTCAATCAGACGTTGTGGAAGAGTGCGGCGTATGGCGCGATCAACCTCATGGGGCAGTACGAGTATGCCACCCGTACCCCGTGGTATGTCGCTCCGAACGCGCTCGACCACGCGGCCGATCACACCGTGTATTTCGACCTTCGCTACACGCTGCCCGGCGGCCCTCCTTCTTCGAAATAGGGTCAAACGGTAACCGTACTGTAACAATCGAATGGGAAAATGGAGCTTACCAGAATGATGAAGAAGTTGCTGACGATTGGCGCGGTCCTGGCGGCCGGCGCCTCGGTCGCCGCCGCGCAAATGATCAACGCAGCGGGCGCGACTTTCCCGATGCCGATTTACCAGAAGTGGTTTGAGGATTACCACAAGGCGCATCCTTCGGTGCAGATCAACTACGGTGGCGGCGGCTCCGGCGCCGGCATCAGCCAGTTGACGAACGGAACGGTCGATTTCGGCGCTTCCGACATGCCGATGAAGGATGAAGACATCCAGAAGATGAAGGTGAAGCCGCTGCACTTCCCCACGGTGATGGGGGCGGTGGTTCTGATCTACAACATCCCGGGCGTCTCCGCGGAATTGAAGTTCACCCCGGATGTGATTGCGGACATCTTCCTGGGAAAGATCAAGAAGTGGAACGATGCGCGCCTGGCGAAGGATAACCCGGGCGTGAAGCTGCCTTCGGAAGAGATCATTCCGATTCATCGTAGCGACGGCAGCGGCACGACGTTCGTCTTCACGGACTATCTGTCGAAGGTCAGCCCCGAGTGGAAGAGCCGGGTCGGCGCGAACACGAAGGTGAGCTGGCCGGTGGAAGGGCTGAACGGCTCGGGCAACCCCGGAGTCGCCGGTTTTGTGAAGCAGACGCCGAACGCGATCGGGTATGTCGAACTGATCTACGCGATCCAGAGCAAGCTGGCGTTCGGCCTGATCAAGAACTCTGCGGGGAACTGGGTGAAGGCGAGCCTCGAGGGCGTGACGGAAGCGGCGGCGGGCGCGGCTAAGGCGATGCCGGCCGATTTCCGGGTTTCGATCACGAACGCTCCCGGCAAGAACTCGTACCCGATCTCGACGTTCACGTGGCTGCTGATTCCCACGCAGTTCTCCGACGCGGCGAAGGGGAAGGCAATCACGGAATTCCTGAAATGGATGCTGACCGCGGGGCAGGGTCAGACTGCTGCCTTGGCCTACGCGCCGCTTCCGGCGGCGGTGGTGGCCAAGGAGCAGAAGCAGATTGCCCAGATCAAGTACTAAGCGCTGATCCGGCAGTCTTTTCGTTTGCATGGCCACGGCAGTCCAGGTCCGAAGGCAGTCCAGGTGGTTCGATCAGGCGGGCGACAATATCGCCCGCCTGATTACTGTTATGTTCGCGGCGGCGATCGTGCTGGCCGCGGTTCTGATCGTCCACGTTCTGTGGACCGACTCCGCTCCGGCGCGGCACGCGCTCGGGTGGAGATTTCTTTTTTCCAGCGACTGGGATCCGGTCACCGAGAAGTTTGGCGGGCTGCCGTTTATCTTCGGCACGGTGCTGACTTCGATTCTGGCGCTGGCGATCTCCGTTCCGCTGGG
The DNA here is from genome assembly GCA_037442245.1 of Candidatus Solibacter sp. Classification (GTDB taxonomy): domain Bacteria; phylum Acidobacteriota; class Terriglobia; order Bryobacterales; family Bryobacteraceae; genus Solibacter. The sequence goes on along the minus strand of JBBIQR010000075.1, from coordinate 12,928 downwards.
TCTGGGATCGGCGATCTTTCTTTCCGAACTTGCCCCGCCGCGCATCTCGAACGCACTCACATTCCTGATTGAATTATTAGCTGCCATCCCCAGTGTGATTTACGGGCTCCTGGCGATTTTCACCCTGGTTCCGCTGATGCGTACCACGGTGGAGCCGTTCCTCAAGTCCACGCTGGGCTTCCTGCCGGTGTTTCAGGGGCTGGCGTACGGTGTGGGCGTCCTGACCGCGGGGGTGATCCTGGCGGTGATGACCTTCCCGTTCATCATTTCGGTTTCGCGCGAATCTCTTCTGGCGGTGCCGCGCGAACAGCGGGAGGCAGCGCTGGCGCTGGGCGCGACCAAGTGGGAGATGACCTGGGACGTGGTGGTGCCCTACGCACGCCTGGGCATCCTGGGCTCGATTTTCCTGGGACTGGCGCGCGCGCTGGGGGAGACGATGGCGGTGACGATGGTCATCGGCAACTCGGCGGCGATACACGCTTCGCTCTTCGCGCCGGGCCACACCATCGCGGCGGTGATCGCCAACGAGTTTACCGAGGCGACCGGCGACGTGTACCGCAGCGTGCTGATCGAACTCGGGCTGGTGCTGTTTTGCCTGACCATCATCCTCAACGGTCTGGCGCGGCTCATGATCCTGGCCACGACCGGGAAGGGGGCGAAGCGATGAACCGGTTGATGCGGCGCAAGATCATCAACGGTGTGATGCTGACCCTGACCGGCATCTTTACGGCGTTGACGGTGTCCAGCCTGTTCGTGATTCTGGGCTATCTGATTTTCAACGGCGGGAAATCGCTGGACTGGAACTTCTTCACGAAGCTGCCGCTGGCGCCCGGGGAAGAAGGCGGCGGGATGGCGAACGCCATCGTGGGCAGCGCGGAGATTGTCGGGATGGCCGCGCTGATCGGGATACCGGTGGGATTCCTGGCCGGGGTGTACCTGGCCGAGTACGACGATAAAGCGTTCGCGGCGGTGGTCCGCTACGTGGCGGACCTGCTGAACGGCGTCCCTTCGATCGTGATCGGCATCGTGGCGTGGACTCTGGTGGTGGTGCCGCTCAAACAGTTTTCCGCGGTGGCGGGTGCCATCGCGCTGAGCATCATGCTGATTCCGATCGTGACCCGGCAGACAGAGCAGTTCCTGCGTGAGGTGCCCACGCCGCTGCGCGAGGCCGCACTCGCGTTGGGCGCGCATAAGTGGAAGGTGATTGCGACGGTGGTGGTCCCGGCCGGCAGCAAGGGCGTGATCACGGGAATGATCCTCGGGGTGGCGCGCATCTCCGGGGAGACGGCGCCGCTATTGTTCACGGCGTTCAATAACCAGTTTTGGAACGGCGGATTAGGGCAGCCCACGGCATCGCTGCCGGTACAGATTTACCTGCGCGCCACTTCCCCATATGACGATTGGCACAGGCAGGCGTGGGCAGCGGGCTTGGTTTTAATCGGGCTGGTGCTGGTGGCGAACATCGCGACCCGGCTGGTCCTGGCAAGGGGCACATCGGTGCCCCGCGGGTAGCAGGAGGCAGACATGAGTGCGATACCAAAGCCGGTAGCCATGGCGCCGGTGAAGCACAGCGAGGCGGGCATGGCGCAGACGGTTTCGCGACCGAAACTCCGGGCGGCCAAAGTGAATTTCTACTACGGCGCGTTCCAGGCGCTCCACGAAGTGTCGCTGGATATGCACACCAACTGCATTACGGCCTTGATCGGTCCCTCCGGATGCGGCAAGTCGACGTTCCTGCGCAACCTGAACCGCATTAACGACACGATCCGCAGCGCCCGCATGGAGGGACAGGTCCTGCTCGACGACGAGGACGTGCAGGACGTAGATGTCACCAGCCTGCGGCGAAGGGTCGGGATGGTGTTCCAGCGGCCCAATCCATTCCCCAAGTCGATCTTCGACAACATCGCCTACGGGCTGCGGATCAACGGGATGGCTTCGCGTTCCACCCTGAAGGACAAGGTGGAGCATAGCCTGCGGCGCGCGGCGCTGTGGGAGGAAGTGAAGGACAAACTTCACGACTCCGCCTACGCGCTCTCGGGCGGGCAGCAGCAGCGGCTTTGCATTGCGCGCGCGCTGGCGGTGGACCCCGAGGTGCTGCTGCTGGACGAGCCGTGCTCGGCGCTGGATCCGATCGCGACCGCGAAGATCGAAGAACTGATGTTCTCGCTCAAGGACCAGTGCACCATGGTGATCGTCACCCACAACATGCAGCAGGCGGCGCGCGTCGCCGACTTCACGGGTTTCTTCCTGTTGGGGCGTCTGATCGAGTTCGACAAGACCGATGTGATCTTCAAGAATCCCTCGCGCAAGGAGACGGAAGATTACATCACGGGACGATTCGGCTAAACTAGGCGTCAAGCGGAACAGGAGAAGGCTATGCGCCACTTTACGGTCGAACTCGAAGAACTGGGCAACAAACTGCTCGAAATGGCCGGGCTGGTCGAGAGCGCGATCAATCGCAGTGTGCGCTCGCTGGTCGATCAGGACCGGGAACTCGCCGAGCAGGTGATCCGGGACGAGCCGAAGATCAACCGCATGGAAATGGAAGTCGACGGCATGGTGACGCGGCTGCTGGCGCTGCGGCAGCCGGTGGCGCGGGACCTGCGGTTCCTCACGGCGGCGCTCAAGATCAACACCGACCTGGAGCGGATCGGGGACCTGGCGCAGCACATCGCCGAACGGTCGCTCTCCCTGATGCACCATCCGCTGGTGAAGCCGATGGTGGACATTCCGAATATGGCCTCCATGGTGCAGTCGATGCTGCTCAAGTGCCTGGATGCCTTCGTGAATCAGGATGAGGGTCTGGCTCGCTCGGTCTTGTTGGCCGACGAAGAGGTCGATACACTGCGCGACGCCGTCTACGCGGAACTGCTGACGACGATGCAGCGCGATCCGGGCGTGGTGCAGGCGGCGGTGGACCTGATCTTCGTGGCGCGCAACCTGGAGCGCATCGGCGACCACGCGACCAATATCGCGGAGGACGTGGTGTTTCTGGTGAAGGGCGTGGACGTGCGCCACCGGGCCGAACGGGCGGAGAGCGTCCGGGACGAGTAGCTCCCCCCTGGGAGCGGAACCTGCGGGCGCGCCGGGGCATACAATAAGCCCGACATGAACCGCAGGCAGTTTCTGGCCGGCATTGCCGCGGCCCCCGGCATCCGCGGGGCGTACGCGCAGGGCGGATCGAAGATCCGCTCGATCGATATCGTCCACCACACGCATCTGGACGTCGGCTACACAGCGCTGCCCGCCGTCGTGCGCGACGATCAGACCCACTACATCGACGCCGCGATCGACTGCTGCCGCGCCGACCCGGCGTTCCGCTGGACCGTCGAGACCCTGGTAGAACTCGACGACTGGTATCGCGGCGCATCCCCGGCGCGGCGCGATGCGCTGGTAGAGTTGGTCCGCGCGGGGCGGATGGACGTGATGGGCCTGCCGTTCAACCAGACGGCGTTCCTCGACGCGGCGCAATGGCGGCAGATGCTGGCGTGGATTCCGGCGGCGCTGTGGCAAGCGCTCCGCATCCGCGCGGCGATGCAGAACGACGTCAATGGGTTTCCGCGCGCCGGAGCCATGGCGCTGCTCGATCACGGCATCCGGCACCTGCTGATGGGCATCAACGCCGATAGCGGCGGTCCGCCATTCCGCCGTCCGGACGCGTTCTGGTGGAAAGTGCCGGACGGGCGGCGGCTTTTCGTGTGGCTGGGCGAGCACTACGGCAGCGTCATGAATTACCTGGCGCCTGCGCGCGACGGCGTCCGCTACCGTACGGACGAAGAGGCGCTGCGCGCCGCGCACGGGAAACTCGGCGAACATCTGCGCGCCATCGAAGCCGAGGGGTACGGCTTCGAAAGCCTGATTCTGACCCACACGCATCCCACGCATTACGACAACGGCTACCCGTTTCCCTCGCTGGCGCCGTTCCTGGCGGCGTGGAACCGGCTCGGGCTGGCTCCCACGCTGCGCCTGACGACCGCGACGGATGCCGTGTTCCGCATGGAGCGCGCAGTGGGCGGAGCGATTTCGACGCTCGAAGGCGAATGGACGGATTGGTGGGCCAACGGCGACGCCTCGGGTCCTCGCGAAGTGGCGGCCAGCCGCGCCGCGAAACGCACGCTTGCCGCGGCCATGTCGCCCGCGCTCGGTACGCTCCCGGCGCGCGACGAGCGCTACGTTACCGCGATCCTGCGCGACCTGTGTCTCTTTGACGAGCACACCTGGGGCGCGGCGGGCAGCATCTCCGCGCCATACAATCTGGCCACGCTCGGGCAGTACGTCGAGAAGAGCGACCTGGCATACCGGCCGATGGGTGTCGCGGACGCGCTCTTGCAGCGCCGTATGCGCGCGAAGCTGGATGCGCTGCCCGCGGGCGTCTACGCGGTCAATCCGGCGCCGGCGGCAACCAGCGGATGGGGCGCGGTCACGGGCGTCGACGCCAAGATGACGGCGCTGGTGGATGCCGCGAGCGGCGATCTGCGTCCGCTGGCGCGGGAGCGGGGACAGACGCGCGCGTGGTTCGAGAACCTCGCGGGGGCGTCCGTGACGGCGTACCGCGCGACCGCGGATGCCGCGCCGCCGCCCGCCGCACACGCGCCGGCAGTAAAATTCGATGCGGCCGGCTGGCCGCAATCCGCGGCTTGGACGGGCATGGCGCAGCCGCTCTTCGAGGGCGCGTTGGGCGAGTTCCTGTGCGTGAGCGTGGTGCCGCCCGCCGACCGCCGGACCATCGCGCAACTGCACGCGAAGTTCGATGCGGACGTGCGCCGCCGGTCGTTCCAGGAGACGGCGGCCACATACGGGGCGGCGGTGGCGCACGAAACGCCGCACACGCTGGTCTACACGCAGGAGGTCCGCCACGCGCGGCTGGGCGCGTCGCGCCGCCTGCTCGAAGTGTGGAAGCGCGAGCCGCGGGCACGGCTGACGGTGTCGCTGGACCGGCTTTCCTCGATGGCGCCCGAGGTGCTGTTTCTTTCCTTCGAGTTGCCGCAGGGCTTGGCGCTGCCGGTGTTCTCCGCTGGAGGCGTCCCGTTCATGCCGTATCGCGACCAGTTGCGCGGCACGTGCAAGGATTATTTTGCGATCGACGGGTGGGCGCACTACGCGGCGTCCGGCAGCAATGGGCACTGGCTATGGGTGACGCGCGACGCACCGCTGGTGGCCATCGGCGGACCGCACGTGTGCGAACTGCACCAGCAGGAGCCGGCGGCGCCCCACCGCATCCTGGCGATGATCTTTGACAACTGCTGGCACACGAACTTCGTTGCCGACAGTCACGGGCCGATGGAGTTCCAGTTCGATCTGGCGTGGCGCGATTCGCTGCCTCAACCCGCCGCGCTGGCAGAGGGCATGATGGGGAATCCGGTGGTGGTGGTGAACCCTGGGCAGCATGAGGAAGCGCCGATATTGGATCGCATCCTCCATTGAGGTGCGAGCGTCAGAAGCCGGGCGGGTGCTCGTCCTGCATGTTCTGCGCCCGTTCGATGGCGAGACCGGCGCGGGCCATCGTGCCCTCGTCGAAAAGGCGGCCGATCAGCGTCACACCGTGCGGCACACGGCGCGGCGGTGAGAAGCGGGGTAGCGGGTGTGCCGGATCGGGCGCCCAATCGCTGCGCGCCTCGGAGACTTCGACGAAGCCGGCGGGTATGGTTAGGGAAGGGTGGCCGGTGGCGTTGGTGATGTTCAGGATCTCGTCGCGCAGGGACGGCACCAGCAGCAGATCCACCTGCCGGAAAATGCGCGCCATTTCCTGGGCGACGGCGCGGCGCATGCGGCTCGCCTGCACGAAATCGACCGCCGAAAGGAAACGCGCCTGCCGGAAGAGATTGGGCCAGGCGTCGGGAACCTGCATCTTGAGTTGCTTCAACCCGCCGGCGAGCGTGAGTTCCTCGAAAGCCGCGGCGGCTTCGGCGAACAGGATCAGGTTGAGCGATCCATAGGGCCAATCGGGCAGGGACACCTCGACCGGCGTCATACCGAGTCTGCCCAGACCATCCAGTACGGCGCGATCCACATCGGTCGCTGGCGGCTCCCGCATCCACTGCGGGAAATAGCCCACGCGCAGCCCGCCAACCGGCGCCGTGGCGTCGAAATCGAGGTGGCTGGACACGCTGGCCCCATCGCCGGGATCGGGTCCGGAGATGGCGCGCAGTACGAGCATGCCGTCCTCCACGCCGCGGGTCATCGGGCCCAGTTTATCGAGCGACCAGCACAGCGTCATGGCCCCGGTACGCGCCACGCGTCCGTAAGTCGGGCGCAGGCCGGTAACGCCGCAGCGCATGGAAGGGCTGACGATGCTGCCGCCGGTTTCGCTGCCGATGGAGAAGCCGACCAACCCCGCGGCGGTGGCCGCGCCGGGACCGGCGCTGGATCCCGAAGCGCCTTCCTCGAGCAGCCACGGGTTCATGGTCTGTCCGCCGAACCAGATGTCGTTGAGCGCGAGCGCGCCCAGGCTGAGTTTGGCCACCAGCACCGCTCCGGCGTCGTGCAGCCGCCTGACCACCGCGGCATCCTCCCGCGGAACGCGATTGCGGTAGGGTTCGGCGCCGTAGGTGGTTGGGATGCCCGCGGTATCGAGCAGATCCTTGCCGCCCCACGGGATGCCGTGCAGCGGTCCGCGATAGCGGCCTGCGGCGATTTCGCGGTCGGCCTGCCGCGCCTGTTGGAGCGCAAGGTCGCGAGTCAGCGTGATCACGCAGCGCAACTTGGGGTCGAAGCGGGCGAGGCGGTCCAGGTAGATGGCGGTGAGGCGTTCGCTGGTGATTTGCCGCGTTTCGATCCAGCGAGCCAGGCGCGTGAGAGGCGCAAACGCAATCTCCTGCTCGTTGGCGGGCAGCGCGCCGGGAGCAGCGGCGCCGCGCACGAAGCGGTCGCGCGGCGGTCCCGCGGTTTCACCGGGCAGAACGGGATCCCATTGCATGGCGGGCGCGAGCGCGGGCGGCGGCGTGAACCTGCGCGGTCCGGTGCGGAGTTCATAGACCGGCGCGAGGCTGCGGCGCCAACTGCCCGCCGCGGTATCGCGTTCGGAGGGCGAGAGGTCGAACTGGACCAGCTTTTCGGCCTCGGCGAAAGTCGCGGTGGAGACCGGCGGTCCGAAATCGGGGGCAGTGCCGAAGGCGGGCGGCGCGCCGGGCTGTGGCGTGGACGGCGCGGCGGAATCGGGCTTGTGGCAGGCCGCGGCGGCCGCCAACAGCGCCGCGGATGTGCCGCTCAGGAATTGCCGGCGCGAATCGCTCATGGGGGCTCCTTACACGGAGATTGTACCGGCATCGGCGCAGCCTTTGCGCAGCGCGAAGGCACCAATGTGCGAAGCTTGCGCTACGCTGGGCGCGCAGGATCGTCAAGCTGTTGATTCTGTGTCGCACGCGGTCTGGCGCGCGGCGTGCCCTTTCCCGGAGTGGAGTCTGAAAGGAGACACCAGAAATGAAAAAGAATCTCTTCACTTCCGCCGCAGCACTGGCTTTGGCCGCATTCGCCTGGACCTACACCGCGCCCGCCTTCGCGCAGACCGGTACGCCGGGTCCGGGACAGCGCGCGGGGCAGCGCAACGGGAAAAAGTTGGGGCCGCAGGACGGCTCGGGTCCGATTCACACCCCGGGAACCGGCGGCGGAACCGGCCTCGGCCGCCGCGCGGGCCGCAAGTAGGAGCAGTCCGATGTTCTTCGCGTTTGCCGGGGCGGCCGCGCTGTTTGTCTTCGCCTGGACGCGAACCGCGCCCGTCTTCGCGCGAGTTGCGGCACGGGAGCCGGAGAAGCAGTCCGGCTGCCGTGCCGGGGACAAATAGAGTATGGCGGTTCGCTGCGATCCGGAAGCGGCTTCAGGCTACCAGCCTGCGGCCCTTCCGGACCTGCGCGCGCAAGACGTCGCGCAGCATCTGGCACGCGTGCTTCACTTCGGGCATGGTGAGGAAGCAATAAGTCTGCTTCCCGTTGCGCCGGGTGGAGACCACGCCTGCCGCCTTCAATATAGCCAGGTGCTGGGACACGTTGGGGAGCGAAATCTCCAGTTCGCTTTGCATCTCCGACACGGTATAGTCCCGTTTGGAGATCAGCTCCAGCATTTTGAGCCGCACCGGATTCGCAAATGCCTTGCAGATCCGGACCTGCATCTCGAACACCAATGCTTCCGCGTCCGCCTTGGAGCCTTTGGTCATGGCATCACTCGCTGCCTGCATTTTAACAGACCTTTCGATCTTTTATTCTGCTGATTGAATAGCCCCTTCGGGTTCCGCCTCCGCGCGGACCGTGGAGCCAAGCGCCATCTCGCGGATCAGCGCGAGCGGCGTTGGGCCGGTGGTCGCCAGGTAAATATGGCCGATCAGGAAGGCCAGGAAGAGGTAGGAGCCGAAGGTATGGGCCGGGCCCAGCAGCCAGAGCCCTCCCATGCGCGCGAAGACGCGAGGCCAGCGGTCGGCGCCCCACATGAGCACGCCGGTGACGATCTGAAACGGCAGGAGCACGTTGAGCAGCGCGAGATACGTGATCTTCTGCAGGGGATTCAGCTTGCGTTTGGGATCGACATCCAGCGGATGGCGCTCCCCGCGGAAGATGCCGTAGAGATAGAAGCGGGCCTGGCGCACGGCGGCGCCGGTGAAATCGTCCATTTGCGGCAGAAAGTGATGGTACTTTTCGGCCGTCAAATGGAAGAAAGCGCCGAGAAAGGCGTTGAGGATGAGGGCGGCTCCGATCCAGGCATGCACGCGGATGGCGTTGGCCAACGAGCCCAGGATGCCGAAACGGTCCGGGTAGTGGATGGCCATGCCGGTGACGATGAGCAGCATCATGGCCGCCGCCTGGAGCCAGTGCCACACTCTTTCGTGAAGCGAATACAACGGGGCGGGTTTCATGCGCGTCCTTTCCAAGCCCGCAGGCTTCCGTGCACCAGGCTGAACAGCAGCGCTCCGGCCACCGCCAGCCAGCCGGTCCACTCGACGAAGGGCGAGCGGCTGTTGCCGATCACGTAGAAGGAGCCGAGCAGCGTGCGGTTATCGAACGCAGGCTCCTTGCCGGCGAAGTCGACGACGTTCATCTGCTTGCCGCGGAAGATCACCGGCACGTTCTTCGGCAGGAAGGTATTGAGGTCGAGCGGGCGATTCAGCATGCTGTTGCGCGCGTGGCAGGCGGTGCATTCCTTCACCGCCTGTCCCTTGCCGGCGATACTGTGGCTCATGGCCCAGGGCACGATTTCGATGCGTAATTCGGGGTCGGCGACGCCCGAGTACTTCTGGAGGAGGCCGCGGACGAGCGCGATCTTTTCCGGCGTGTCGTAGACGGCTTGCGGAATATCGATGATGCCGTCTTTATCGCCGAAGGTTTTGACGATCTCGGGGCGGTACTGCCAGTCGCCCTCGGCGGCTGTGGATTGGAAGAAAGCCTGCTGCACCTGCCAGGTGAACACGGGGCGGCCCTTGGTTTTGTCGAACCAGTAGACGCCGGTGATCAGGTTGGTGGGGCGGATCTGCGGGTGGCCGTCCTTGGCGGGCGACGGGATGTACGCCGGCAGGTAGCCGGTGATGTCGCTCTCGGGGTCGACGATGCTGCCTTCGATGCCGCGCATCGTGATGCGGCTGGTGCCGGTGTCCATCAGGAAGCCCCAGTCGTCGCTGCGGTAGGCCCAGAAGTGCACTGCCGGGATGTGGCAGGTCTGGCAAGCCATGGCCTGGAAGTGGAGGTTCTTGTAGGGCAGGAAGGCGTGGCCCTTCTCGGCCTCGTGGCAATCGCCGCAGCCGCGCATGGTGTTGTGGCGCGTCATGTTGACGGTTTCGGGTGGGATGTTGCCGCGGGCGAAATTGTGATCGGGGCGTTTCAGATACACCGCCGGATCGAGCGAGCCGGGCTTGTATCGCAGGTTCTTGCGTTCGTCTTCCTGAATCATGCGGCCCGGATTGTTGGGGGAGAAGTGGCAGTCGATGCACGCCAGACCCTGGGCGGCATGGGCGTCCCAGGGGAAGTTCATGTGCTCCTTGCCGACGATCCTGGGCGACTCGGTGTCGCTGATCTTCGCGCCGTTGTAGATCCAGCCGGCTTTCTCCGTGCCGCGCATGATATCGGCGTGCTGGATGGGCTGGATGTTGGTGGTGTTGCGCGCGGTGAAGCCGTGGCACTGGGCACAGTTTTCGAGCGTGGGATCGGAGAGGTCGAGCAGTTGCGGTTTGACGGTACCGTCGGGGCGGAAGGCGTCGCGGTTGTACTTGTAGCTGCCGTCGCCGGCGGCGGCGACGATGCCGGTATCGGCGAGAGTGGCGTTATTGGCCCAGCGGAAGTTGCCCGCGCCGTACTCCTTCTTGCGCTCGGCGCGGCTGGCTTTGGGCACGTGGCAGAGGAAGCAGTCGGCTTCGGCGGTGCCGCTCTTCGCCCAGTCCCAGGGTACGACTTCGCCCTTGGCCCGATCGCGGATCGTGTAGCTGGGGTCGAGCGGTCCGGAAGGCGCCGCTTCGGGCGTGCCGAACTTGCGGCCCTTGAGGTCGAACTCGCTGATGCCGCCGCCGGTGTGGCAGCCGCCGCACTTGGTCAGCCATTCCGGCTGGCTCATGTCGGCGTCACCGGGATCGGCAATGCCGGCGTGGGTCAACTGGCGGTTCGGGATGATGGAGAACTTACCGAACATGCCGGGCGAGGAGTTGAAGGCTGGAGCGCCGTTGCGGGTGAGCAGGGCGCGGTCCATTTCGTTCTTGCCCTGCTGGAAATGAAAGCTGTTGGCGATGAAATCGTAGTCGTGGCAATCGCCGCCGCAGGTCTGGCGCGTGCTGATGGGGCCGCCGGATTCGAGCACGTTGCGGCCGCCGGCGTCCTTCAAGGTGAGCGCGGGATGCGGCAATTTGGCGGGCGGAGCGGTCTGAGCGCTCAAGGCGAGCGCCGCGGACGCCGCGAGGGCGAATGCGGCGCCGGCCCGCGAGCGCCTTGGGGAGAGGAAGAGCTTGCGCATAGTGATAGCCTGCCGTTCGGAAGCAACGGGTGGTGCGGCGCGGCCCGCGCGGGATCCGCCCGGGCCGCATATCCGCGGGCGCCGCTTACTTGCCGCAGGTCTCCGGTTGCGGAGAGTCTGCCGCGTGGTTGATGAGGAACGTCTGCACGTCGAGCATCTGCTGCTCGTCGAAGAATTTGGTGAGCGCTTCGGCGCCGCCGGCGTGCTTGCCCTTTTGGAAGTAGGTGCGCCACTGGGCCTGGGTTTTGGTCAGCGGCGATACCTCTCCGCCCTTGCCGCCCTTCACGTGACAGTCTTTGCAGGTCTTGCGGAAGTAAGTACGGCCCTTGGTTTCGCTGCCCCGCGCCGCACCCGCGCCGGCGGTTGCGCCGGAGAGTGCCACCGCGATGGCGATAGCGGACAGACTGCTGAAGAGGATACGAACAGTTCGGTTTTGCATGATGGTCTCCATTAAAAACGCGTCGTGACACCGAGCGAGAGCATAGTCGCGCCGGAATAAGTGGGGAAGGCAAGAATGGGATTGGAATCCAGTTTCCGGGGCGTGCCCAGGTGCCAGCCGGATCCCGAGTAATCGTAGAGGTACTTGATGAAATCGCCCTTGAGGATGAAACGCTGGTTGATGCGGTGCGTGAGGTAGACTTCCACCACGTTGCCGCGGGTATTGGTCTTGGGCGCGATGATGTCGTCGGAAGCCTGGGCGAAGTTGAACCAGTACTGGCTGCCGTGATTGAATTCGAAGCCGAGTTTGGTGCGGTCTTCGTTGGGGAAGTTGAAGCGAACGCCGGTCAGGTACATGTAGCCGGTGCGGTTGACCGGGGTTTCGAAGGGATCGCTGAGCAATCCGCCGAAGGGCGTGGTCACGCCGTTGGGGCGCGTGGAAGAGAGATTCGCGCTGGCATAGAGATCGAAGGCGCTGGCGCGGTGCGAAAGGTTCACGCCGAACAGGTGGATGCCGCCCAGGTTGGCCGAGGGCGTGTAGCGCATGACCACGGGCGCGTTCACGGGGTCGCCGGTGAGCGGATTCACGGTGAGCACGGTCAGGCCGTTGAAACCGTCGGTGACGTTGAAGGCGTGTGCATAGGTGGCCTGCACGAGTGTGGTCTCGGAGTTCCACAGGTCGAAGTTCGCGCCCAGGAAGTGGGTATCCTTGAGGCGGTCCTGGGGCATCTTGAGCAGGTCGCCGTTGCCGAAGCCGGACTCGTAGCCAAGCCCCCAGCAGAGGCGCCACACCATGTTCTCGGAGAGGCGGTAGCCCACGGTGATGCCGTCGAACTGATAGTCGATGAGGGCGCCGGAAGGCGTACCCGCGCGGAGTTCATCCTGGCGGAAGTTCATGGGCGGGCCCTCGGTCGAGGGACGGCGTCCGATCGAGAGATACAGTTTCGAACCGCCGATGTTGTTCCAACTGAAGAAGGCGCGCTCCACGCGCAACTGGTCCGAATTCGGCACGCCGACGGTGGTGCCGTCGATGTTCATGCTGGTGGGCTGGCCGTTGAAGACCTGCACCCCGGTGGAATCGCCGAACACCTTGTACATGGCGAGGCGTCCGCTGAAGGAGATGTTGTCGGCGATTTGCGCGTCGAAGTTGAGGCGCAGGCGGTTGGTGAAGAGGGCGTCGTTGTTGGCCGCGTAGGAGGGCGTGTAGGTGGAGGGCATGAGCATGCCGAAAAGCTGCTGCTGCATGGCGGCGGGGAAACTGGCCATTCCCTGCTTCAGACGGTCGAAGGTGAGGTTGTTGGTGAACTGGAGGTAGTCGGCGTAGTGCGAACTGACGGCGTTGTTGATTTCGGTGACGCTGGCGGGCGGGCGGCCGAGAATCGGCGAGGCGAACATGGTCTTCACCAGCAGGTTCTGCAGCTGCATGCCGTCGAAGTGCGAGGGGATGCGGCCGGAAATGGTGTGGGCCTCGAAGCGGTAGTCGCCGCTGAAGCGCAGACGGTCGAGCGCGGCCTGCCGTTCGGTGGCGGAGACGCGGGTGTCGAGATCCTTGAGGCTGGCGGCCACTTCG